>VGIA01000014.1 GCA_016868105.1 Betaproteobacteria bacterium | reverse complement strand
GCGCGTGCGCGATCGAGCCGGCGATGTCGTGCCTTGCCAGCCGGCGATCGAACGCGACCGACGCGGTGAAGCGCTGCACGAACGCATCCACCGGCTCGCTGAAGCGACCCGACCAGGGTTGCCTGACCCGGGACCGACCCGACCGCTGCCCGGCAGCGCGCGCGGTTCTGTTCTTCGGAAAAGCCATGCGGGATAGAGGAATAGAATGCGCTTAAGCACCGCTTGCCGACAATGGCCAGTATAAGGCAAAACCCCCGGACCGACGCCCTCACGGACTTCTGCAACCCGGGCCTGATCGCGCGCGTCCTGATCGCCGTCAACGCGCTCGCCTTCGGCGTCATCCTCGCCGCCGAGCATGACTTGGCGCGGGCCGCGAAATTCTTCCTGCGCGCAATGGCGCTGCTCGACAATGCGCAGCCCGCGGGCGTGCGCGCGCCGCAGCAGGGCAGCGGCAGGGGCGGCAGCCGCACGGCGCCGGAGAACACCGGCGGGCGCCTGCACCTGATATTCGAGGCAGTGGCAGGCGCTGCGGCAGCGGGCGGCGGAGAACCGGCGTGATTGACCGGATCGTGATCGCCACCCGGCGCAGCCGCCTGGCGCTCTGGCAGGCCGAGCACGTCAAGGCGCGCCTGGAGGGTGCGCATCCCGGCCTGCGCGTGGAGTTGCTGGCGCTGAGCACCCGCGGCGATGAGCTGCCGGAGGTGTCGCTCGCCAAGCAGGGCGGCAAGGGCCTGTTCATCAAGGAGCTGGAGGCGGCGCTGGCGCAGGGGCGGGCCGACCTTGCCGTGCATTCGATGAAGGACCTGCCGGCCGAACTGCCGTCCGGGTTCGCGCTGGCCGCGATCTGCGACCGCGACGATCCGCGCGACGCATTCGTCTGCAGCCGGTTCGATTCCCTCGCCGCGCTTCCCGGCGGCGCGGTGGTGGGCACCTCCAGCCTGCGCCGCCAGGCCCAGATCGCGGCGCGCCATCCGGGACTCCAGATCCGGCCGCTGCGCGGCAACGTGGAAACCCGGCTGGCGAAACTGGACCGGGGCGACTATGCGGCCGTGGTGCTTGCCGCGGCGGGTCTGAAGCGCCTGGGGCTGGAGGCGCGGATCCGCGGCCGGCTCTCGCTCGAGGACAGCCTGCCGGCACCGGGCCAGGGGGCGCTCGGCATCGAGTGCCTTGCGCAGAGCGGCGAGGTGCGCGCGCTTGCGGCGGCGCTGGCCGACCCGGAGGCCAGCGCCTGCGTGCGTGCCGAGCGCGCGGTCAGCCGCGCGCTCGGGGGCAATTGCGCCATACCGCTTGCCGCGCACGCGCAACTCTCCGGGGGATCGCTGCGGCTGCGTGCGCTGGTGGCCTCCCCCGACGGAGGGCGCATCGCGCGTGCCCAATGCGAGGGTCCGGCCGCGGGCCCGGAGAGGCTGGGTGAGCAGGCCGCGCAGCTCCTGCGGCGGCGCGGCGCCACGGAAATCCTGGCTGCGCTGGGCTCATGAGCGGGCCGCTGGCGGGCCGCCGCATCCTGGTGACGCGGCCGCTGCACCAGTCCGAGGCGCTTGCGCGCCTGATCGGAGAGGCCGGCGGCGAGGCGATCGTGTTTCCCGCGATCGAGATCGCCGAGGCGCTCGATCCGGCCCCGGCCCGCGCTTTGCTCGGCCGCCTCGGCGAGTTCGACTTCGCGATCTTCGTCAGCGCCAACGCCGTCGAGCGCGGCCTGGCGCTGCTCGACCGGCCCTGGCCCGACGGGGTTCGCGCCGCAGCGGTCGGCGCCGGCACGCGGCGTCTGCTGCAGGACAGGGGGGTGCGAGGCGTACTTGCGCCCGAGGGGCTTGCCGACAGCGAGGCGCTGCTCGCCTTGCCGGCGCTCGCCGCGATCCGGGGCTGCCGCGTAGTCATCATCCGCGGCGAGGGCGGACGCGAGTTTCTGCGCGCGGCGCTGCAGGCGCGCGGCGCCGTGGTGGAGTACGCCGAGTGCTACCGCAGGGTCCGGCCACGGGCCGACCCCGCGCCGCTGCTGCTCGCCTGGGCGCGGGGCGACCTTGATGCGGTGACGGTCAACTCCGCCGAGGCGCTCGGCAACCTCGCGGCGCTGCTGGGGGAGGCCGGCGCGCGCCTGCTGCGGGCCACGCCGCTGTTCGTTCCGCACCCGCGCCTAGCCGAGGCGGCGGCGCGGCTCGGCGTGGCGCGCGCCGTGGTGGCCGGGCCCGGCGATGGCGAAATGCTCCAACGGCTGGTGGCATACTTCGCGCAGGGAAACTGAACCGAGATGAGCGAACCCGCCAACCCTCAGCCCACGCTTGCGGCCGCCGGCGCCGGGCCGGCAAGCGGCCGCCAGCGCCTGCGACTGATTGCGCTCGGCCTCGCGGTCCTGGCCGCCGTGGTGGCGGCGCTCTGGCTCGACACCCGCAGCCGGATCGGCTCGACCCAGGAGGAACTGGCTCGACGCCTGCGCGACATCGAAGCCGAGAGCCGCGAGGCGCGCGCCGTGGCGCGCCAGGCGCAGGAAGGGCTGCGCGAGGCGCAGGCGCGGCTGAGCGCGATGGAATCGCGCCTGGCCGAATCGCAGGCCCAGCACTCGGCGCTCGAGGCGCTGTACCAGGAGCTGGCACGCAACCGCGACGAATGGCAGCTGGCGGAGATCGAGCAGGTGCTTGCCATCGCGCAGCAGCAGTTGCTGCTCTCGGGCAACGTGCGTGCCGCTTTGCTCGCGCTGCAGCTGGCCGAGAGCCGGCTGTCGCGCTCGGACCGGCCGCAGTTCCTGGTCGTGCGCCGCGCCTTGGCGCGCGACATCGAGCGCCTGAAGGCTCTGCCCACGCTCGATCTTCCCGGCATGAGCCTGCGCCTGGACGGGCTGATCGCCTCGGTGGACGCCCTGCCGCTCGCCTACGAGGAGCGAACCGCAGAGCGCGGCCGAGGCGAAGCCGGCGCCGCCGCCAAGGCCGGCAAGCCGGCCGAGCCGCAAGGCATGGCCGAGCGCCTCGGATCGGAAATCTGGCGCGAATTGCGCCAGTTGGTGGTGGTGCGCCGGGTCGAGGGCCAGGAGCCGCCGCTGCTGCCGCCGGCGCAGGCCTACTTCCTGCGCGAGAACCTGAAGCTGCGGCTGCTCAATGCGCGCCTGTCGCTGCTGACGCGCAACGAGGCGGGATACCGCGAGGACCTGCGCGCGGCGCAGGGCTGGATCCAGCGTTATTTCGACGCCCGCTCGAAGGCGGCGCAGGGCGCGCTGGCGCAGCTGAAGCAGTTGTCGTCGGCAACCCTCAGCTTCGAGGCGCCGACGATCAGCGACAGCCTGGATGCGGTGCGCGGCTTCAAGACTGCGCGCCAGCGCAAGTGAGTTCCTGAGGCCGTGAGGGGCCTGTTCTGGCTGGTCGCGGTGTTCGCCGCCGCCGTGGCGCTGGCGGTGGTGGGCCGCCTCAGCGAGGCCGTGGTGGTGCTGGTGGTGCCGCCCTGGCGCGTCGAGGTTTCTCTGCTCCTATCGGTTGCGGCGCTGGCCGCCGCGTTTACGGCCCTCTACCTGGCGCTGGGGCTGGTGCGCCACACGCTGGCGCTGCCGGCGCAGGTGCGTGCCTACCGCGGGCGCCGCCGCCGCGAGCAGGCGCAGCTCGCGCTTGCCGCCGCCCTGCAGGCCTACTACGAGGGCCGCTACGCGCGCGCCGAGAAGGAGGCCGTACTCGCTTGGGAAGCGGGCGCCGCCCCCGGACCTGCGGCGCTGATCGCGGCGCGCGCCGCCCACCAGCTGCGCCAGCGCGAGCGGCGCGACCTCTGGCTGGAGCGAGCCGGCAACGTGGGCGAGTCGATGCAGGCGGCCATGCTCCTGACCAGGGCCGAGCTGGCCCTGGACGAGGGCGATTTCACCGGCGCGCGCGACGCCCTGCGCAGCCTGCACGGCGCCGGCCCGCGCAACATCGCCGCCGCGCGCATGCTGCTGCGCGCCGAGCGCGGCGCGCAGAACTGGGCAGAGGTGCTGCGCCTCGCCTCCATGCTGGGCAAGCGCGCCGCCATCGACCCGGCGATCGCCGAGGAGTACCGTGTCCAGGCGCAGACCGAGCTGCTGGCTCGTGCCGCCGGGGACCGGGCGCCGCTGGCGGCGCGCTGGCGCAGCATCCCGGCCGCAGACCGGCTGCACCCGCGCGTGGCCGCGGCCGCGGCGGCGCACGCCACCGCGCTGGGCGAGGCCGCGCTGGCGCGCGAAATCATCGAGAACAGCCTGAACGCGGACTGGAGCGACGCGCTGGTGGCGCAGTTCGCCGAGTTGCCGCCGCTGGAGCCGCCGGAATTGGAGCGCGAGGCGCGGGCGCGCCTGGAGCGCGCCGAGCGCTGGCTGCCCGCGCACGCCGAGGACCCGCGGCTGCTGCTCGCGCTCGGGCGCCTGTGCAAGCAGGCCGGCCTCTGGGGCAAGTCGCGCGATTACCTCGAGGCCAGCCTGTCGTTCGAGAAATCGCGCGCGGTGCACCTTGCGCTCGCACGCCTGGCCGAGCGCGACGGCCGCCCTGGCGACGCGCAGAAGCATCATCGCCTGGGTGCCGAACTGCCCTGATCGGCGCAGGGCGCCGGGCCGCTAGGCCCAGTCCCGCGGCCTGAGGAAATCGGTGAATAGCGCGGCCTCGGGCGTGCCCGGGGCCGGGCTCCAGCCGTAGCGCCAGGCCACACGCGGCGGCATGGACATCAGGATGGACTCGGTGCGCCCGCCCGATTGCAGGCCGAACAGGGTGCCGCGGTCGAACACCAGGTTGAATTCCGCGTAGCGCCCGCGCCGCCAGGCCTGGAACTCGCGCTCGCGCTCGCCGTAGGGCATGCCGCGTCGCTTCTGGGCGATCGGCGTGTAGGCAGTCAGGAAATGCTCGCCCACCGACCGGACCAGGGCGAAGGCGCCGTCGAAATCAGGCTCGGCAAGGTCGTCGAAGAAAATGCCGCCGATGCCGCGCGGTTCGTTGCGGTGCTTCAGGAAGAAATACTCGTCGCACCACTTCTTGTAGCGGGGGTAGCGCTCGACTCCGTGCGGATCCAGGGCGCGCCGGCAGGTGGCGTGGAAATGGCGCGCGTCCTCCTCGAAGCCGTAATAGGGCGTGAGGTCCATGCCGCCGCCGAACCACCACAGCGGCTGCTCCCCCGCCTTGGTCGCGGTGAACAGGCGCACGTTCATGTGCACCGTCGGGCAATAGGGGTTTCGCGGATGCAGGACCAGGGACACGCCGGTGGCCTCGAAGCCGCGGCCGGCAAGCTGCGGGCGCGAGGCGCTCGCCGAGGGCGGCAGTAGCGCTCCCGAGACATGGGAGAAGGCGACGCCGGCGCGCTCGAACAGCGCACCGTCCTCCAGCACCCGGGTGGTCCCGCCGCCGCCCTCCGGGCGCTCCCAGGAATCGGACAGGAAACGGCCGCCCTCCAGGGTCTCCAGCGCGCGCACGATGCGCTGCTGCAGGCCGCAGAAGTAGTCGCGGACCGCCCTGAGGTCCATTGCACTCAGCCCTTCCTCAGCGCGCGATGACCGATGTCTTTCCGGTACTGCATGCCCTCAAAGCCGATCCGATCGACCGTTTCGTAGGCGCGCGCCCGCGCCATCTTGAGCGAATCGCCGAGCGCGGTGACGCACAGGACCCGGCCGCCGTTGCTGAGCACCGCCTTGCCTTGCAGCCGGGTGCCGGCATGGAACACGCGGCAGTCCTCCGTTGCCCGCGTCAGGCCCTCGATGGCGTCGCCCCGGCGCGGTTCGCCGGGGTAGCCGGCCGCCGCCAGCACCACCCCCAGCGCGGCGCGCCGGTCCCATTCGGCCCTGGCGCCGTCCAACCGGCCCTCGAGGGCCTGCTCCATGTGCTGCAGCAGGTCGGACTTCAGGCGCAGCAGGATCGGCTGGGTCTCCGGGTCGCCGAGGCGACAGTTGAATTCGAGCGTTCGCGGACTGCCGGCCTTGTCGATCATCAGACCGGCGTAGAGGAAGCCGACATAGGGCGTGCCGTCTTTCGCCATGCCGGCGATCGCAGGCTGGATGATCTCGCGCATGACGCGGGCGTGCAGCTGCGGGGTCACCACCGGCGCCGGCGAATAGGCGCCCATGCCGCCGGTGTTGGGGCCCAGATCGCCGTCCCGCAGCCGCTTGTGGTCCTGGCTGGTGGCCATCGGCAGGGCGCGCGCGCCGTCGGCCATGACGATGAAGCTCGCCTCCTCGCCCTCGAGGAACTCCTCGATCACCAGCCTGTCGCCGGCCGCCCCCAGCCTGCCGCCCACCAGCATGTCGTCAATGGCGGCGTTCGCCTCCGCAGTGGTGGCGGCCACCACCACGCCCTTGCCGGCGGCGAGGCCGTCGGCCTTGATCACGATCGGCGCGCCGTTGCGCGCCACGTAGGCCTTCGCCGCGGCGGGGTCGGTGAAGCTCTCGTAGCGCGCGGTCGGAATGCCGTGGCGCGCCATGAAGCGCTTGGCGAAATCCTTGGACGCCTCCAGCTGCGCCGCGGCGCGCAGCGGGCCGAAGATGCGCAGGCCCGCCGCCTGGAAGGCGTCCACCACGCCCGCGGCGAGCGGCGCCTCGGGGCCGACCACGGTGAGGTGGACCTGCTGCTGCTTCGCGAAGCCGATCAGGTCCGGGATGCCGGTGATGGCCACGTTCTCCAGCCCGCTCTCGGCGGCGGTGCCGCCGTTGCCGGGGGCGAGGAACACCTTCTGCACCTTCGGGCTCTGCGCCAGCTTCCAGCCAAGCGCGTGCTCGCGCCCGCCGGAGCCGATCACCAGGAGCTTCATCGCGGCCGCCCCGCCCTCAGTGCCGGAAGTGGCGCAGGCCGGTGAACACCATCGCCGCGCCGCGCTGGTCCGCGGCGGCGATCAGCTCCTCGTCGCGCACGCTGCCGCCGGGCTGGATCACCGCCCCGGCGCCGGCATCCAAGACTTCGTCGAGGCCGTCGCGGAACGGGAAAAACGCGTCCGAGGCGACTGCCGAACCGGCCAGCGACAGTTTCGCGTTCGCCGCCTTGATCGAGGCGATGCGCGCGCTGTCGATGCGGCTCATCTGCCCGGCGCCGACACCGAGCGTGGCACCGCCGCGGCAGAACACGATCGCGTTCGACTTGACGAACTTCGCCACCTTCCAGGCGAACAGCAGGTCGTTCCACTGCGCCTCGTCGGGCTGCCTCTTGGTCACCACCTTCAGCGCCTTGCGTTCCAGCGTGGCGGCGTCGCTGGACTGCACCAGCAGGCCGCCGCCGACGCGCTTGTAGTCGTGGGGCTGTACCTCGTGCGCAAGCGGCACTTCCAGCACGCGCAGGTTCTGCTTGCCGGCAAGAGACTCGCGCGCCGCTGGCTCGACGCGCGGGGCGATGATGACCTCGGCGAACTGCCTGCCGATCTGCTCCGCGGCGGCGCGGTCCAGCGCCCGGTTCAAGGCGATGATGCCGCCGAAGGCCGAGCTCGGGTCGGTGGCGAAGGCCTTGCGGTAGGCGGCCAGCGGGCCGTCGGCGATCGCCACGCCGCAGGGGTTGGCGTGCTTGACGATGACGCAGGCGGGCTCGGCGAAGCTCTTGACGCATTCCCAGGCCGCGTCCGCATCCGCGATGTTGTTGTAGGACAGCTCCTTGCCCTGCAGGATGGAGAAGGCGGCGATGCCGCCGGGCACCGGATGCGCGTCGCGGTAGAACGCCGCCCTCTGGTGGGGGTTCTCCCCGTAGCGCATGTCCTGGCGCTTGAACAGCTGCAGGTTGAGCACCCCGGGAAAGGCGCCGCGCCGGTTGTCGCCCTCCAGCGAGCTCAGGTAGTTGGCGATGGCGCCGTCGTAGGCGGCGGTGTGCGCGTAGACCTTCTGCGCCAGCATGAAGCGCGTCGCCTCGGCGACGCCGCCGGTGGCGCGGATCTCCTCCAGCACGCGGCCGTAATCGGCCGGGTCCACCACCACTGCGACGCCGCCGTAGTTCTTGGCCGCCGCGCGCAGCATCGCCGGCCCGCCGATGTCGATGTTCTCGATCGCCTCCTCCAGCGGGCAGTCGGGGTCGGCGACCGTGGCCTGGAACGGATACAGGTTCACCACCAGCAGGTCGATGGGCGGGATGCCCGCCCGGTCGATCTGCGCCATGTGCTCGCGCGAGTCGCGCCGCGCCAGCAGGCCGCCGTGGATCTTCGGGTGCAGGGTCTTGACCCGGCCGTCGAGCATCTCCGGCAAGCCGGTATGGGCCGAGACCTCGGTCACCGGTATGCCTTCCTTCTCCAGCAGCCTCGCGGTGCCGCCGGTGGAGAGCAGGGCGACGCCCATGCCGGCGAGGGCGCGGGCGAACTCGACCACCGCCGCCTTGTCCGAGACGCTGAGCAGCGCCCTGCCGACCTTCACGCCTTGATCCGCAGCTGCTGGATTTTCTTGCGCAGGGTGTTGCGGTCGATGCCGAGCATCGCCGCGGCCTGCGACTGGTTGCCCGAGGCCTTGAGGAGCACGGTCTCGATCAGGGGCTTCTCGATGTTCTTCAGCACCATGTCGTAGATCGCCGTGGGCTTCTCGCCGTCCATGTCCTTGAAGTAGCGCTCCAGGGCGCGCTTCACGGCTTCGGCGAGCTCGGAACTGCGCCTCACGCCTGCAGCCTGTCGTAGAAGCGCGCCACCGCGTCGAGCTGCTGCGGGGCCGATTCGATGGCGCAGGCGCGGCGGCGGAACTCTTCGCCCCCGGGGAGCGGGCGCAGGTACCAGCCCAGGTGCTTGCGCGCCACGCGCAGGCCCAGGTCCTCGCCGTAGAGCTCGTACAGGCCGCGCAGGTGCTCTAACACCAGCGCGCGCTGCTCGGCGGGGGTCGGGCCGGGGAGCGCTTCGCCGGTGGCGAGGAAATGCGCGATCTCGCGGAAGATCCACGGCCGGCCGTGCGCGCCGCGGCCGATCATCAGCCCGTCGGCGCCGGTGCGCGCCAGCACCCGCTTCGCGTCGGCGCCGGTGGCGATGTCGCCGTTGGCGATCACCGGGATCCGCACCGCGGCCTTCACCCCGGCGATGGTGTCGTACTCCGCTTCGCCGCGGAAACCGCAGGCGCGGGTGCGGCCGTGCACCGCGAGCAGCCGGATCCCGGCGCCCTCGGCGATGCGCGCGATGCGCGCCGCGTTGCGGCGCTCCGGCGCCGGGCCGGTGCGGATCTTCAGGGTGACCGGGACCTTAACCGCGGCCACCACCGCCTCCAGGATGCGTGCCACCAGCGGCTCGTTCTCCAGCAGGGCCGAGCCGGCGGCGAGGTTGCACACTTTCTTCGCCGGGCAACCCATGTTGATGTCGATGATGTCGGCGCCCTCGTCGACGTTGAACCGGGCCGCCTCGGCCATCAGCGCCGGGTCGGCGCCGACGATCTGCACCGAAACGGGGCCGGCCGGGCCCTGCGTTTCACCTTCATGCTCCCGGCGCAGGCGCGACTTGCGGCTGTGGCGCAGCTCGGGACGCGAGGAAACCATCTCCGACACCGCCAGCCCGGCGCCGTAGCGGCGGCACAGGCTGCGGAACGGGCGGTCGGTCACCCCCGCCATCGGAGCGACGAACAATCCGTTGCTCAGGGTGTGCACGCCAAGCTGCATTGATTGCGGTGGTGTGGGATCTGTCGCGAGGGGAGCGAATTCTATCCCGTTTCGTTGCCGAAAAACATCGCTGTTGCGCTGCGCAAACACCGCAAAGGGAAAATCAGGGAACGGCGGCGGTGCCAAAGATCATGCGGCGCGCAAAAAAGCGGCGCGCAGGCGCGAACGCATCCAGTGCGGTCATGGCCGCGCCGCGTGCGGCGCCCAGCAGGGGCCCGCCGCCGGTGAAAGCCCCGGCCAGCAGGTCGGTGACGCGGATGGTGGCCATGGCGTCCGGTCTTCGCGCCGCGGCGTAGCGGGCCAGCAGGCGCGCATCACCGGGATCCTCGGCATCCCGCAACAGTCGCGCCAGGTCCCAGGCGTCGCGCAGCCCGAGGTTCAGGCCCTGGCCGGCGACCGGGTGCAGGCTCTGCGAGGTGTTGCCGACGTAGGCTTGCCTGAGGCCGATGCGGGAGGCGCGCACCCGCAGCGTGAGCGGGAAGCGACCGCGTTCCCCCGCCGCGACGAACGCGCCGGCGCGGGTGCCGAACGCGGCGCCCAGGGCGGCCAGAAAGCCCGCCTCGCCCATGGCGGCCAGTTCCGCGGCGCGTTGCGGCGCAGTCGCCCAGACCACGGCATGGCGAGCGCCCAGGGGCAGCAGCGCGAGCGGGCCTTCGGGGGTAAAGCGCTCGAATGCCGTAGTGGTGGCGGGGCGATCGGTGCCCACCAGCGCCACCAGCGCTTCCTGGTGGTAGTCCTTCTCAAGCGCATCGGGCGCATTGCCCTGCGCGCTTCCTTCCGCATGCACCCGCAGCGCCGCCGCCGGCGCCTCGGCCGCGACCGGAATCCCGCGCGCCTGCGCCAGGTGAAGCAGCCAAGCGGCCAGATCGCCGTAATCGAGCACGTATCCCAGCGCCGGCACGCCCGCATCGGCGGCCTCGAGGCGCGTGCGGCCGAAATGGCCCGCCTGCGATACATGGATGGCGCGGATCGGCGTCGGCTGCAGCGGCTCCCAGGCGCCGATGCGCGCCAGGATCAGCCGGCTGGCGTGCGACAGCGCGATCGGACGGAACCGGGCCGGGCGCATCGCCGCGGGCCCGGGTCTGGCGCACAGCAGGACCGGGCGGCCGCCGTGTTGCAGCGCGAGGGCGAGGGCGCAGCCGACCGGGCCGGCGCCGATGACCGCGACCTCAGCCTTGGTCACGCTTGATGGCCTCGATGTCCTGCACCGACTTGGGCGCTGCCGCCGTGAGCACCTCGCAGCCCTCGGCGCTCACCGCGACGTCGTCCTCGATGCGGATGCCGATGTTGCGGTAGCGCTCGGGGATATCCTGCGCAGCGCGGATGTAAAGCCCCGGCTCGACCGTGAGCACCATGCCCGGGAGGAGCGTGCGCCAGGCGCCGGCGCGCTTGTACTCGCCGGCATCGTGCACGTCCAGGCCGAGCCAGTGCCCGGTGCGGTGCATGTAGAAGCGCTTGTAGGTCTCCTGCTCCAGCACTTCGCCCAGGCTGCCCTGGAGCAGCTTGAGCTCCAGCAGGCCCTGCGCGAGCACGCGCACCGCGGCCTCATGGGGCTCGTTCCAGCGGCGACCGGCGCTCACCGCGGCGATGGCCGCCGCCTGGGCGGCGAGCACCAGCTCGTAGAGTTCCCGTTGCGGCGCGCTGAACGCGCGCCCGACGGGAAAGGTGCGCGTGATATCGGAGGCGTAGCCGTCCAGTTCGCAGCCGGCGTCGATCAGCAGCAGGTCGCCCTCGGCCAGCGGCGCGGCGTTGGCGACATAGTGCAGCACGCAGGCATTGGCGCCGCCGGCCACGATCGGCCAGTAGGCGGGGAACTGGGCGCCGTGGCGGCGGAACTCGTGCAGCAGCTCGGCCTCGAGCTGGTACTCGGTGCCCCCGGGACGGGCGAGGGCCATGGCGCGGCGGTGGGCGCCGGCGCTGATGGCCGCGGCGCGGCGCATCACCCCCAGTTCGTGCGCATCCTTCACCAGCCGCAACTCGTCCACCAGCGCGCGCACGTCGTGCACGCGCTCGGGCGCGGCGACGCCGGCGCGCGACTGCGCGCGCACCGCGTTCAGCCATTGCATGACGCGGCCGTCCCAGGCGGGGTCCGCGCCAAGCGGGGTGTGCAGGACGGGCTGGTCGGCGAGCAGCTTGGGCATCGCCTCGTCCAGCGCAGCGATCGAATGCGCCTGGTCGAAGCCGAAGCGCTCGCGGGCGTGCTGCGGGCCAAAGCGCACGCCGTCCCAGATCTCGCGCTCCTCGTTGCGCTCGCGGCAGAACAGCAGGCTCCTGGGCTGGGCGCCGGCCACCAGCACCAGCACCGCCTCGGGCTCGGGGAATCCGCTCAGGTAGTAGAAATGGCTGTCGAAGCGGTAGGGGAAATGGGTGTCGCGGTTGCGGATCCGCTCCGGCGAGGTCGGAATCACGGCGAGGCCTTCCCGCATGGCCGCGGCGAGCCGGGCGCGGCGGCCGCCGTAGATCGAAGCCTGGATGTCCTCGGGTTTCATGGTGCGGTGTTCCTTTTCCTGAGCTTCGCATCGAGTGCGGCGAGCCGCTGCGGGGTGCCGACATCGCACCAGTAGCCCGCGTGCAGTTCGCCCCGCGCGCGGCCTTCGGCAGCCGCCCGGTGCAGCAGCGGGCCCAGCGGCGCCTTGGTGCCTGCGGCCACGCCCGCCACGATCCGCGGCGAGAGCAGCGCAATGCCCGCGTAAGTGTAGCGCGGCGCGCCCTCTTGCCCGACGCTGCCCCGGAGCAGGGAGAAATCGCCGCGGGGATGGTGCTCCGGGTTGGGGACCAGCACCAGGTGCGCGTGCGCATCCCCGAGGCGCAGCGAGGCCAGCCTGGCAAGGTCGAAATCGCTGTAGACGTCGGAATTGATCAACACGAACGGCGCCTCGCCCAGCAGCGGCAGCGCCGTGGCGATGCCGCCGGCGGTCTCCAGCGGCGCCGGGGCCTCTCGGGACCAGGCGATGGCGAGTCCGAATTCCGCGCCGTTGCCGAAGCGCTCGACAATGCGCTCGCCCAGCCAGGAAACGTTGATCACCACCTCGCGCAATCCGGCGGCCGCCAGGCGCTCGAGGTGCCAGGCGAGCAGCGGCTTGCCGCCGGCTTCGAGCAGCGGCTTGGGCACGGCGTCGGTCAGCGGGCGCATGCGTTCGCCGCGACCCGCGGCCAGCAGCATCGCTTTCATGACTGCAGTTCGTCCAGCAGCTTGGCCAGCGGTGCCAGCGCGCCGTAGCGCTGCGCCACGGCGCGCGCGTAGCCCAGGAAGCGCGGCCTGTCCTCCAGGTAGGCCGGCTTGCCGTCGCGGTAGGCGAGGCGGGCGAAGATGCCCAGAACCTTGAGGTGACGCTGCAGCCCCATCCACTCGAAGCCGCGCCAGAACTCGGCGAAGTCCGCGGCCACCGGCAGCCCGGCCTTCCTGGCGCGTTCCCAGTAGCGCGCCGTCCAGTCGAGGACCTGCTCCTCGTCCCAGCTGACGAAGGCGTCGCGCAGCAGCGAGACCATGTCGTAGCTGACCGGCCCCTCCACCGCGTCCTGGAAGTCGAGCACGCCGGGATTGGGGGTCGCGACCATGAGGTTGCGCGGCATGTAGTCGCGATGGACATAGACGCGCCCCTGCGCCAGGGCCGAGCGCAGCAGTTCATCCTCGACCAGCGACATTGCCTGCCCCTGGGCGGGCGACAGCGGCTTGCCGAGATGCCGCGCCGCGTACCACGGCCTAAACAGCCCCATCTCCCGCCGCAGCAGAGCCTCGTCGTAAGGCGGCAGCACCCGAGGTCGCGTCGCCAGCTGCCAGCGCAGCAGGGCGTCGATGGCGTCCCGGAACAGCGCCGGCGCGCGCGCGCCGGCGTCCCGGCGCAGTGCGTCCAGATAGGTTTCGCGGCCAAGATCGGTGAGCAGCAGGAAGCCCTGGGCGAGGTCCTGGGCGATGACTTCGGGGGCGTGGACCCCCGCGGCGCGCAGCAGGCCGGCAATGCGCACGAACGGGACGCAATCCTCGGTGGCCGGCGGCGCGTCCATCACGACATAGCTGGCACCGGAGTGCAGGCTGGCGCGGAAATAGCGCCGGGAGCTGGCATCCGCCGAGGCGGGCGCGAGCGTAAAGGGGGCGCCGCTTAGCTGCGCGGCAACCCAGCGCTCCAGCGCGGCGAGTCTGGAATCCATTGCGGAATGCGCCGAATTGTGCCACTTTTCGCTCCTGCGTTTCCATCCCGAAACACCGCCGATGCAGCACCTTCCAGCGCGCCTCGCCGCGCTGCTAATCCTTGCTCTCGGGGCGCAAGCGGCCTGGGCGCAGGCTCCCGCGGCCGCGCCCGCACCCAAGCCCGCGGCGGCGGCGCCGAAGGGTCCCACCACCATCGATGCGGAGAAGATCGACGGCATCTCCGAGCTGGAGGTGAGCGCGCGCGGCAAGGTCGAGCTCAAGCGCGACGATGTCAACGTCTTCAGCGATTTCCTGCGCTACAACCAGGAATCCGGCCGCATCGAGGCCGAGGGCGGGGTGCGCCTGGAGCGCGGTCCGGAGCGCTACTTCGGTCCGCGCCTGCGTTACGACCCGGGCAGCGGCACCGGGGTTTTCGAGCAGCCCAGCTTCATTATCAACCGCGACCAGACCGCCCGCGGCGGCGCCGAACGGCTCGAGTTCTTGGGCCGCAACCGCCTGCTGCTGCACCGGGCGCACTACACCAGCTGCGCCCCGGGCAAGGAGGGCTGGCGCATCGAGGCGGGCGAACTCGAGCTCGACTACGACGCCGGGCAGGGCAAGGCGCGCGACATGCGGCTGCGCTTCCTGGACACCACCATCTTTGCCTTGCCCTTCGCCAGTTTTCCGCTCGAGAACCGGCGCAAGTCCGGTTTCCTGACGCCCTACTATTCGCAGTCCACGCGTCGCGGGCTGGAACTCGGCGTGCCGTTCTACTGGAACATCGCCCCCGAGTACGACCTGACGCTGACCCCGGTGCACATGAGCAAGCTCGGCGAGCAGTTGAAGTCGCGGCTGCGCTACCTCGACCGCGACTACACCGGCCAGGCGCGCCTCGAATACATGGCCGAGGACCGGGAGCCGAGGCCCCGGCGCAGCGGGTTCTCGCTGCAGCACCAGCACCGCCTGACGCCGAACCTGAACGGGCGCCTGGACCTCAACAAGGTGAGCGACAACCTGTACTTCGTCGACTTCGCTTCCCAGGTAGGCACCGTCTCGCAGGCCACCCTGCAGCGCGAGGGCGTGCTCAACTACAATCGCCTGTGGCGCGACGTGCAGCTGCACCTCGGGGGCCGGGTGCAGCGATTCCAGACGCTGCAGGATCCGCTGGCGCCGATCGTCGCGCCCTATGACCGCCTGCCCCAGATCAGCTTCGGCGCCGCGCGCTACGGCCTGGGCGGGCTGTTCGACCTCAGCGTGCCGGGCGAGTACGTGCGCTTCGCCCATCCGACGCGGGTGGAGGGGTCGCGGCTGTCCTTCAACCCGACGGTGGCGGTGCCGGTCCTCGCCCCGGGCTACTTCCTCACGCCCAAGGTCGGCCTGCGCACGGCGAACTACGACCTGTCGCGCACCGCCGCGGGCCAGCCTTCGCGCCAGACGGTCAGCATCCCGTGGCTGTCGGCCGACACCGGCCTGATCTTCGAGCGCGAGGCGAGGCTGTTCGGCGACAAGCTGACGCAGACGCTGGAGCCGCGCGCCTATTACCTGTGGGTGCCTTACCGGGGGCAGGACCAGATACCCCTGTTCGACACCGCCTTGGCGGACTTCAACTACTCCAGCCTGTTCAGCGAGAACCGGTTCGCCGGCGGCGACCGCTTCGGCGACACCAACCAGGTCACCCTGGCGCTGACCTCGAGGATGCTGAACAACGCGGGGCAGGAGCTGTTCCGCGCCACCATCGGCCAGCGCCACTACTCCAGGAACGAGCGCGTGGCGCTGAACGACGCCACGCCGCTGCGCAGCGTGGATTCGTCGGACATCATCGCCTCGCTGGGCGGGCGCTTCCTGCGCGACTGGAGCTTCGATGGCACGGTGCGCTACGCCGCGCGCGAGAACCGTACCGAGCGCTACGGCGCCCAGCTGCGCTACTCGCCGGAGATCGCCAAGGTTCTCAATGCCAGCTACCGTTTCAATCGCGACCTGCTGCGCCAGGTGGATCTTTCCGGCCAATGGCCGGTCCTACCGGGATGGTATGCCATCGGGCGCCACAACTATTCGTTCCGCGACAACCGCATGCTGGAAGGGCTGGGCGGGCTGGAGTACAACGGCGGCTGCTGGGTGTTCCGCGCGGCGTTCTTGCGCCTGCGGGCGGCGTCCCAGACCACGGCCACCACGCTGTTCTTTCAACTGGAGCTGAACGGCCTGGGCCGCGTCGGCACGGACGAGACCCTCAGCCTGCTCAAGCGCCAGGTGCCGGGCTACGCCGTCACCAACCCGGGCAGCGCGGCGCTGGTGCCGCCGAGCCTGCGGCCGCGCCTGCCGTTCGAGCAGGTGTTCTAGGAGGCGCGCAATGCCCAGACTGATCCTGACCGCGGCCCTGGGGCTGCTGGCTGCGCTGCCCGCGCACGCCCAGCCGGTGTCCCTGGTGGACCGCATCGTGGCGGTGGTCAACCGCGAGGTGGTGACCTATTCCGAGCTGCGCGAGCGGCGCGAGTCCACCGAGCGCCAGCTGCGCCGCCAGGGCACGCCGCTGCCCGAGCCGGCGCTGCTCGAAGGCCAGCTGCTGGAGCGCCTGATTCTCGAGAAGGCGCAGCTGCAGCTGGCGCAGGACAACGGCATCCGCGTCGACGAGGTGCAACTGGACCGCAGCCTCGAGCGCGTGGCGCAGAGCAACAACCTTGCGCTGGCCGATTTCCGCCGCGCGCTGGAGCGCGACGGGGTCAATTTCGAGCGCTTCCGCGAGGAGGTGCGTGCCCAGATCATGCTGACGCGGCTGCGCGAGCGCGAGGTGGACGAGCGCATCGAGGTCAACGAGACCGAGATCGACCTGTATCTGGAGGACAGCAAGGGCAGCGCCGGTCGCGGCGGCGAGTTCAATTTCGCGCACCTCCTGGTGCGGCTGCCGGAGCAGGCCGCGCCGGAACGCATCGAACAGGCGCGCGCCAAGGCCGACAAGGCCAGGGCCGAGGCGCTCGCAGGGGGCGATTTCGCCAGGATCGCCGCCAGCTACTCCGACGGCGCCGATGCCTTGCAGGGCGGCGCCATGGGCTGGCGCGCGGAGGACCGGCTGCCGGAACTGTTCAGCCGCGCGCTCAAGGCGCTGCGCCCGGGGGCGGTGAGCGAAGTGCTGCGCAGCCCGGCCGGCTTCCACGTCCTCAAGCTGATCGATAGCCGCAACGCCGGCGGCGAGGCGCCGGTCACGCAGACGCGCGTGCGGCACATCCTGGTCCGCGCCAGCGAAGTGGTGGCGGAGGCCGACGCCCGGCGCAAGCTCGCCGATCTGCGCGAGCGCCTGGTCATCGGCAAGCAGGATTTCGCCGAACTCGCGCGCCAGCACTCCGAGGACGGCAGCGCCTCGCTCGGCGGCAGCCTGGAGTGGGTATTTCCCGGCGACACCGTGCCGGAGTTCGAGCGCGCCATGGCCGAACTGCAGCCAGGGGAAGTCAGCCAGCCGGTGAAGACCGCCTTCGGCTGGCACCTGATCCAGGTGCTGGAGCGGCGCAGCGCCGGGCTGACAGCGGAGCGACAGCGCATGCAGGCGCGGCAGGTGCTGCGCGAGCGCAAGGCCGACGAGGCCTACCAGGAATGGCTGCGCCAGCTGCGCGACCGCGCCTACGTCGAAATCCGCCTCGAGCAGTTCTGATGCGGCAGCGCCCGAGGAAGCGCTTCGGGCAGCATTTTCTGCACGACCAAGGGGTGCTGGCGCGGATCGTGGCCGCGCTCGAGCCGAAGCCGGACGACCTCCTGGTGGAGATCGGGCCGGGCGAGGGCGCGCTCACGCGCGGCCTGCTCGAGAAGGTCGGCCGGCTGACCGCGATCGAGATCGACCGCGACCTCGCCGAAGCGCTGGAGGCGGAGTTCACCAAGGATCGCCTGCGCCTGCATCGGGCCGATGCGCTTGAGTTCGACTTCAGCGCGCTGCCCGAAGGCGCGCGCATCGTCGGCAACCTGCCCTACAACATCTCGACGCCGATCCTGTTCCACCTGTGCGGGAGCGCCGCCCGCTTCCGGGATTTCCACTTCATGCTGCAGCGGGAAGTGGTGGACCGCATGGTCGCCGCGCCCTCGACGCCGCAGTACGGCCGGCTGTCGGTGATGCTGCAGACGCGTTTCGCGATGCGCAAGCTGTTCACGGTCCCGGCGGGGGCCTTCCGCCCGCCGCCCAAGGTCGAGTCGGCCGTGGTGCGCCTGGTGCCGCTCGCCGCTGTCGAGCTGCCGGGGAATTTCGCCGCCGTGGTGCGCAAGGCCTTCAGCGCGCGCCGCAAGACGCTGCGCAACGCGCTCGGTCTGGCGCCGCAGCAGTTCGCGGCGCTCGAACTGGACCCGGGGCTGCGGCCCGAAAACCTCTCGCCGCAGGACTACATCCGCGTCGCGGCTATTTGCGCTCGATGAACTCGATCTTGTAGCCGTCAGGATCGGCGACGAAGGCGATCACGGTGCTGCCGCCCTTCACCGGCCCGGCCTCTCGGGTGACCGTGCCGCCGTTGCGCCTCACCTTGTCGCAGGCCTGCGCCGCGTCCCTGACCTCGATGGCGATGTGGCCGAAAGCGCCGCCCATGTCGTACCGGTCGACGCCGTAGTTGTAGGTGAGCTCCAGCACCGAGCCGCGGGACTCGTCCTCGTAGCCGACGAAGGCGAGCGAGTAGCTCTGCTCGGGCCGCTCGGTGCTGCGCAAGAGCTTCATGCCCAGGACCTCGGTGTAGAACTTGATCGAGCGCGGCAGGTCGCCGACGCGCAGCATGGTGTGCAGGATTCTCATCATGTGCCTCAGAGCATGGGAAGGGTGCCGCCGGCGGCGTCAACAGCTCCAGCTGCGCTAGCAGGCGGCGGCGCACAGTTCGGGCTGCTGGGCCTCGATCCAGGCCTCGGCCTCCGCAAGCACCTGGTTCGGTTCGCGGCCCCTGGTCGGGATCTGCGGCCCGATGCGGAACGTGACCGTGCCCGGGTACTTCACGAACGCATAGCGCGGCCAGACCAGCCCGGCGTTGTGCGCCACCGGCACCACCGGCACGCCGGCGTGGACCGCAAGCCAGGCACCGCCGGGCTGGTAGCGGCCTTGCTTGCCGGGGGCGACGCGGGTGCCTTCGGGAAAGACGATCACCCAGAAGCCCTGGTCGAGGCGGATGCGGCCGCGGCGCGCGATCTCGCGCAGCGCGCGGATGCCGCGCGAGCGGTCGATCGCGATCGGGCTCATGAGCGCGAGGCCCCAGCCGAAGAACGGGATCCACAACAGCTCGCGCTTGAGCACGTGCACCTGGGGCGGAAAGATCTCCTGAAACGCCAGGGTCTCATAGGCCGACTGGTGCTTGGAGAGCACGACCGCGGGCTCGCGCGGCAGGTTCGTCGCCCCTTCCACGCGGTAGCGGATGCCCAGCAGCGGCCGCGCCGCGCAGAGCACGATGCGGGTCCAGCCGCTGATGATCCGACTGCGCGCCAGGCGCGGCAGCGGTGCGCACAGCAGCACCAGCAGCGCGTAGGGCGGCGTGAGCAGGACCAGAAAGAGGAAGAAGAAAGCAGAGCGCAGCGCGGTCATGGAGCAAGCCGGGCCGCGATCCCCGCCAGGTCGTCGAAAACCTCGCTGCCCGCCGGCAGCCCGCCGGCAGCGCGCGTCTTCCTTCCCTTGCCGGTGAGCACCAGCAACGGCCGTGCGCCCACCGCAGCGGCGGCCTCGAGGTCGCGCAGCGAATCCCCCGCCAGCGGCACGCCGGCAAGGTCGGTGTTCAGGCGCTCGGCGATCTCCAGCAGCATCCCGGGCCTGGGCTTGCGGCACTTGCAGTTCGAGTCGGTGGCGTGCGGGCAGAAGAACACCGCGTCGATGCGGCCGCCGGCCAGCGCCACCGCAAGGTGCATCTGGGCGTGGATCGCGTTCAGCGTCGACATGTCGAACAGGCCGCGCGCAATGCCGGACTGGTTGGTGGCGACCACCACGCGCCAGCCCGCGTGCGTCAGGCGCGCGATCGCCTCCAGGCTGCCGGGGATCGGCTTCCATTCCGCGGGCGACTTGATGTACTGGTCGCTGTCGTGGTTGATGGTGCCGTCGCGGTCGAGGACGATCAGCTTCACGCCGCCAGCCTGGAGAGGTCGGCGACGCGGTTCATGGCCTCGCGAAGCTCGCGCAGCAGCGCGAGGCGATTGCGCCGCACCTTGTCGTCCTTGTCCATCACCATCACTGTTTCGAAGAACATGTCCACCGGCGCCCTCAGCGCCGCGAAGCTCTTCAGGTAGCCCGTGTAGTCGCCCTGCTCGTAGAGTGGCCTGGCTTTCTCTGCCGCGACACGGATGGCCTGGTGCAGCGCGCGGTCGGCGGGATCGGCAAGATCAACCGGCAAGGCGTTGACCGGGGTCTCGCCCTTGGCCTCGGCCTGCTTCAGGATGTTGGCGATGCGCTTGTTGGCGGCGGTCAGGCTTTCGGCTTCCGGCAGCCCCTGGAAGGCCCTCACCGCCTCCAGCTGCATCGGCACCATGCCCAGTCCGCTCGGGCGCTTGCTGAGGACCGAGTCGACCTGCAGCGTCGAGTAGCCCAGTTCCTTCAGGTAGCCGGCGAAGCGGTCGTAGACGAAATTCTCTAGCTCGTGTGCGGGTTTCGCCTCGAAGCCCTGGCATGCCGCCTTCGCCAGCTCATGCAGCGACAGCTGCAGCCGGTGCTCAACCAGGATCCGCACCACGCCCAGCGCCGCGCGCCGGAGCGCGAACGGATCCCTGTCGCCGGTGGGCTGCTGGCCGATGCTGAACAAGCCGGCGATGGCCTCCAGCTTGTCGGCGAGCGCCACCGCGCACGCGACCCTGCCTTCGGGCAGCCGGTCACCGGCGAAGCGCGGCCGGTAATGCGCCTCGATGGCCTCGGCGACTTCGGCCGGTTCCCCGTCGTGCAGCGCGTAATGCCGCCCCATGATGCCCTGCAACTGCGGGAACTCGCCCACCATGCCGGTGAGCAGGTCGGCCTTGGCGAGTTCGGCGGCGCGCTCGGCGAGCAGCGGGTCGGCGCCCAGCACGCCGGCGATCCTGCCCGCAAGCAGGCGCACGCGCTCCATGCGCTTGTGCTGGCTGCCGAGCCTGTTGTGGTACACCACCTTGTCCAGCATCCGGACGCGTTCCTCCAGCCGCTGCTTGCGGTCCTGGTTGAAGAAGAAGCGCGCGTCCTCGAGGCGCGGGCGCACCACGCGCTGGTTGCCGCCGACGATGTGGCGCGGGTCGGCGGCCCGCATGTTGGAGACGATGAGGAACCTGGGCTGCAGTTTGCCCGCAGCGTCGAACAGCGGGAAGTATTTCTGGTTCTGCCGCATGGAAAGGATCAGGCATTCCTGCGGCACCTCCAGGAAGGCCCGGTCGAACTCGCCCACGTACACGCTGGGGTGCTCCACCAGCGCCGCCACCTCCTCCAGCAGCGCCGCGTGCTCGCCCAGGCTGCCGCCCTGGCGCCCGGCCTCGGCCTGCAACGCGGCCTCGATGGTTTGCTTGCGCTTGTTGAAGTCGGCCACCACCATGCCTTCGCCCAGCAACTGCTTCTCGTAGCCCTCGGCGCTGGCGAGGGTGATCTCGGGCTTGCCCATGAAGCGGTGGCCGCGGGTGCGGTTGGAGGATTCGAGGCCGAGGACCCTGCCGGGAATCACCTTTGTTCCGTGCAGCATCACCAGGCCATGAACCGGACGCACGAACTGGATCTCGCCCGATCCCCAGCGCATCAGCTTCGATGCCGGAAGCCTGTTGAGCGCCTGCTCAACTATGTCTGCCAATACAGACTCAAGCCGAACTCCCGGAGTCGTGAGATGGGCGACGACAATCTCGCCCTTGCCGGTCTGCTTGCGCTGGAGGCAATCCGGAGAAACTTTGTGCTTCTTGGCGAATCCCTCCACGGCCTTTTGATTGCTCGAAACCGGTCCCTCGATGGAGCTGGTGGATGCAGAGCCCTGATCGCTAACCCAAGGTATGGCTACACCCAGGCGTCGCGGCGTCGCAAAAACACTCCCCCTGGGCGCCCTGGGATCAGGAGTCTTCAATCCATGCTTAATAATCTCGCAGCTGACATGGTCGGCGAGGGCCTCGGAGAGGATTCGAAGCGATCCTGGAGGAAGTTCCTCCGTCATCAGCTCGACCAGCAGCGTCGCTTCCATCTACGCCGCCTTCAGCATCGGAAACCCCAGCCGCTGGCGCGACTCGTAGTAGGCCTGCGCCACCGCGCGCGCCAGCGCGCGCACCCGCCCGATGTAGGCGGCGCGCTCGGTGACCGAGATCGCGCCGCGCGCATCGAGCAGGTTGAAGGTGTGCGAGGCCTGCAACACCATTTCATAGGCGGGCAGCACGCAGCGCGCCTCGATCAGGCGCCTGGCCTCGCCCTCGTACTCGCCGAAGTGGCGGAACAGCATCTGCGCGTTCGACAGTTCGAAGTTGTAGCGCGACTGCTCGACTTCGTTCTGGTGGTAGACGTCGCCGTAGCTGACCCCGGGTGTCCAGACCAGGTCAAAGATGGATTCCTTGCCCTGCAGGTACATCGCCAGCCGCTCCAGGCCGTAGCTGATCTCGCCCAGCACCGGCTTGCAGGGGAGCGACCCCACCTCCTGGAAGTAGGTGAACTGGGTCACCTCCATGCCATCCAGCCACACCTCCCAGCCCAGGCCCCAGGCGCCCAGGGTGGGCGACTCCCAGTCGTCCTCGACGAAGCGGATGTCGTGCTCCATGGGGTTGACGCCCAGGTGCCTGAGCGAGTCCAGGTACACCTCCTGGATGTCCGGTGGCGAGGGCTTGAGCACCACCTGGTACTGGTAATAGTGCTGCAGGCGGTTCGGGTTCTCCCCGTAGCGCCCGTCCTTGGGCCGGCGCGAGGGCTGCACATAGGCCGCGTTCCACGGCTCCGGCCCGATGGCGCGCAGGAAGGTGGCGGTGTGGAAGGTACCGGCGCCGAGCTCCATGTCGTAGGGCTGCAGCAGCGCGCAGCCGCGGCGGTCCCAGAACTCGCCCAGGCGGAGGATCAGCTGCTGGAAAGTGAGCATCGGGCGGTGGATTTTACTGGCTGCGGCTGCGCAGCGCGACCAAAGCGAGCGCCGCCAGCGCCGCGAGCAGCGCCGGCCAGTCGCCCAGCCTGACGTAGGGCGTGGCGCCGGCGTGCCCGCGCACTTGCGCCTCCACCCGGCCCTGAAGGTACTGCGGCATGCGCGCCCGCACCGAGCCGTCGGGCGCGATGGCGGCGGTGATGCCGGTATTGGCGGCGGTCAGGTGCCAGCGCCCGGTCTCCAGCGCGCGCATGCGCGCGATCTGCAGGTGCTGCGCCGGGGCCAGCGAATCGCCGAACCAGGCGACGTTGGAGACGTTCACCAGCAGGCTGGCCTCGGGCAGCTGGCGCGCGATCTGGCGGCCGTAGGCGTCCTCGTAGCAGATGTTGAGCGCCACGCGCTGGCCGGCGACGGCGAGGGGGCGCTGGCTCTGGGCGCCGCGCGAGAAGTCCGACAGCGGGATCGACAGCACGCGCACCACCCAGCCCCAGCCCGGCGGCACGAACTCACCGAACGGCACCAGGTGCTGCTTGTGGTAGCTCTGCGGCGGCGAGACCCCGAGGCTGACGACGCCGTTGTAGTAGGACTCGCCCTCTCGCAGCGGGACCCCGAGCAGGAGATCGCCCTCATTGCGGCGCGCGGCGGCGCGCAGCCGCTCCAGGTACGCCGGGTCCACCCGGTCCAGGAACCGAGGTATGGCGGTCTCGGGCAGCACGATGAGGCGGGCCTGGCTGGCTTCAGCCAGCGTGGCGTAGGCCTCCAGGGTGCGCGCGTAGCGCGCCGGGTCGAACTTCATTTCCTGGGGCACGTTGCCCTGCAGGAGCGACACGGTCAGGGGCTCGCCCGCCGGCGTGGTCCACTGGGCGCTGCGCAGACCGGCCCCCGCCGCGAGCAGCAACGCCAGCGCCGCCGCCGCCGGCCAGCGCGCATGGCCGGTGACGAGGCACCACAGCAGCCCGGCGGCGCCGGCCAGGGCAAGGGAGACGGCGTAGACCCCGCCGAGCGGCGCGAACCCGCCAAGGGCATCGTCAATGGCGGCATAGCCCGCCGACAGCCACGGGAAGCCGGTCAGGATCCACCCGCGCAGCCACTCCAGCAGGACCCAGGCGGCGGGTACGGCGAGCGCGGCGCGCAGCGCGGGCGCTGCCCGCGCCGTGAGCCGCGCCTGCAGCCAGGCGGCGGTGGCCGGAAACAGCGCGAGCAAGGCGCAGAAGGCGAAGGTGGCGATCGCCGCCAGCGGCGCCGGCATGGCGCCGAAGCGATGCAGGCTGACGTAGATCCACGACACCCCGACGGCGAACAGGCCCAGCCCGAAGAGGTAGCCGACGCCGAACGCGGCGCGCGGCGTCCTCGCCGCGATCAGCAGCTGGGTCAGGACCGCGAACGCGGCGAGCGCGGCGAGGAACTGGTCGAAAGGGGAAAATCCCAGCACCGCCGCCGCGCCGGCCAGGAACGCGACGGGCCAGGCCGGCAGGGTCACGGCCTGGGCTTCTCGACGATCAGCGTGTAGAGGCGCCGGCTGTCGGCGCGCAGCACCTGGATCTTCAGGCCGGCGATGGCGAGGGTCTCGCCGCGCTTGGGCAGGCGGCCCAGGTGAGCGATCACCAGGCCGCCGACGGTGTCGTGCTCCTGGTCCGGGAACCCGGTGCCGAAGGCGGCGTTGAAGTCCGCGATCTGGGTCAGCGCCTTGACGCGGAAGCGCCCGCCGGGCTCGGGCAGGATGTTGTCGCTCGCCTCGTCGAAATCGTATTCGTCCTCGATGTCGCCGACGATCTGCTCCAGCACGTCCTCGATGGTCACCAGGCCGGCGACGCCGCCGTACTCATCGACCACGATCGCCATGTGGTTGCGGCTGGCGCGGAACTCGCGCAGCAGCACGTTGAGGCGCTTGGACTCGGGCACGAACACCGCCGGGCGCAGCATCTCGCGCACGTTGAACTCCTCCTCGCCGGCGTAGTGGCGTAGCAGGTCCTTGGCGAGCAGGATGCCGATGACGTCGTCCCGGCTCTGGTCGATCACCGGGAAGCGCGAGTGCGCGTTAGCCATCACCTGCGGGATGAAGGCCTCGACCTCCTGGTGGATGTCGATCAGGTCCATCTGCGCGCGCGGAATCATGATGTCGCGCACCTGGATCTCGGACACGGTGAGCGCGCCCTCGATGATGGAGAACGCCTCGGCATCCAGGATGTTGCGCTGGTAGGCCGAGCGCAGCAGCCGCACCAGGCTTTCGCGGTCCGCCGGCTCGCGCAACAGCAGCGCGCACAGGCGCTCCAGAAAGCCGGGTGGTTGTGAATCAGGCATGCAAGGGGGGCGCGAGGCCGGGCCGGGGTGGGGGCGGTGGGGTGCCGACGCCGCTATTTTAGCGCCGCTTTCAACGGGTACGGATTCGGGAACCCGAGCGAACGCAGCAGGCGGATCTCGCGCCGCTGCATGCGCGCGGCCTCGGCGCGGCGCGCATGGTCCAGCCCGCGCAGGTGCAGCAGGCCATGCACCACCATGTGGGCGTAGTGCGCGGGCAGCGGCTTGCCTTGATCGCGCGCTTCGCGCGCGATCACCGGATGGCACAGCACCAGATCGCCGCGGCCGCCGCCGTAGCCGAAGCTGAGCACGTTGGTGGCGTAGTTGCGGCCTCGGAAGGCGCGGTTCAGGCGCCGGCCCTCGGCGGCCCCGACCACGCGCAAGGTCGCCCGCAGCCCGGCGCCGGCGGCGGCGCGCGCCCAGCGCAGCAGCGTGCGCGCCGCCGGTGCGGCGCGCACCGCGCGCTGCACCGCCAGCCGGCTAGGGGCCGGCGTTTTTTTCTTCTGCCGCGGCGTCGCGGTCATAAGCGTCGATGATGCGCGCCACCAGCGGATGGCGCACGACGTCGGCGGCGGTGAAGGCGCTGAAGGCGATGCCGCGCACCCCGGCGAGGATGCGGCGCGCCTCGACCAGGCCGCACCTGGCGCCGCGCGCGAGGTCGATCTGCGTCACATCGCCGGTCACCACCGCCTTGGCGCCGAACCCGATCCGGGTCAGGAACATCTTCATCTGCTCCGGGGTGGTGTTCTGCGCCTCGTCGAGGATGACGAAGGCCTGGTTGAGCGTCCGCCCGCGCATGTAGGCCAGGGGAGCGAGCTCGATGGTGCCGCGCTCGAGCAGCTTCGCGGTCTCCTCGAAGCCGGCGAGGTCGTAGAGCGCGTCGTACAGCGGCCGCAGGTAGGGGTCCACCTTCTGCGCCAGGTCACCGGGCAGGAAGCCCAGCCGCTCGCCGGCCTCCACGGCCGGGCGCACCAGCACGATGCGCTTGACCTTGTCGCGCTTGAGCGCGTCCACGGCGCAGGCCACCGCGAGGTAGGTCTTGCCGGTGCCCGCCGGGCCGATGCCCAGGGTGATGTCGTGGGCGAGGATGTTCTCGATGTAGCGCGCCTGGCGTGGCGTGCGGCCGTGGAGTTCGGGCCGGCGCGTCATCAGTTTCGGGCCGCCGTCCTCGCCCTCGCGCGGGGGCAGGCCGGCAGCCCTGCCCATCATGCTGATTTCGGCCAGGCCCAGCTGCAGGTCCTCCAGCGACAGCTCCGAGCGCGCGCACCGGTAGAAGTGCTCCAGCGCCCGCGCCGCGCGCTCGGCCTGCGCCGGTTCGCCGCGCACCGTGAAGCGCGCACCGCGCCGCGCAATGGCGACATCGAGCGCCGATTCGATCTGGCGCAGGTTGGCGTCCATCGCGCCGCATAGCCGCGCCAGGCGCGGGTTGTCCTCCGGCTCCAGCCGCACCTCAAGGGGCCGCGGCGCGGCCCTAGTCTGCACGTTCGATCTCGCCGCGCAGGGTGTGCGAGCGCACCCCGGTGATGCGCAACTCGACGAAGCGGTTGGCCAGCGCGGCATGGCCGCGGAAATTCACCACGCGGTTGTTGGCAGTGCGACCGGCGAGCTCGTCGCGGCGCCGCGCCGAGGGGCCCTCCACCAGCACGCGCTGCACGGTGCCCACCATGGCCTGGCTCGCGGCGAGTGCCTGCGCCTCCAGCAGCCTGTTGAGGCGCTGCAAGCGCTCGAGCTTCTCGGCCGCCGTGGTGTTGTCGGGAAGTTCCGCCGCGGGGGTTCCCGGGCGCGGGCTGTAGATGAAGGCATAGGAGCCGTCGAAGCCCAGCTCGGCCGCCAAGGCCAGCGTGGCCTCGAAATCGGCGGCGTTCTCGCCGGGAAAGCCGACAATGAAGTCCGAGTGCAGGCTGAGCTCCGGGCGCGCGCGGCGCAGGCGGCGGATGATGGAGCGGTACTCCAGCGCGCTGTAGCCGCGCTTCATCGCCGCCAGCACCCGGTCCGAGCCCGACTGCACCGGCAGGTGCACCTGGGAGCAGAGCGCCGGCAGATCGGCGTGGGCGTCGATCAGGCGCTGGGTGAATTCGCGCGGGTGCGAGGTGGTGTAGCGGATGCGCTCGATGCCCTCCACCTCGGCGACATAGCGCAGCAGCTCGGCGTAGTCGGCGGGCTCGCGGTCGATCTCGCCGCGCCAGGCGTTCACGTTCTGGCCCAGCAGCGTCACCTCCTTCACGCCCTGGCCCGCGAGCGCGGCGATCTCGGCGATGACCTCGTCGAACGGCCGCGACACCTCCCGGCCGCGGGTATAGGGTACGACGCAGAAGCTGCAGTACTTGCTGCAGCCCTCCATGATGGAGACCAACGCGCTGGCGCCCGAGGCCTTGGGCTCGGGCAGCCGGTCGAACTTCTCGATCTCCGGGAAGCTCACGTCCACCTGCGGCCGGCCGCCGGCGCGGCGCCGCTCGAGCAGCTCGGGCAGGCGGTGCAGGGTCTGGGGGCCGAACACCACATCCACGTGCGGCGCGCGCGTCACGATGGCGCCGCCCTCCTGGCTGGCGAGGCAGCCGCCGACGGCGATCATCAGCTCCGGGCGCTGCTGCTTCAGGCGCTTGAGCAGGCCCAGGTCCGAGAACACCTTGTGCTGCGCCTTCTCGCGCACCGAGCAGGTGTTGAGGACGACGAGGTCGGCGTCTTGCGGCGTGTCGGCGCCGGTCATGCCGCTGCGCTCGGCGAGCAGCCCGGCGATCTTCGCCGAGTCGTACTCGTTCATCTGGCAGCCGAAGGTGCGGATGAAGAATTTGCCGGCCATGGCGTGGCGCCGAGGCCTACTTCCCGGGGTCGGGCCGGGCGATTTCCTGCCGGGACAGGATCCAGATGCGCTGCAGGTTGCCGGTGGCCTGGGGCAGGGATTTCACCCGGGTGTCCGGCGGCGGCAGCGTCGGCAGCGCGGTGCGGTTGTTCGCCTCGCGGATCTGCGCCCCGGCCGTTGCCGCCAGCGCCGCCGGGGGTGCGAAGCGACCAATCATCGGCTGAGTGTACAGGGGCAGGGAAAAAGGGGCGGTGGCGAATCAGGGACTCGAACCCCGGACAAACGGATTATGATTCCGCTGCTCTAACCAGCTGAGCTAATTCGCCGTGTTGGACAGGGGGCGCATTCTCGCTCAATAGCGGCGTGAAGTCAAAGTCTTCAGAGGGCAGGCGATGGGCGCAGCGGGGCCGGATTTCGAGGTCGCGATCGTGGGCGCAGGCGTTGTCGGCGCCGCGCTCGCACGCGCGCTGCAGGGCCTGCGCGTCGCCCTGATCGCGCAGGCGGCACCACCCCGGAGCGCCCCCGGCGCCCTGGAGGCCCGCGTCTACGCCATCAGCCCGGGTAATGCCGCATTCCTCGAGCGCATCGGCGCCTGGCAGGCCATTGCGCGGCATCGACTGGCCCCGGTCCATGGCATGCGGGTGTTCGGCGACGACGGCCAGTCGCGCATCGACTTCGATGCCTGGCAGAGCGGGGCGGCAGAGCTGGCGTGGATCGTCGAGGACGCCGAGTTGCAGTGTGCGCTGCGCTCGGGCCTCGGGGTGTTCTCCGCCGCCGAATGCGAGCGCATCGAGGTGGACGCGCAACGGGCGACGCTGTCGCTCGGCGACGGCGCGACGCTGCGGGCGAACCTGGTGATCGGCGCCGATGGCGCGCGCTCCGTCGTGCGCGCCCAGGCCGGCATCGCGGTGCGCGAGCAGGGCTATGGCCAGAGCGCGGTGGTGGCGAACTTCAGCTGCGAGCGGCCGCACCGCAACCTCGCCTGGCAATGGTTCCAGGGCGGGCCGGTGCTGGCGCTGCTGCCGCTGCCCGGTGAGCGCGTGTCCATGGTGTGGTCGGTGGCGCAGGCGCAAGCGGCGCGCCTGATGGCGCTGGCGCCCGAGGAACTGTGCGCCGCGGTCGCCGCGGCCTCGCACCATGCGCTGGGCGCGCTCGCACTGGTGAGCTCACCGCGCGCCTTCCCGCTGCGCCGGCTGCGCGCGCAGCGCATGATCGCGCCGCGCACCGCGCTGCTGGGCGATGCCGCGCACGTGATCCATCCGCTCGCCGGCCAGGGCGCCAACCTCGGCCTGCAGGACGCGCGTGCGCTCGCCGGCGTGCTGCTCGGGCGCGAGCCCTTCCGCGACGCGGGAGAAGCGCGCCTGCTGCGGCGCTACGAGCGCAGCCGCGCCGGAGCGGTGACCGCGATGGATGCGGTGGTGCACGGCCTGCACGGCCTGTTCGGCAGCGGCGGGGGCGGGGCGCTTGCCAGCCTGCGCAATGCCGGGTTGAACCTGGCCGACCGCCTGCCGGTCCTGAAGAACCTGCTCGTCCGGCAGGCGATGGCCTAGAACGAAAGTCCAACGCGATGCGAACCCTGCTGCCCCTCATCCTCTGCCTGCTGGCGCCGGCCGCCTCGGCCGACGAAGCCGCCATCCGCAAGGCGCTGGCACCGGCGCTGGGCGGCACGAAGATCGAGGCGGTGCGGCCAGCGGCGGTCCCGGGCCTGTTCGAGGTGCACGTTTCGGGGCCGGAGGGCCCGCAGCTGCTGTACTCGGACCCGCAGGGCAACTTCGTTCTCGAGGGCATGTTGTTCGACACCAGGTCGGGACGCAACCTGACCGAGGAGCGCCTGCGCAAGCTCAGCGCGATCAGTTTCGCCTCGCTGCCGCTGGCGCTCGCGGTCAGGCTCCAGCGCGGCAACGGCAGGCGCGTGCTGGCCATTTTCTCCGACCCCTACTGCCCGGCCTGCAGGCAGTTGGAGAAATCCCTGGCGCAGATCGACGACATCACGATCTATTACTACATGTACCCGGTGATCCGGCCGGAGCTGGCCGAGCATTCGAAGGCGGTCTGGTGCGCGCCCGACCGCGCCAGGGCGTGGATCGAGCTCGCGCTGCATGGCAAGCCGATCACGACCAAGGCCAAATGCGACGTGCCCATGGAGAAGATGCTGGAACTGGGCAGGTCCTTGGGCGTCAATTCCACCCCCACCATCATCCTCGCCACCGGCGAGCGTCTGCGCGGCGGGCTGCCTGCCGAGCAGTTGCGCAGCGTGCTCGACGAGGCGATGAAGCAAGCCCCCGCCGGCGCCAAGGCGAAGTAGGCAAGCTTGCGCCGGCCGCGGGCTACTGCAGGCGCGGCAGCGGTTCGCCGCGCGGCCAGAGCAGCCAGAAGCGGCCCCGCTGCCGCATGCGGCCGGCCTGCTGGCCGGCTTCGGCGCCGCCGCCCCAGTAGAAATCGCCGCGCACCGCGCCGCGGATGGCCCCGCCGGTGTCCTGCGCCACCATCAGGCGCTGCAGCGGCCGCTCCGACAGCGGGAACGTGGTGGCAAGGAACACCGGCGCGCCCAGGGGAATGTGCCGCGGATCCACCGCCAGACTGGCACCGGCCGAGAGCGGCGCGCCCAGCGCGCCGATCGGTCCGCCGTGCGCCGGCAGCTCGCGCAAGAACACATAGCTCGCGTTGAAGCTGAGCGCCTCCTGAAGCTCGGCGGGATTGGCCGCAGCCCAGGCCTTGATGCCCTGCATGGAGGCGTTCTCCAGCGTCAGTTTGCCCTGCTCGATCAGGTGGCGCCCGAGCGACCGGTAGGGGTGCCCGTTCTGGTCGGCGTAGCCCAGGCGGATCGGCTCGCCGCGCCGGCCGTCGTGCTCGAGCTCGATCAGGCCCGAGCCCTGGATCTGCAGGAAGAACAGCTCGACCGGATCCTCCACCCAGGCCAGCACGGGCGCGCGCATGGCCCCGGCCTCGATCTCGCCGCGGCTCCAATAGGGAACCAGCCGGCGCCCTTCGAGCCGCCCGCGCAAGCGCAGGTGCCGCGTTTCGGGCGCAACCGCCGCGAGATCCACGCTCACCAGGTCCTCCGGGGTGCCGTACACCGGGTGGCGGAAGCGCTCGCCGCGCCTCCTGCTGCCCGACAGCACCGGCTCGTAGTAGCCCGTGATCAGGCCTTCGGCGCCGCCCTCCGGCCCGATCACGGCGTAGGCCGAGAATGCGCCTTCGAACCATCTGCGCGCCGCGGCGTCCTCGCCCTGTGGCGCGCGCTTTGCCTCCTCGCAGGCCCGCTTGAGCGGGCTGGACTGGGGCAGGGGCTCGCAGCCGGTGAGGAATGCGCGCAGCGCGGCCGCCTGGGCGCCAGCGGCCCAGCCCGGCAGCGCGCTGAACTCGCGCGGCTCGTAACGCGCCGCGGCGGGCGGTTTCAGGGGCGGGCAGGCCGGACAGTCGGCAAGCACAGGGCAGGCAGGCGGCGCCGGGCAGGCCGCGGCGCGCTCGGGCGAGGGCGCCTGGGCGCAGCCGGCGACGAGGACTACAGTCGCCGCCATTGCGGCCAGGAGGCGGCGCGCAATGTGGGTGGCGTGCCTGGAGATGGCGGAGGCCCTCGCGCTGCTGATCTGCCGCCTCAGTGCAGCACCCTCGGCACCGACAGCGTGAACTCGGCAATCGGCGCCTCGAAGCGCGTGCCGTCCTCGGCCACCATCTGGTAGCTGCCGCGCATGGTCCCGACCGGCGTCGCGATCGCGGTGCCGCTGGTGTACTGGTGCGATTCGCCCGGCCGCAGCAGCGGCTGCGCGCCCACCACGCCCGCGCCCCTCACCTCCTGCACCGCGCCGGCCGCGTCGGTGATGATCCAGTGGCGGCTGATCAGCTGGGCGGCCACGCTGCCGGCGTTGCGGATGGTGATGGTGTAGGCGAACACGTAGCGCCCGCCGTCCTCGTCGGATTGCTCGGGCAGGTATTTCACCGCCGCGCTCACGGCGACCTGGTAGCGCTTGTCCTGGACCATGGGCGCATTGTAGTGCGGCGCGCTAGAATCGCATCGCCATGGCCAGGACTGATCCCGCGTTCCGCATCGCGCCCTCGCTCCTGTCGGCGGATTTCGCGCGCCTGGGCGAGGAAGTGCGCGCGGTGGCGGCGGCCGGCGCCGACCTGGTGCACTTCGACGTCATGGACAACCACTACGTGCCCAACCTGACGGTGGGGCCGCTGGTCTGCGCCGGGATCCGGCCGCACACCACGCTGCCCATCGACGTGCACCTGATGGTGCGGCCGGTGGACCGCATCGTGCCGGATTTCGCCAGGGCCGGCGCCAACCTGATCAGCTTCCACCCGGAGGCGAGCGAGCAGGTGGAGCGCACCATCGCGCTCATCCGGGACCACGGCTGCAAGGCGGGGCTGGCGCTCAATCCGGCCACGCCGCTGTCGGTCCTGGAGCATACGCTGCAGAAGCTGGACCTGGTGCTGCTGATGTCGGTCAACCCGGGCTTCGGCGGCCAGGCCTTCATCGAGTCGGTGCTGCCCAGGATCGGCGAGGTGCGCAGGCGCATCCAGGCCACCGGCCGCGACATCTGGCTCGAGGTGGACGGCGGCATCAAGGCCGAGAACATCGCCCGCGTCGCCGCCGCCGGCGCCGACACCTTCGTGGCGGGATCGGCGATCTTCGGCTCGAAGGACTACGCGGCCACCATCGGCGACCTGCGCGCGCGCCTGGCGGCGTGATATATTCGCCGCCGTCGTGAATAACTTGCGCACCAACACCCCCTGTCTCGGCTGGCGCAGCTGGCGCCCCTGGCGCCGCTAGAACTCCTTGCCTCCCCGCGCGGCCCGGCGGGCGGGTGAATCCCGGGCCGCACGCAGTTGCGTTCCAACATCGGCAGCAGCAGCGGGAGTTTCCTCACGATGGACCCTGATTCCGGGCAACTTGCCGCGCGCGGCCTGGCGGTCCAAGGGGTGCAGTTCCACCCCGAGGCGATGCGGACCGAGCACGGGCAGGCCATGCTGAGGAATTTCATCGAAGGCAAATAAGGGGACGGACATGAAAATCGGCATCGCAGAGGCGATCCAGCGCACCGTGGAGCACCGCGAGATCTTCCACGACGAGATGCTGCACGTGATGCGCCAGATCATGCGCGGCGAACTCACCCCGGCGCAGATCGGCGGCTTCATCGTCGGCCTGCGGGTGAAGAAGGAGACCATCGGCGAGATCGCCGCCGCGGCGCAGGTGATGCGCGAGTTCGCCACCATGGTCGAGGTGAAGGACCACCACCGCCTGGTGGACACCTGCGGCACCGGCGGTGACGGCGCGCACACCTTCAACGTCTCCACGGCCTGCGCCTTCGTCGCCGCGGCCGCCGGCGCGCGCGTGGCCAAGCACATGGGGCGCGCGGTGTCCTCCTCGGTTGGCAGCGCCGAGGTGCTGCAGGCCCTTGGCGGCGCCAGCGCGATGACCCCGGCGCAGGTGGCCCAGGCCATCGACAGGACCGGCATCGGCTTCATGTTCGCCCCGGCCCACCACAGCGCGATGAAGTACGCCGCGCCGGTGAGGCAGGAATTGGGCGTGCGCACCCTGTTCAACATCCTGGGCCCGCTCACCAACCCGGCCGGGGCGAAGAACCAGGTCATGGGCGTGTTCCACCCGGACCTGGTCGGCATCCAGGTGCGGGTGCTGCAGCGCCTGGGCTCCCGCCACGTCATGGTGGTCCACGGCCGCGAGGGGCTGGACGAGATCTCGGTGTCCGGACCGACGCTGGTGGGCGAGCTGAAGGAGGGCGAGGTCGACGAATATGAGCTCGATCCGTCCGCGCTCGGGCTGGAGTTCTATGACCGCCGCGCCATCCAGGTGAACACCGTGGAGGAGTCAAAGCAGATGATCCTCGCGGTGCTGGAGAACCAGTCCGGTCCCGCGCTCAACATCGTGCTGCTCAACGCCGGCGCCGCGATATACGTCGCCGGCGTGGCCAGGTCCTACGAGGACGGGGTCGAGCGCGCGCGCAAGGCGATCGCCAGCGGCGCGGCGAAGGCCAAGCTGGAGGCGTTCGTCTCATTTAGCCAGGGCCTGAAGTAGAAGTATTCGCTTACATCAGGCGGTCCTGATGTCCGACATCCTGCAGCGGATCCTGGCGGTCAAGGCCAGCGAGGTCGCCGCCGCCAGCTGCGCGGTGGCGCAGGCGGAGATGGAGCGCCGTGCCGCGGCGGCCCCGCCTCCGCGCGATTTTGCCGGCGCCATCCGCGCCCGGCTCGCGGCCGGGCGTCCGGCAGTGATCGCCGAGAGCAAGCGTGCGAGCCCCTCGAAGGGCGAGATCCGCGCCGATTACGACCCGGCGGCGATCGCGCGCAGCTACGAGAGGGGCGGCGCCGCCTGCCTGTCGGTGCTCACCGACCGGGAATTTTTCCGCGGCGACGCGGCGCACCTGCGGGCGGCGCGCGCGGCCTGCGGCCTGCCGGTGCTGCGCAAGGACTTCGTGGTGGAGCCCTACCAGGTGTTCGAGTCGCGGGCGATGGGTGCCGACTGCATCCTGCTGATCGCGGCGGCGCTGGCGACGGCGAAGATGTGCGAGCTGGAATCGATTGCCTCGGGGTTGGGGATGTCGGTGCTGGTGGAGGTGCACGAGGCAGCCGAGCTGGGGGCGGCGCTCCAGCTGAGCACGCCCCTGGTGGGCATCAACAACCGCGACCTGCGCACCTTCCAGACCCGGCTGGAGAGGACCCTGGAGCTGCGCGCCTCGGTGCCCGCCGACCGGGTCCTGGTCACCGAGAGCGGCATCCTCACGCGCGAGGATGTGGCGCGGATGCGCAGCGGCGGGGTGAACGCGTTCCTGGTGGGAGAGGCCTTCATGCGGGCGGGTGATCCGGGCAGCGAGCTGGCCCGGCTGTTCGCCTGAGGGCCAAGCCAGCCCGACCCAGAGGGCAAGGGGGCGATTGAGGCGCAGCCGCGCCCCCTTTTTCGATGCGGCCGGCTGCAAGGCGGGGCTGGGTGGGTGGATCCGCAGAGGAGTTTGTGCGGAATCCGAGCATGAAAACGCAACGCATTGATTTAACTACATTTTAATTATGTTGTTCCGACGCAACAGAGGGGGGGTGAATCCTCGGAAAACTGCGCCCAAGCGTTGCGCCGGTAGGGGCTGGGGGCGGAGAATGGCACCAACTTCTCACTGAGTTCACGAGGGGTTGAGGCGGTTGGGCCGGGGGGAAACAGGAACTCGGCTGCCTGCCACCCGATTGCGTTTATCAACAGGAGGTTCATGGAATGAAACAGAAACTTTTGGCAGTTGCGGTCTCCGGTGCTCTGGCTGCCCTGGCCGCCCCGGCTTCTTTCGCTCAGTCCACCGCCACCATCTCTGGTTCCATCAATGTCGGTATTATGGCCACCGGCGCTGAAGGTGCTTCTGGCGATGCCAATGTCGCCTCCCAGGGTGGCGGCGCCAACGCGATCAACATCAACACCACTGAAGACCTGGGCGGGGGCATGAAGGGTGGTTTCCAGAGCCAGATGCGTTTTAACGCTGCCACTGGCGACCGTAACTCTGCTGGCACTGGTTACGCTTTGTTACACGTGGCCAACGCCTACCTCCAAGGTGGGTTCGGTACCGTCCGCCTAGGGAAGATTGGTGAAATGCACAACTGCGGCTTCGATCCCTGGGGTTGCACGGGCGGCGCTGGTATGGTTGCAGGCCATTCAGGCAGTGTTTCTGCCCTGATTGCTGGAGGCACCACGGCCAACGCTGTTCACTACACCACCCCCAACTTCAACGGTGTCAGCCTTTCTTTGCAGACCTCTAGGTCCACCCGTACGAACGAGCGTAGACTCGTGAGCATTGACTACGCGAGAGGTCCGATTACCGCGCAGTGGCTGCAATTAAATAACACCGCCAACACTTGGGGTGATTCTGGCAGCAACCCCGGTGATGCAAAAGCTAAAGGCACGTCCCTAGGGGCTAGCTACGATCTTAAATTTGCCAAGCTGAATGTGATCAACGCGGTGACCAAGAACGCCGATGGTCAAAAGACCGTTGGTGTCTCCTCTTTGAGCGGCAGTGTCCCCATGGGCGCCTACACCTGGCTTGCTGGCTATAACAAGTCTAGGACTGGTGGGAACTACACGGCTACCTCAGCAAATGACACCAAGTTTGCCGTTGGTGTGAACTATGCCTTGAGCAAGCGCACCACCTTGGGTGCTGACGTCTTCAATTCTGAAGTCGCTAACGGCAGC
>VGIA01000013.1 GCA_016868105.1 Betaproteobacteria bacterium | reverse complement strand
GCTCGATTGGGTCTCCAAGACCGGCGGCCACCTGTCCTCGAACCTGGGCACGGTGGAGTTGACCATCGCCTTGCACTACGTCTACCAGACGCCGGAGGACCGCATCGTCTGGGACGTCGGCCACCAGGCCTATCCGCACAAGATCCTCACCGGCCGGCGCGGGCGCATGGGCACGCTGCGCCAGCTGGGCGGCATCTCGGGCTTCCCGCGGCGCATCGAGTCGCCCTACGACACCTTCGGCACCGCGCATTCCTCAACCTCGATTTCCGCGGCGCTCGGCATGGCAGTGGCGGCGAAGCGAAAGGGCGAGAAGCGCCACGCGGTGGCGGTGATCGGCGACGGCGCCCTGTCCGCGGGCATGGCCTTCGAGGCCCTGAACAACGCCGGGGCCATGAACACCGACCTGCTGGTGATCCTGAACGACAACGAGATGTCCATTTCGCCACCGGTGGGGGCGCTGACCAACTATCTGGCGCGATTGCTCTCGGGCCGGCTGTACGCCACCGCCAAGCGCGCGAGCGGGCACCTGCTCAAGCGCGTTCCCGCGATGCTGGAAATCGCCCGCCGCACCGAGGAGCACCTCAAGGGCATGCTGACCCCCGGCACCCTGTTCGAGGAGTTCGGCTTCAACTACATCGGCCCGATCGACGGCCACGACCTGGACACGCTGCTGACCACGCTGCAGAACATCAAGCAGCTGCAGGGCCCGCAGTTCCTGCACATCGTCACGCGCAAGGGGCAGGGCTACAAGCTGGCCGAGGACGATCCGATCGCCTACCACGGGCCGGGAAAGTTCGATCCGGCCCAGGGCATCCAGAAGGCGGGCGGCGGCGGCAAGCCCGCTTACAGCCAGGTCTTCGGCGACTGGCTGTGCGACCTGGCGAGGGAGGACCCGCGCCTGGTGGCGATCACCCCGGCGATGCGCGAAGGCTCGGGCATGGTGCGCTTCTCCAAGGAGTATCCGGAGCGCTACTTCGACGTCGCCATCGCCGAGCAGCACGCGGTCACCTTCGCCGCCGGCCTCGCCTGCGAGGGGCTCAAGCCGGTCGTGGCGATCTACTCCACCTTCCTGCAGCGCGGCTACGACCAGCTGATCCACGACGTCGCGATCCAGAACCTGCCGGTGCTGTTCGCGCTGGACCGGGGGGGCCTGGTGGGCGGCGACGGCCAGACGCACAACGGGGCCTTCGACTACGCGTTCCTGCGCACGGTGCCCAACATGGTGGTGATGGCGCCCGCCGACGAGAACGAATGCCGGCAGATGCTCTACACCGGATACTCGCTGGAGGGCCCCTCCGCGGTGCGCTACCCGCGCGGCACCGGTCCGGGCGTGCCCATCCAGGCGCAGATGACCGCGCTCCCGGTCGGCAGGGGGGAAATCCGCCGCAAGGGCTCGAGGGTCGCGATCCTCGCCTTCGGCTCGATGGTGCGGCCCGCGCTGCAGGCCGCCGAGGCGCTGGATGCCACGCTCGCCAACATGCGCTTCGTGAAGCCGCTGGACGCCGGGCTGGTCAGGGAACTGGCCGCAACCCACGACCTGCTGGTCACGGTCGAGGAGCACCAGGTGATGGGCGGCGCCGGCAGCGCGGTATGCGAGGCGCTTGCGGCGCTGGCGCTGGACCAGCGCGTGCTGATGCTGGGACTGCCCGACCGCTTCATCGACCACGGCGATCCGGCCAGGCTGCTGGCCTCGGTCGGGCTGGATGCCGAGGGGATCCAGAAGTCGGTCCGGGCGGCGCTGGCCCGCTAATACCAGAGTAATGCGCTCGGATATATAATGCGCCCATGAAAGCCAAAGACCTGCAGCACCACCAGAGCATTCCCGATGTCCAGGCCGACAGCGACTCGCGCAAGCTCGCCATCGACCAGGTCGGCATCAAGGCCATCCGTCACCCGGTGAAGGTGATGGAGCGCGCCGGGGGCGTGCAGCACACCGTGGCCAGCTTCAACATGACCGTCGGCCTGCCGCACCAGTTCAAGGGCACGCACATGTCGCGCTTCGTCGAGATCCTGTCGGCGCAGGAGCGCGAGCTGACGGTGGACAGCTTCAAGGCGATGCTGAAGGAAATGGTCAGGCGCCTGGAGGCCGAGCAAGGCCGCATCGAGATGACCTTCCCGTACTTCATCGAGAAAGCGGCGCCGGTCTCCGGCGTCAAGAGCCTGATGGATTACGAGGTTACCTTCATCGGCGAGGTCCTGGAGGGCGTGCAGAGCTTCCAGATGAAGGTGCTGGTGCCGGTGACGAGCCTGTGCCCCTGCTCGAAGAAGATCTCCGCCTACGGCGCGCACAACCAGCGCTCGCACGTCACGGTCACCGCCCGGACCGCGCAGTTCGTCTGGATCGAGGAAATCGTGGATTTGATCGAGAAGCAGGCCTCCTGCGAGCTCTACGGCCTGCTCAAGCGCCCGGACGAGAAGCACGTCACCGAGCGCGCCTACGACAACCCGAAGTTCGTCGAGGACATGGTGCGCGACGTCGCCGCGATTCTCAACCTCGATGACCGCATCCAGTCCTACGTGGTCGAGTCGGAGAACTTCGAGTCGATCCACAACCACTCCGCCTACGCCTTGATTGAGCGCGACAAGGCGGCTGGCTAGCCTCGCGCTGGCCGCACTGCTGGTGGCTGGCGCCGAAGCGCAGGATCCCGGCGCGGAGCGCACGCGCATGGTGGCTGAGATCGAGGCCACCTATGCCGACACCCGGGCCCTGACCGGGCTGGCCGCGATGTCGCCGCGCGTGCGCGCGGCGATGGCGAAGGTGGAGCGCCACCGGCTGGTGGCTGCCGGCCAGCAGGCGCTCGCCTACCGCAACCACCCGCTGCCCATCGGGCACGGCCAGACCATCTCGCAGCCCTACATCGTCGCGCTGAGCACGGATCTGATCGCGCCCGCGCCGCACATGGTCGCGCTGGAGGTCGGCACCGGCTCGGGCTACCAGGCGGCGGTGCTGGCGGAGATCGTGAAGCAGGTTTACTCCATCGAGCTGCTGGCGCCGCTGGGCCACGAAGCGGCCTTGCGGCTGAAGGAGATGGGCTACGCCAACATCGAGGTGCGCATCGGCGACGGCTACCAGGGCTGGCCCGAGAGGGCGCCGTTCGACGCCATCGTCGTCACCGCGGCGGCGCCGTCCATCCCGCCGGCGCTGCTGGCGCAGTTGAAGCCCGGCGGGCGGATGGTGATCCCGGTGGGGGCGACCGGCGAGGTGCAGCGCCTACTGGTGGTGACCAAGGATGCGGGCGGAACGGTGGCGCAGCGCGAGGTGCTGCCGGTGAGGTTCGTGCCGCTGGTGCCGGGCAAGTGAGGGGCGCCGTGCGGCGCCTAGAAACGCCGTCTCACAATGTCAGCGCCGCCCCCGGCGAGCAGGCGCCGCATCCACAAGCAATCTAGAATGCCGCTCCATGAAACCCGTCGCCATCTTCAGGCATGCGCGCTCCGAGGGACCGGCCTACTTCGCCACCGCGCTGGAGCGCAACGCCATTGCCTTCACGCTGGTGCCGCTGGACGAGGGCGCGAAGGTGCCCAGGGACGCCGGCGCCTTCTCGGGCATCGCCTTCATGGGCGGGCCGATGAGCGTGCACGACGAGCTGCCCTGGATCGCCCCGGCGCTGGAGCTGGTGCGCAACGCCGTGGGGCAGGAGGTCCCGGTGCTGGGGCACTGCCTGGGCGGGCAGCTGATGGCCAAGGCCCTGGGCGGGGAGGTGACGCGCGCGAAGGTGAAGGAGATCGGCTGGGGCGAGGTGCGGGTGGCCGACAACGCTGTGGCGCGCCAGTGGTTTGGCGACCTCGAGCGCTTCGAGGGCTTCCACTGGCACGGCGAGGCCTTCAGCATCCCGCCGGGCGCCACCCGGGTGCTTGCCAACGCGCACTGCGCCAACCAGGCCTTCGCCATCGGCAGGCACCTGGGCATGCAATGCCACATCGAGATGACCGAGGAGCTGATCCGCAACTGGCTGCGCGGCGGCGCCGACGAGATCCGCAAGTCCGCCGCGAGCCCGGGGGTGCAGGCCCCGGCTGAGGTGGAGCGGCGCATCGCGCAGCGCGTCGAGGCGCTGCACAAGGTCGCCGACCGGATCTACGCGCGCTGGATGGAAGGACTCAGTCGCGGAAGTTGATGAACTGGACCGGCAGCTCGGGCACCGACCGGCGCAGCAGCTGGATCGCCGCCTGCAGGTCATCCTTCTTCGCGCCCGAGACGCGCAGCGCGTCGCCCTGGATCGAGGCGGCGACCTTCAGCTTCGCCTCCTTCAGCAGCTTGTGCAGCTGCTTGCCCTTTTCCACCGGGATGCCGGTCCTCACCGTCACCGCCTGCTTCACCTTGTCGCCGGAGATTTTCTCCACCGCGCCCAGCTCCAGGCAGCGCAGGTCGACGTTGCGCCTGGTCAGGCGGTTGCGCAGCACGTCCAGCACCTGGCCCAGCTTGAAGGCGTCGTCGGCGTAAGCGGTGAGGACCAGCCCGGCCTGCTCCACGCGCGCATCCGAGCCCTTGAAGTCGAACCGGTTGCCGACCTCCTTGTTGGCCTGCTCGACCGCGTTCTTCACTTCCTGGCGGTCCACCTGCGAGACGGCGTCGAACGAGGGCATGGCGGGCTCCGGGCCTAGCGGATCAGGGGCCGCAGTTCCTCGACCCAGCGCTCGGTGATGGAGGTAATCCAGTTGGGGTCTTGCGGAGCGCGCGGCCGAGTCGCATGGCCGCCATTCTAGCCCGCTGCAGATCACGTATCATCTTGGCTTTCTGGAGAGCAGGCACTTGGCGACGATCCTCGCAGCCCTTCCGCAAGGCGAAAAGATCGGCATCGCGTTCTCGGGCGGCCTGGACACCAGCGCCGCGGTGCACTGGATGCGCGCCAAGGGCGCGATCCCCCACGCCTACACCGCGAACCTGGGTCAGCCGGAGGAGTCCGACCACGCCGAGATCCCGAGGAAGGCGCTGCAGTACGGTGCCGAGAAGGCGCGCCTCATCGAATGCCGGCCGCAGCTGGTGGCCGAGGGCATCGCCGCGATCCAGTGCGGCGCGTTCCACGTCTGCACCGGCGGCGCCACCTACTTCAACACCACGCCGCTCGGGCGCGCGGTCACCGGCACCATGCTGGTGGTCGCGATGCGCGAGGACGCGGTCGACATCTGGTCCGACGGCAGCACCCACAAGGGCAACGACATCGAGCGCTTCTACCGCTACGGGCTGCTGGCGAACCCCGCGCTGCGCATCTACAAGCCTTGGCTCGACCAGCGTTTCATCGACGAGCTGGGCGGGCGCAGGGAAATGTCCGCCTACATGGCCAGGGCCGGCTTTGGCTACAGGATGAGCGCCGAGAAGGCCTACTCGACCGATTCCAACATCCTCGGCGCCACCCACGAGGCCAAGGACCTGGAGTTCCTCGACAAGGGCATCTCGGTCGTGAAGCCCATCATGGGCGTCGCCTTCTGGCGCGAGGATGTGAAGGTCAAGCCGGAGAAGGTCACGGTGGCCTTCGAGCAGGGCCAGCCGGTTGCGCTCAACGGCCAGCGTTTCGCCGACGCGGTGGCGCTGTTCGCCGAGGCCAATGCCATCGGCGGGCGGCACGGTCTGGGCATGTGCGACCAGATCGAGAACCGCATCATCGAGGCCAAGAGCCGCGGCATCTACGAGGCCCCGGGCATGGCGCTGCTGCACCTCGCCTACGAGCGGCTGGTCACCGGCATCCACAACGAGGACACCATCGAGCAGTACCGGGCCAACGGCCGCAGGCTGGGGCGGTTGCTGTACCAGGGGCGCTGGTTCGATTCGCAGACCCTGATGCTGAAGGAAGGGGCGCAGCGCTGGGTGGCGAAGGCGGTCACGGGCGAAGTGACACTCGAGCTGCGGCGCGGCAACGACTACTCCATCCTCGACACCAGGAGCCCGAACCTCACCTACCACCCCGAGCGCCTGACGATGGAGAAGGGCGGGCAGGTGTACTTCACGCCGGCTGACCGCATCGGCCAGCTCACCATGCGCAACCTCGACATCGTGGATACGCGCGACAAGCTGCGCCTCTACGGCGAGGCGGGGCTGCTGGGGGAGGCGAAGGGCGGCGCGCCCCTGCTGGGCACCCCGCAGGCCGGCAAGGCGGGGCCGGGCAGGCGCCGGCGGCGCAAGGGCTGACCGCCGGGGCGCGCTACTTGCCGAGCGCGAGCTTGACGCTGAAGCCCACCAGCATGGTGCCCGCGATCCGGTTCAGCCAGAGCGTCAGGCGCGGGTTGCCGCGCACGCGCTCGGCGGCCAAGTGCACCAGGCTCATGAGGGCGACGCAGTACAGGAGGGTGAGCAGCGCGATCGTCGCCGCCATCACGCCGAAGGTGACCAGGCCCTGGTGCCGCGCCGGGTCGACGAACAGCGGGAAGAAAGCCATGTAGAACACGATCGCCTTGGGGTTGAGCAGGGTGATCAGCATGGCCTGCTGGAGGTAACGCCGTGGCTGCATGTCGAGCACCGGCGCGTCTCCGGGCCTGGCGAGGATCATGCGCCCGCCCAGGTAGGCGAGGTAGCTTGCTCCGGCGTACTGCACGATGCCGAACAGGGTGGGCTGCGAGGTGAGGATGGCGGCCACGCCCGCCACGGCGAGCCACATCAGGACCTGGTCGGCGACGATGACGCCCAGGGTCGCGGCGAGGCCGCCCGGGATCCGGCCCTTGCTGGTGGAGGTGATGATGGCGAGGTTGCCGACGCCGGGGATGGCGAGGAACACGATCACCGCCGCGACGAAGGCCCAGTAGTCGGCAACGCCCAGGTCCGCGACCGCGAACACCGGCTAGCCCTTCACCTTGCCCAGCAGCAGGAATTCCAGCAGCGCCTTCTGCACGTGCAGGCGGTTCTCCGCCTCGTCCCACACCACGCTCTGCGGGCCGTCGATCACCTCGGCGGTGACTTCCTCGCCACGGTGCGCCGGCAGGCAGTGCATGAAGAGCGCATCCTTGCGCGCGGTGCGCATCAGTTGCGCGTTGACCTGCCAGCCTGCAAAGGCCTTCTTGCGCCTGCGGTTCTCGGCCTCGAAGCCCATTGAGGTCCAGACGTCGGTGGTGACCAGATGCGCACCTCTGGCCGCCTTCAGCGGGTCGGCAAAGTGGCGATATTTCCCCGCCCCCTTCTCCAGACCCTTCTCGTAGCCTGGCGGGGTGGAGACGTGCATGTTGAAGCCGAACACCTCCGCCGCCTGCAGCCAGGTGTTGCAGACGTTGTTGGAGTCGCCGATCCAGGCCACGGTCTTGCCCGCGATCGAGCCGCGCCGCTCCCGAAAGGTGTAGATGTCGGCCAGGATCTGGCAGGGGTGGTACTCGTTGGTGAGGCCGTTGATCACCGGGACGCGGGAATTGCGCGCGAACCGGTCGATCGTTTCCTGCTCGAAGGTGCGGATCATCACGATGTCGCACATGCGCGAGATCACCCGCGCGGCGTCCTCCACAGGCTCGCCGCGCCCCAATTGCGAGTCGCGGGTACTGAGGAAGATCGCCGCGCCCCCCAACTGGTGCATGCCGGCCTCGAACGACAGCCGGGTGCGCGTGCTCTCCTTCTCGAAGATCATCGCCAGGGTGCGGTCCTCCAGCGGCCAGTAGCGTTGGTAGCGCTTGTAGCGGTCCTTGATCCAGCGCGTGCGCGCGAACAGGTACTCGTACTCCTTGCGCGAGAAGTCCCTGAAACGCAGGTAGTGACGCGGGGTGGCGTGGGGCGCGGGCATGGCAGGGCCTTCAGCGCGCGGCTGCGGTCTTCGCCTGGGGGGTCGCGCCCCGCGAGAGGAATTCCCGCACCAGCGGCGCGAGGCGCGCCACCACTTCGCGGCCCTCATCCGCGGTCAGAACGAGCGGCGGCAGCAGGCGGACCACGTTGTCGGCGGTGACGTTGAACACGATGCCCGCCTCCAGGCCCATCTTCACCAGCTCGCCGCAGGGGCGATCGAGCTCGATGCCGATCATCATGCCCATGCCGCGGACTTCGACCACGCCAGGCAGGCCCTGGAGGCCGGCGGCCATGCCCTCGCGGATGGCGTTGCCGACGCGGGCCGCGTTCTCCAGCAGTCCCTCATCCTTCATGGTGTCGATGGTCGCAATGACCCCGGCCATGGCGAGCGGGTTGCCGCCGAAAGTGGAGCCGTGGTTGCCGGGCTTGAATACGCCTTTGGCGCGGTTGCCCACCACGCAGGCGCCCACCGGCACGCCGCCGGCGAGGCCCTTGGCGAGCGGCACCACGTCCGGCAGGAAACCGGCGTGCTGGTAGACGAACCACCTGCCGGTCCGGCCCAGGCCGCACTGCACCTCGTCGGAGATGAACAGCCACTGGCGGCGGTCGCAGATGTCCTTGAGCCCCTTCAGGTACTCCAGAGGCGAGACGTTGATGCCAGCTTCGCCCTGGATCGGCTCGACGAACACGGCGACCACGTTGTTGTTGCGCGCCGCGACCTGGCGCACCGCCTCCAGGTCGTTGAGCGGTACGCGCACGAATCCCTGCACCAGCGGCTCGAAGCCCGCCTGCACCTTGCGGCTGCCACCGGCCGAGAGGGTGGCCAGGGAGCGGCCGTGGAAGGCCTTCTCCATGACGATGATGGCAGGCTCGTTGACGCCGCGGTCGTGGCCGTACTTGCGCGCCACCTTGATGGCGGCCTCGTTGGCCTCCAGCCCGGAATTGCAGAAGAAGACCTCGTCCAGGCCGGTGATTTCCGCGACCCGGTCCGCGGCCTGCTCCTGCAGCGGGTTCTGGAACAGGTTGGAGGTGTGGATGATGCGGCCGACCTGCTCGGTGAGCGCGCGCACCAGCCGCGGGTGGTTGTGCCCGAGGGTGTTGACCGCGATGCCGGCGAGCGCATCGAGGTACTTCCTGCCCGCCGCGTCGTAGAGCCAGGCGCCCTGGCCGCGCACGAACTCGACCGGCTGGCGGGCGTAGGTGTTCATGACGTGGCTCATCGGCAACTCCCTTGCCGGATCGGCTGGCAAAATGCAAAACGGCGGTCCCGGAACCGCCGTTTCAGGAATCGTATCAGGGCTTTGCGGCCTTGTGTAGAGGGCGGCGCGTCCCCGGCTTCAGCCGCAACGCTGCACGATGCCCATCATTTTGTAGGCCAGCAGCGCCGCGGTGAAGTCGAACGCGTGCAAGCCGGCGATGGGCGCGAACTCCATGATGTCGAAGCCGATGATGCGCCGCTGCCGCGCGACCGATTCGAACAGGCCCAGGGTCTGGTACCAGCCCAGCCCCCCCGGCACCGGGGTGCCGGTGGCGGGCAGCACCGACGGGTCCATGCCATCCACGTCGAGGGTGAAGAACACATTTTCCGGGAAACCCTGCGGCAGCGTGATGCGCGACACCCCGCCGGGCACGATCTGGATCGCGTCGTGGGCGAGCACGCCGTGCTTGCGGCGCGCGTCCCGCTCCTCCTCGCAGTAGGCCCGGTTGCCCAGCTGCACCAGCGCCACGCCGGCCTCGACGACGCGGCGCATCACGCTGGCGTGGCTGTAGCGGTCGCCCCGGTAGGCCTCGCGCAGGTCGGCGTGGGCGTCGATCTGGACCACGCCGAAATCCTTCACGCCGGCCTCCAGGTAGCCCTTCACCACGCCCCAGGTGACGGTGTGCTCGCCCCCCAGCACCACCGGCAGCTTGCCCAGGGCGAGGATCCGCCGGACCGCGGCGGCGATGTCGTCGATGACCCGTTGCGGCGCGCCGCTGCAGTCCACCGCCGGCCAGGTGTAGATGCCCTCGGCGCCGGGGTCGCTGGCGCCGTCGAAGCGCTCCAGCTGGCCGGAGGCGGCGATGATCGCGCCCGGGCCCAGCGCCGTGCCGTGCCCGTAGGACACGGTCTTCTCGTAGGGGACCGGCAGGACGTGGAAGCGCGCCTGTTCCGGCGGCAGTTCCGGCACCTCGGTGTCGAGGAAGCGCGCCGCGGGCGCGCTCACGACAGCCGGCCCTTGAAGTCCTCGTAGCCGAACTCGCGCACCACGCGCAATGCGCCGCTGGCCGAGTTCCAGATCGCGATCGAGGGCAGCCGCACGCCGTTGAAGGTGGTGGTTTTCACCATGGAATAGTAGGCCATGTCCTCGAACACCAGGCGCTGGCCGATCTCTAGCGGCCGCGCGAAGGCGTAATCGCCGATGACGTCGCCCGCGAGGCAGGACTGCCCGCCCAGCCGGTAGGTGTGCTGCGCGCCGGGCTCGCCCGTGCCCTGGATGACCGGCCGGTAGGGCATCTCCAGCACGTCGGGCATGTGGCAGGTGGCCGAGGTGTCGAGAATCGCGATCGGCATGCCGTTGTGGACGATGTCCAGCACCTGCGCCACCAGCACGCCGCAGTGGTATGCCACCGCCTCGCCAGGCTCCAGGTACACGCGCACCCGGTGGCGGGCCGCGAAGTGGCGCAGCACCCGCACCAGCTCGTCGACCTGGTAGCCGGGGCGGGTGATGTGGTGGCCGCCGCCGAAGTTGACCCACTCCATGCCGGCCAGCATGGCGCCGAACCTGTCCTCGAACGCCGCCAGCGTGCGCTGCAGCGCAGGCAGGTCGAGCTCGCACAGGGTATGGAAGTGCAGGCCGCTCAAGCCCGCCAGGTCCGGGGCCTCGATGGAGGCCAGCGGCGCGCCCAGGCGCGAGCCCGGCGCGCAGGGGTCGTACAGCGGCACCGCGACCTCGGAATGCTCCGGGTTGACGCGCAGGCCGAAGCGCAGCCCCGGGCGCGCGGCGGCCGCCGCCAGCGCCAGCGGGCGGAACCGCCGCCACTGCGAAGTGGAGTTGAACACGACGTGGTCGGACAGCTCGAGCACTTGCCGCAGCTCGCGCTCGTCGAACGCCGCGCAGAAGCTGTGCACCTCGCCGCCGAAGGCCTCGCGGCCCAGGCGCGCCTCGTGCGCGCCGCTGGCGCAGGTGCCGGCCAGGTAGCGCGACACCAGCGGTGCCAGGCTCCACATGGCGAAGGCCTTGAGCGCGAGCAGGATGCGCGCGCCGCTGTCCTGCTGCACGCGCAGCAGCAGGCGCAGGTTCTCCTCCAGCGCGACCTCGTCGACGACGAAGCAGGGGGAGGGCAGGCGGCGCGTGTCGAGCCGGCTGAACCGCGCCAGCCGCGAGCCGCCCTCAGTCCATTGGTGCATCGAGCCTCTTGAGCACCCAGGGCAGCCCGCGCGGGCCGATCGCCGCCATGAACGGATCGGGATCGAGTTGCTCCATGTTGAACACGCCCTTGCCGCGCCACTTGCCGGTGAGCATCATTTCCGCGCCCACCGCGGCCGGCACCCCCGTGGTGTAGGAAATCGCCTGCGACTGCACCTCGCGATAGCAGGCTTCGTGATCGCAGATGTTGTAGACGAAGGCCACCTTCTGCTTGCCGTCCTTGCTGCCGTGCGCGAGCACCCCGATGCAGGTGCGGCCACGGGTGAGCGGGCCGAGGCTGGCCGGGTCCGGCAGCAGCGCCCTCAGGAACTGGATCGGCACGATGTCCTGCCCCTGGAAGCGCACCGGGTCGATGCGCGTCATGCCGACGTTGCCCAGCACGCGCAGGTGCGTGAGGTAGTTCTCGGAGAAGGTCATCCAGAACCGCGCCCGCCGGATGCCCGGGAAGTGCCTGACGATGGATTCCAGCTCCTCGTGGTACAGGAGGTAGATCTGCATCGGCCCGATGCCCTCGGGGAAGTCGAAGGTGCGGTGCACCGACAGCGGATCGGTCTCCACCCAGGCGCCGTTTTCCCAGTACCGCCCGCGCTGCGTGATCTCGCGGATGTTGATCTCGGGATTGAAGTTGGTGGCGAAGGGCTGGCCGTGGCTGCCGGCGTTGGCGTCGATGATGTCGATGGTGTCGATCTGGTCGAAGTGGTGCTTGTGCAGCCAGGCGGTGTAGACGTTGGTGACCCCGGGGTCGAAGCCGCTGCCCAGCAGCGCCATGATGCCGCGCTCGCGGAACCGGTCCTGGTAGGCCCATTGCCACTTGTACTCGAACTTGGCCTTGTCCAGCGGCTCGTAGTTCGCCGTGTCCAGATAGTCGACGCCGGTGGCGAGGCAGGCGTCCATGATGTGCAGGTCCTGGTAGGGCAGGGCGACGTTGATCACCACCTTCGGGCGCACGCGCTCGATCAGCGCGATGGTCCGCGGCACCTGGTCGGCGTCCAGTTGCGCGGTGCGGATCGGGCGCGCGATCTGCGCCGCGATCCTGCGGCACTTCTGCTCGGTACGGCTGGCGAGCGTGATCTCGGAGAACACCTCCGGCAGCTGCGCGCACTTGTGCGCCACCACCTGGCCGACGCCGCCGGCGCCGATGATGAGGACGTTCGACATGGGCCTGTATTTCCTCCGCTCTAGTCTTCGTAGTAGGTGTAGCCGCGCAGGCTGGCGCTGAAGGATTCCAGCAGCGCCTGGCGCTGGGCCAGGGTGATGCGCTCGTTCCTCACCGCCAGTTCGGCGGTGCGTCGCAGCTGCTCGAGCAGCCGCTGCGGCTGGTATTCGACGTAGCTGAGCACGTCGGCGATGCTGTCGCCGCTCATCTCGCGCGCGAACTCGAAGCCGCCGTCGGCATGGATGCGCACGCTGGCGACGTTGGTGTCGCCCATCAGGTTGTGCAGGTCGCCCAGGGTCTCCTGGTAGGCGCCCACCAGGAACACGCCGAAGTAGTACGGCTCGCCCTCGACGAAGGGGTGGACCGGCAGGCTGCGGCGCAGGCCGCCGGACTCGATGAAGCGGTCGACCTTGCCGTCGGAGTCGCAGGTGATGTCGGCCAGGATCGCGCGCCGCGTCGGCTGCTCGGCGTGGCGGTGCACCGGGATGATCGGGAACACCTGCTCGATCGCCCACACGTCGGGCAGCGACTGGAACACCGAGAAGTTGCCGTAGTAGATGTCGGCCAGCGATTCCTCGAGGTCGTCGAACCCGGCCGGCACGCGCTTCGCCTTCTGCAGCACCGCCAGGATGCCCCAGACGATGTGCAGGAAGATGTTTTCGGCGAGAGACAGCGAGCGCAGGCGGATCTGGCCGCGGCGGAACAGGTCGCGGATCTCCTGGCGGTAGAACATGGCGTCGTTGTAGCACTCCTTGGCGGTCTTGATGCTGATGCCCTCGAGCACCTCGCGCAGGTTGCGCACCAGCTCGTGCTCGTCCTCGGGCACCACCGGGGCGCTGCCCTGCGGCTCGTAGCTGGTCACGTCCAGGATGTTGAACAGCAGGATCGAGGAGTAGGCCACCGTCGCCCGTCCGGACTCGGAAATCAGCACCGGGTGCTCGACCCCGGTGCGGTCCAGCGCGGTCATGATGGTCTCGATGACGTCGGTGCAGTACTCGTCCAGGGAGTAGTTCTTGCTGTGGTTGGAGTTGGTCTGCGAGCCGTCGTAGTCCACGCCGAGGCCGCCGCCGAGGTCGAGGTAGCCCATCGCGGCGCCCTCCTGGCGCAGCGACACGTAGTAGCGGCAGGCCTCCAGCACCCCGCCGCGGATGTCGCGGATGTTCGGGATCTGGGAGCCCAGGTGGTAGTGCAGGAGCTGCAGGCAGTCGAGCAGCTGGTGCTCGCGCAGGGCATCGACCAGCTCGACGATCTGGGCGGTGGTGAGGCCGAAGATGCTGCGGTCGCCGCTCGACTCGTTCCAGTGGCCCTCGACCTCGGCGGCGAGCTTGACCCGGACGCCCAGCATCGGCCGCACGCCCAGGCGCCGGCTGGCCTCGAGGATGATCGGCAGCTCGGTCGGGGTCTCGAGCACGAAGAAGCACTTGAAGCCGAGCCGCAGCGACTGCAGCGCGAGGTCGATGAACTCCTCGTCCTTGTAGCCGTTGCAGATGATGTGGCCGTCCCCCGGCTGCAGGTAGGCGAGCGCGATCAGCAGCTCGGCCTTGCTGCCGCACTCCAGGCCGTGGCCGTAGCGCCCACCGGCGCGCGCGATCTCCTCGATCACGGCGCACTGCTGGTTGACCTTGATCGGGAACACGCCGTGGTACCGGGCCTGGTAGCCCAGGGTCTTCATGGCGCGGCCGAAGGACTCGTTGAGCAGGGCGATCTGCGCCTCGAGCAGGTTGTCCAGGCGCAGCAGCGCCGGCATCTGCAGGCCGCGGTGCTTCATGCCGCGGATCAGTTCCATCAGGCTGACCGACACGCGCTGTCCGCCGGCGGGCCCGTTCCCGGTGGGCACGGTCACCGCCACGTCGCCATTCTGGTTGATGTCGAAGTAGCCGGCGCCCCAGCTGCGGATGCCGTAGAGCTCGGCGGACTCCGCCACGGTCCATTCGGCGGGGGGGGCGATGGGTCTGGGCTTGGCTGCGGGTTTCTGCATTCGGTTCGCCGGTAGGTTAGTCACCCCGAAGTGTCTCCTGCCGACGCGGCTCAGAGCAAGCCTGATCGAGGTTGCGGCCGGGTGAAAGCCGCGCGCCGGTTCGCTCAGCCGATCCTGCGCAGGCCGCGCTCCTCGGCCGGCCTGAGCGCCCGCACGCAGGGCTGGTAGCCCTCCTGCACGATGCCGTGCAGCTCGATGCGCTTCTGCGAGCGCAGCAGGTTGGCGAGGTACTGGGCGATGGCCGGGGTGATCAGCTGGCCGGGCACCAGCACCGGGATGCCGGGCGGGTAGGGCACGACGCCGTCGGCGCAGACCCGTCCCCGGAGGGCCCGGTTCACGCGCTCCTGGTCGTCGAACACCGGCACCAGTTCGCCGCCGCAGTAGTAGGCGTCGCGCGGCAGGTAGCGCAGCTTGGTGAAGGCGGGGATCTCGGGTGTGCGCACCAGGCGACGCGCCGCGCGCTTCTCCCGAGCGATCCGCATCAGGGCGTCGTACAGGCGCGAGACCTTCGAGCGGGTGGTGCCGATCGAGAGCAGCAGGGTGATGGTGTTGAAGGTGCTCTTCTCGATCTGGATGTTGTAGCGGTCAAACAACTCCTGTTGCAGCTCGTCCACGGTGTAGCCGCAGCCGGAGACGTCCACCGTGACCTTGGTGGGGTCCAGCCGGATGCCGTCGTGGCGCACCTCCTCGGGCAGCAGGTCCTCCAGCTCCAGCACCCGGAACACGCCGGTGGCGCTGATCTGCTGGCGCAGCTCGCGCGCCAGCACCAGCGTGCGGGCGAGCAGCTTGTAGCCCTCCATCACCGCCTGCTTGCGCGCCACGTCCAGGCTCGCGATCAGTGCGTACTGCGGCGAGGTCGAGGTGTGCATGTTGAAGTTCTCGCGGAACAGGTGCTCGCGGAACTCCGGGTCGTTGACGTGGATCATCGAGGCCTGCGAGAACGCCGACAGCACCTTGTGCGTGGACTGCGTGGCGTAGTCGGCTCCCGCCTCGAGCGCGGTCGGCCGGAATTCGGGGTGGAAGCGCGCGAAGCCATACCAGGCTTCGTCCACGATCACCTTGATGCCCCCGGCATGCGCCGCGGCGACGATCGGCGCCAGGTCGTAGCGCAGGCCGTCGTAGGTGCAGGAGGTGAGGATCAGCGCCTCGGCGTCCGGATGGCGCCGGATCGCCTCCAGGATGCTCTTGCGCGGCACCGGGCCGTAGAGGCCGAAGCGGCGGTTGAGCGCGCTGTCCAGGTACACCGGCTGCGCGCCCGAGAGCACCACGCCGTGGTGCACGCTTTTGTGGCAGTTGCGGTCCAGCAGCAGCTTCTCGCCCGGGGCGAGCAGGGTCTGGAAGATGACCTTGTTCGCGCTCGAGGTGCCGTTGGTGGCGAAGAAGGTGCTGCGCGCGCCGAAGGCCTTGGCCGCCATCGCCTGCGCTTCCGCAATCACGCCCTTGGGCTCCATCAGTGAATCCAGCATCGGCACCGACACCGAGAGGTCGGCGTCGAACACATGGTCGCCCATGAACTCGTAGAAGTCGCTCACCCACGGGCTGCCGCGCAGGGACTCGCCCGACGAATGCCCGGGCGTGTGCCACTGGTCCTTCGCCATCCAGACGTAGTTCTTCAGCTGGTCGGTGAAGGGCGTGCGCGCCTTCTCCTGGATCTGGGCGTTGAGGATGCGGTAGATGCCGCGGTAGTCGCGCTCCTCGCGGTAGAAGTAGCCGTCCACCGCCTCGGAGAACAGCGCGTCCACCACCTCGTCCTCCTGCTCCTTGGCGATCAGGATGTAGACGTTGAGCTCCGGGCGCAGGCCGGTGATGCGCTGGACCAGCTCCAGCGCCGACATCTGCAGCGTCTTCGCGGCGCTGCGCCGCGGGGAGGCGCCCTCCAGCGTGTAGAGCTTGTCGTCCACCAGCACCGCCTGGATGTCGCCGTCGGCCTCGATTGCCGCCAGCGCCGCCTGCGCGGTGGCGACGCCGCCGAAAGCGATGCCGAACGGGTTGTCGAGCGCGCGCGCCGCGGCGTTCAGGCCCTTCAGGATCTCGCGCAGCACCAGCGGCTCGTCCTCGATGACGAGGATGCGGCTCAGCGGTTTGGCCATCGGCTATGAGCTATGATTTCGCATGCCCGAGCAGGCCGGCGACAGCGTGGTGGAGTTCGTCATCCGGGGGCGTGACCCTGGAGGGCAGGCCGTTGCGGCCCGGCGACTGGGCCGGGCCCCTGTGCGGCGTCATGGCGGCCTTCGGCGGCGAGCGCCGCATGCAGTGTTCCCCTTACGCGCATCCGGTCAATTCCGCCGGCGTGCGCTGCGTGGTGGTCGATGTGCGGCCGCAGGCACTCGAAGCGGTGGCGGACCGCTTCCTGCCCAGCTTTGCGAAGGGCAACCAACTGCAGAGGCGCGACGGGCGCGGCGCCGGACGGACCGAGCTCGCCAGTCTGCAGCGAGCGGGAGACACAGATTAAGGAAGCGCCTTGATGGCGCCGGCAAGGCGGCTCTTGTGGCGCGCCGCGGCGTTCCTGTGCAGCACGCCCTTGCCGGCGACGCGGTCGATCACGGCCTGCGACCTCGCCAGCGCGGCGGCGGCGAGCTTCTTGTCGCCGGCCGCGATCGCCTTCTTCACCTCCTTGATGGCGCTGCGCGCGGCGGTGCGCAGGCTGACGTTGCGGGCGCGGCGCTGCACCGCCTGGCGGGCGCGCTTCTGCGCGGACTTGATGTTTGCCATGGAAAATCCGGTCTTGAAAAGGGGCCGGATTCTAGCATGAACCCCCGCCTCTGCCCTGCTCTCTGCCCGGTCGCATGAACCTGCTGCGTGCCCTCGCCACCGTCAGCAGCCTGACCCTGATTTCCCGGGTGCTCGGGTTCGTGCGGGACTTCTTCATCGCCCGGGTGTTCGGCGCCGGCCTCATGACCGACGCCTTCTTCGTCGCCTTCCGCATCCCCAACCTGCTGCGGCGGCTGTTCGGGGAAGGGGCGTTTTCCCAGGCCTTCGTGCCCATCCTGGGCGAGGCCAAGACGCGGCAATCCCCCGAGGCGGTCCGGCAACTGCTCGACAGCGTCGCCACGGTGCTGTTGCTCGCGCTGCTCGCCACCGCCGCGCTGGGGGTGATCGCCGCCCCCTTCATCGTCCATCTCACCGCCCCGGGCTTCGCCGCCGAGCCAGGCAAGTTCGCCCTCGCGGTGGCCATGCTGCGCATCACCTTCCCCTACATCGTGTTCATCTCCCTGGTGGCGCTCGCCGCGGGCGTGCTCAACACCTGGAGCCGCTTCGCGGTGCCGGCGGTCGCCCCGGCACTGCTCAACGTCTCCTTCATCGTCGGCGCCGCGTTCTTCGCCGATCGGTTCGACCCGCCGGTGCTGGTGCTCGCCTGGGCCGTGTTTGTCGGCGGGGTATTGCAGCTGCTGCTTCAGCTCCCGGCCCTTGCCCGCATCGGCATGCTGCCGCGCTGGCGCCTGAACCTGGCGCACGAGGGCATGCGCCGGGTGCTGAAGCTGATGGCCCCTGCGGTGTTCGGGGTCTCGGTGAGCCAGCTGTCGCTGCTGATCAACACCGTGTTCGCCTCGTTCCTGGTCACCGGCAGCGTGTCCTGGTTGTACTACGCCGACCGCCTGATGGAATTCCCCGCCGGCCTGCTCGGCGTCGCGTTGGGCACCATCCTGCTGCCCAGCCTCGCCCGTTACCACGCCAGCGACGCGAGGCAGGACTACAGCCGCCTGCTCGACTGGGGGCTGCGCCTGACGCTGCTGCTGGCGCTTCCGGCGGCCGCCGCGCTCGCGGTCCTGGCGCTGCCGCTGGTCGCGACGCTGTTCCAGTACGGCCGCTTCGGCGCCGCGGACACCTGGGCGACGCGCGAGGCGCTGGTCGCCTACAGCGCGGGCCTGGTGGGCATGATCCTGGTGAAGATCCTCGCCCCGGGCTTCTACGCGCGGCAGAACGTGGCGACGCCGGTGCGCATCGGCATCATCACGCTGCTCGGGACGCAGGTCATGAACGCAATCCTGATCGGGCCGCTCAAGCACGCCGGCCTCGCGCTGGCGCTCGCGCTGGGCGCGCTGCTCAATGCGGCGCTGCTCTACGGCGGCCTGCGCCGGCACGGCATTTACGCGCCGCAGCCGGGCTGGATCGGGTTCTTCCTGAAGCTGGCGGCGTCGGCCGCAGCCATGTCCGCCACGCTCTGGTACGCGATGGGGGACAGCGCCTGGTGGCTGGCCGCGGGCTGGCAGGCGCGGGTGCCGGCGCTGGCCGGGCTGGTGGTCCTGGGCATGGCGGTCTACGGCGCCTGCCTCGCGGCGTTCGGCTTGCGGCTGCGGGACTTCTCGCGCCGCGGGGCGCAGTAGGCTGGCGGGTATGGACGCGCTGGAGACCTTCGCCAACGCCATCGACGAGGAGGATTCCCGCATCGACCTCGCGCGCGCCTGCCTGCTGCTGGCCGAGGACGCCTACCCGGCGCTGGACGTCGAGGGCTATGTCGGCGAGCTGGAACGGCACGCCAGGGGCCTGCGCGCGCGCCTGGGCGTGGACATCGCGCCGGAGGAGAAGGTGGTGGCGCTCAACGAATTCCTGTTCGACGACCTCGGCTACAGCGGCAACACCAGGGACTACTACGATCCGCGCAACTCCTACCTCAACGAAGTGATCGACCGGCGCACCGGGATCCCGATCACGCTGGCGGTGCTGTACATGGAGATCGGCCGCCGCATCGGCCTGCCGGTGGAGGGGGTCTCGTTCCCGGGCCACTTCCTCGTGCGGCTGCAGGTGCGCGGCGGCACTCTGGTGCTCGATCCGTTCTCCGGCGGCATGCCGCAGTCCGGGGAGGAGCTGCGCGAGCGGCTGAAGCGCCTCATCCCGCCGGGGGCGGCCGGCAGGGTCCCGGTCGAGCAGCTGGCGCTGGACAGCTTCCTAGAGCCGGCCGGCAAGCGCCAGATTCTGGCGCGGCTGCTGCGCAACCTGAAGGCGATCTACCGCGAGAATAACCAGCCCGAGCGCCTGCTGGAGGTCCTGAACCGGATGATCATCGTGGCGCCGGATTCGTCGGCCGACCTGCGCGACCGCGGGCTGGTCTACCAGCAGCTGGAATGCTGGCGCCCGGCGCTGCAGGACCTGCGGGACTACCTGGCGCGCGAACCCGGGGCGCCGGACGCGGAGGAGATCCGCGCCAGCGCTATGGAGCTGACGCGGCGCTGCGCGCGCCTGAGCTGAGCGCCGCGGCGCGCATCTCCAGCGCGCGTTGCTGCACCGCCTGGTGCAGCCGCGGCTTGTAGCCCAGCGCGAAGAACACCTCGGCGGCGAGGAAGATCGGCGCCACGAAGACCTGGAACAGGTTGTCCAGCAGCGCGGGCTTCCTGCCCTCGTAGAGGTGGCCCCAGAGCTGCACCATCCAGCCGCCGATGAAAAGGGCGAGGAACCAGGCGAGGCCGGTGGCGAGCGGCGCCTGCGCGATCGGGTCCGTGGCCCAGAGCGCGAGCCCGAACAGCGCGCACATCGCCAGGCCCAGCGGGATGTCGAGCAGCAGGTAATAGGCGAGCAGCGCGCAACTGACCGCGAGCGCGCCGGTCAGCGTGAAGCCGCCGGCGTCGATGCGCAGCCACCCCAGCGGGATCATCAGCGACACCGCGATCGCCGGCACGCCGACGAAATGCGTCGCCTTGTTGCGCCGATCCTGATGGTAGGCGGCATAGAAGGACATCTGGTCTGCGAGCGTTTTCATGCCGGATGCCTCTCTGATAACCGCTATAATTCAACATTTTAGCGCTATGATGGTCGTCACGCACGGACACCTGCCGCGAACTGCCGCGCGCGCCGCTGCCGGTCACGCGGTCACGGTCGGGAACTTCGACGGCGTGCACCGGGGGCACCGCGCGATGCTGGACCGGCTCGTGCGCGTCGCGCGCGAGCGCAGGCTCGCCTCCTGCGTCCTCACCTTCGAGCCGCATCCGCGGGAGTTTTTCGCCCCTGCCGGCGCACCGTCGAGGCTGGCGCGGCTGCGCGAGAAGCTGGAGCTGATCGCCGAGGCGGGCGTGGACCGCGTCCATGTGCTGCGTTTCGGCGCCGCCCTGGCCGGGATGGCGCCGGAGCGATTCGCCACGGAGGTGCTGGCGGGCGGTGTCGGCGCGCGCTGGCTGCTTGTTGGGGAGGATTTCCGCTACGGCGCGAAGCGCGCCGGGGATTTTGCCCAGTTGCTGGCCGCGGGCGCGAAGCTGGGTTTCGAGGTCGAAGCCATGGTCGATGTCACCGAAGCGGGGCAGCGGGTATCCAGCTCCGCGGTGCGGGAGGCGCTGGCGGCGGGGGATTTCGCGCGGGCGGAACGCCTGCTGGGGCGGCGCTACACGATGAGCGGCCGCGTGGCGCACGGCGAGAAACTGGGGCTGCAGCTGGGGTTCCCGACCGCCAACATCGTGCTGCGGCGCAAGTCCCCGCTCGCGGGCATCTTCGTGGTGGAGGCGGAGCTCGAGGAGACGCGGCAGAAGCTGAAGGGGGTGGCGAGTGTGGGTCGCCGGCCGACGGTGAAGGAAGGCGCCGCGCCGCTGCTGGAGGTGCACCTGTTCGATTTCGCCGGCGACCTCTACGGCCGGCACCTCAGGGTGGCGTTCCTCGCCAAGCTGCGGGACGAGAAGAAGTACGGCGGACTGCCGGCCCTGCGCGAGGCCATAGAGGACGATGCGGCGCGCGCTCGCGAGTGGTTTTCGAGGATCGACCAGCACCATGGCTGACTACAAGAGCACGCTGAACCTGCCCGACACGCCGTTCCCGATGCGGGGCGACCTCGCCAAACGCGAGCCGCAATGGGTGCAGGAGTGGAACGACAAGGGCCTCTACCGGCGCCTGCGCGCCGCCGCCAGGGGCCGGCCGCGCTTCGTGCTGCACGACGGCCCGCCCTATGCCAACGGCGCCATCCACATCGGTCACGCGGTCAACAAGATCCTCAAGGACGTCATCGTCAAGTCGAAGATGCTGGCCGGGTTCGACGCGCCCTACGTGCCGGGCTGGGACTGCCACGGCATGCCGATCGAGGTCCAGATCGAGAAGCTGCACGGCAAGAACCTGCCCGCGGGCGAGACCCAGCGCCTGTGCCGCGCCTACGCCACCGAGCAGATCGCGAGCCAGAAGAAGGACTTCCAGCGCCTGGGCGTGCTGGGCGACTGGGACAACCCGTACCTGACGATGGCCTACGGCAACGAGGCCGACCAGATCCGCGGCCTCGGGCAGTTGCTCGCCAAGGGCTACATCTACCGCGGCCTGAAGCCGGTGAACTGGTGCTTTGACTGCGGCTCTGCGCTGGCGGAGGCCGAGGTGGAGTACGAGGACCGCAGGGACCCGGCGGTGGACCTCGCCTTCGAGTGCGCCGAGCCGGAGAAGCTCGCGGCGCTCTTTGGTGCCTCCGTCGCGGGCAAGGTCCTCGCGGTGATCTGGACCACCACGCCCTGGACCATCCCGGCCAACCAGGCGCTCAACGTGCACCCGGAGCTGGAGTACAACCTGGTGCAGACCGAGCGCGGCGCGCTGATCCTTGCTGCCCGGCTGCAGCAAGCCTGCCTTGCGCGCTTCAAGCTCTCCGGGAAGAAAATCGGCGGTTGCAAAGGCCGGCAACTCGAGCACCTGAAGTTCCGCCACCCGCTCTACGACCGGCCTGCGCCGGTGTACCTGGGCGAGTACGTGACCACCGAGACCGGCACCGGCATCGTGCACTCGGCGCCCGCCTACGGCGTGGAGGACTTCGAGTCCTGCCGCCGCTACGGCATGAGGGAGGACGAGATCCTCACGCCGGTCATGGGCGACGGCAGGTACGCCTCCACGCTGCCTGAGTTCGGCGGCCTGTCCATCTGGGACGCCAATCCGAAGATCGTCCGCTTGTTGGAAAGCAAGGGCGCGCTGCTGGCGGTGGACTGGAAGCATGTCCACAGCTACATGCACTGCTGGCGGCACAAGACGCCGGTGATCCTGCGCGCCACCATCCAGTGGTTCGCCGCCATGGACAAGAAGCTGGCAGGGGAGAGCCTGCGCCAAGCGGCCTTGCGCGGCATCGAGCAGACACAGTTCTTCCCCGCCTGGGGCAAGGCGCGCCTGCACGGCATGATCGCCAACCGCCCGGACTGGACGCTGTCGCGCGCCCGGCAATGGGGCGTGCCGATGCCGTTCTTCGTCCACAGGCAGACCGGCGCGCTGCATCCGCGCACGATGGAACTGGTGGAGGAAGTGGCCAATCGGGTGGAAAAGGGCGGCATCGAGTCCTGGCAGACGACGAGCGCCGAGGAGCTGATCGGGGCGGACGCCACGGCCTACGAGAAGGTGAAGGACACCATCGACGTCTGGTTCGACTCCGGCTCGACGCACTTCACGGTGCTCAAGCGCTCGCATGCGGCCGAGTCGGCTTTCCCGGCGGACATGTACCTGGAGGGTTCGGACCAGCACCGCGGCTGGTTCCACTCGTCGCTGCTGGTGTCCTGCATGATGAACGGCGTGCCGCCCTACCGGAGCCTGCTCACGCACGGCTTCGTCATCGACATGGAAGGCCGCAAGATGTCCAAGTCCAAGGGCACCGGCATGGCGCCGCAGGCGATCGCCGACACCCTGGGCGCCGAGATCCTGCGCCTGTGGGTCGCCTCCGGCGACTGCTCCGGGGAGCTGACGATCTCGAACGAGATCCTGAAGCGCGTGGTGGAGAGCTATCGGCGCATCCGCAACACCCTGCGCTTCCTGCTCGCCAACACCGCGGACTTCGACCCGGCGAAGGACGCGGTGCCGGCGGCGGAGATGGTCGAGATCGACCGCTACGCGCTCTGGCTGGCGGCGCGGATGCAGGAGCAGGCGGCGGCGGATTACGCGGCCTACCAGTTCCACCTCGTGGTGCAGAGGCTGCAGGGCTTCTGCGCCGAGGACCTGGGCGCCTTCTACCTCGACATCCTCAAGGACCGCCTCTACACCTGCGCCACGGGCTCCAGGGCGCGGCGCTCGGCGCAGACCGCGCTGTGGCATGTCACGCAGAGCCTGTTGCGCCTGATGGCGCCGATCCTCAGCTTCACCGCGGAGGAGGCCTGGAAGGTGGCGGGCAGGGGCGCGCAGCAGAGCATTTTCGAGAAGCTATGGCACCAGATTCCGGACAGCGGAATGGACGCATCCGCGCCCGGGCGCTGGAGCCAGATCCGCCAGGTGCGCGAGCTGGCGATGAAGGCGATCGAGGAGAAGCGCGAGCAGAAGCTGGTGGGCTCCTCGCTGGCCGCGGAACTCGACATCAGGGCGAATGGGCCGCCGCTGGAGGCGCTGGCGAGCCTCGGGGATGAACTGCGGTTCGTGCTCATGACTTCGCGCGCTAGCGTGCGTCTCCAGGACGCCGGCCCGGTTGCCATCGACGTGGTCCCCAGCGCGCATCCGAAATGCGAGCGCTGCTGGCACTATCGCGCCGACGTTGGCGCCGCGGGCCTGTGCGGCCGCTGCGAGACCAACCTGCACGGCGGGGGCGAGACGCGGCGCCATGCCTGAGTCGCTGCGCTGGTTCGTCCTCGCCGCCGCGGTCCTGGCCGCGGACCGCATCAGCAAGCTGGCGGTGCTGCAGGCCCTTGCCCCCGGCGAGCGGCTGGAGCTGACCGGGTTCTTCAACCTCGTGCTGGTGTTCAACAAGGGTGCCGCGTTCAGCTTCCTTGCCGGGGCCGGCGGCTGGCAGATGGGGTTCTTCGCCGCCGTGGCGCTGGTGGCCGCGGTCGTCATTTCGGTGCTGCTGGTGCGCCAGCCGGGCAGGCGCCTGTTGTGCACCGGCCTCGCGCTGATCCTGGGCGGCGCGCTGGGCAACCTCTGGGACCGCCTGAGGCTGGGCGGGGTGGTGGACTTCCTCGATTTCCACGCCGGCGGCTGGCACTGGCCGGCTTTCAACCTCGCCGACAGCGGCATCACGGCGGGCGCGGCGATCCTGATCCTGGAGAGCTTCCTCCGGCCCCGGGCCGACAGGCATGAGAAGCGCCCCTGAGGCCGATACCGGGGCCCAGCTGCGGCTGCTGCTGAAGGCGCTCGCCTTCGCCGCGCACAAGCACCGCGACCAGCGGCGCAAGGACGCCAAGGCTTCGCCCTACATCAACCACCCGATCGCGCTGGCGGACGCGCTGGTGAACGAGGGCGGGGTGACGGAGGTCGAGGTGCTGTGCGCGGCGCTGCTGCACGACACCATCGAGGACACCCGGACCACGCCGGAGGAGCTGGAGCAGGCCTTCGGGCCGCGCATCGCCTCGATCGTGCTCGAGGTCACCGACAACAAGATGCTCAAGCGCCTCACGCGCAAGCGCATGCAGGTGGAGCACGCCGCGCGCGCCAGCCGCCAGGCGCAGCTGGTGAAGCTCGCCGACAAGATCTGCAACCTGCGCGACGTTGCCTCGCACCCGCCCGCGGGCTGGGACCTGAAGCGCCGGCGCGAGTACTTCGACTGGGCGCGCGAGGTGATCGACCGCCAGCGCGGCGCGCACCCTGCGCTGGAGGCGGCCTTCGAGGCCGCCTTCGCGCGCAAGCCGCCGGCCGCGGGCGATAGGGGATAATCCCGGCATGGACGTCCTGCTCGCCAACCCCCGCGGCTTCTGCGCCGGCGTCGAGCGCGCGATCGAGATCGTCGAGCGCGCGCTCGAGAAGTTCGGCCCCCCGATCTACGTGCGCCACGAGATTGTGCACAACAAGACCGTGGTGGACACGCTGCGGCGCAAGGGCGCGGTGTTCGTCCATGAGCTGGACGAGGTCCCGCACGGGGCGTGGCTCGTCTTCTCCGCGCACGGGGTGTCCAAGGAAGTTCGCGCCGACGCCGAGCGCCGGGGGTTCAAGGTGTTCGACGCCACCTGCCCGCTGGTGACCAAGGTGCACCTTGAGGTCTCCAAGATGCTGCGCGAGGGCTACGAGGTCGTGATGATCGGCCACCGCGGTCACCCCGAGGTCGAGGGCACCGTCGGCCAGGCCGCCGGCGGCATCAGCCTGATCGAGACCGCGGCCCAGGTCGCGACCCTGGCGGTGCGCGACCCCTCGAGGCTCGCCTACGTCACGCAGACCACGCTTTCGGTGGACGACACCCAGCGCATCGTCGACGCGCTGCGCGCGCGCTTCCCGCAGATCCGCGGCCCCAGGCGCGCTGACATCTGCTATGCCACCCAGAACCGGCAGGACGCGGTGAAACTCATGGCGCCGCAGTGCGACCTGGTGATCGTGGTGGGCTCGTCCAACAGTTCCAACTCCAACCGCCTGCGCGAGCTCGCCGTGCAGATCGGCGTCGATACCTACATGGTGGACAGCGCCGCGGACCTGAAGCCCGAGTGGATCGCGGGCAAGCGGCGCGTCGGGGTCACCGCCGGCGCCTCGGCGCCCGAAGCGCTGGTCGAGCAGCTGGTGTCGCGCCTCAAGGAGCTGGGCGCGGCGAGCGTGCGGCCGCTGGACGGGATCCCCGAGCGCGTGGCATTCAGGCTGCCGCAGGAGCTCGCCCCGAAGCACTAGCGCACGAGCCGCCAGGGAGCCGGGTCGCCTCGGCCACCTTGCTGCGCCGGATGCAGTCCTGGCAGGCGGGCAGGGAGATGGCGCCGAGGATCGCGATCAGCGCCACCGGATTGGCGGCGCGAACGGCATGCTGCGACCCGGTAGATCGGAACTAATTCACGGACTTATCGGGGCCCCTGGGTGCGCGGCGTATAATCGCGCGCTCCCGCGAGGCTGCTGTAGCTCAGTTGGTAGAGCGCTTGATTCGTAATCATGAGGTCGCCCGTTCGATTCGGGCCAGCAGCACCACCCTGACGGTGGCCCTAAAGGGGGCAGATGGCGGCAGGGATCCCGGTGGCGGAGGATGACCACAGCATGCGCGAGCTGATCGGCTAGGGGCAGTCCTTCAGTTCGGTGCCGGCGAAGCCGGCGGCGATGTCCTTCAGGCGGCCCTGCAGCGCGGCATCGACGCCGCGCACCCGGAACCAGACCTTCGCCTTCGGCTGTGCGGCGGCGCTGTCCTCGGCCTTGCGCTGCCCCAGCCGCTCGCCCAGCATGAGCGCCGCCAGCGCCTGCTCGGCGCGCGGCGCATCGCTGGCGGCGAAGCCGCCCCACTCCAGGCAGGCGGCGGGACTGGCCGCCGCCTTTGGCGCTTCGGCGGCCCTGGTTGCGTCGGCCTCCTGCGGCAGGATGCGGAGCTTGTGCGGCTCGAGCTGCTGCGTCATCGGCCTGGGATCGCGGCCGGAGTCGGGCGGGGAGACATAGAACAACCAGGCGAAAAAGGCCAGGTTGGCGGCGACCAGCAGCAGGAACAGCGCCCTCATGCGGGTGAATTGCCGCGCGAAGCCTCGCCGGACTGCGCCATGCGCGCCAGGCCTTCCAGCACCAGGTTCTCGACGAAGCGGCAGGGCAAGGGCAGCCGCTCGATCAGCGCCGGCCCGCCGCCGCCCGAGACCAGGCAGCGGGCGCCTGGCGGCAGGCTGCGGTACATGCGCTCCACCGCTCCGGCCTGGGCGTGCCGGCAGCCGGTCTCGATGGCGTCCGCGGTGTTGCGCGGCGCCTCGACGTAGCTGCCCTCCTGCAGGGGCAGGCGCCCGGTGTGCTCGTGCAGGACGAAGCGCATCAGCTCGATGCCCGGCAGGATCAGTCCGCCCAGGAACTCGCCCGCGGCCGAGAGCTGGTCGATGGTGGTGCAGGTGCCGGCGTTGACCACCAGGCAATCGCGCCCCGGTTCCAGCGCGCGCGCCGCGATCAGCGCCGCCCAGCGGTCCGGCCCCAGCAGTTCCGGGCGCTCGTAGCGGCTCTTCACGCCGCAGCGCTCGGCCGCGCCCCGCACCCACTCCGGTTCGGCCTCGAAGATGCTGGTCCAGTTCACCAGCAGCTGGTGCACGCCGTCGCCGGCGACGTTGGAGATGATGATGCGCTCCGGGTTGTCGTGGGTGATGGAGAACGGGTTGATGTGGTCGCTGGAGGCGGCGAACTCGAGCAGCGCGACGTTGGCGATGCCGGACCAGGACCGTCCGTCGTGCCATCCCCACTTCACGCGCGAGTTGCCGGCGTCGATGGCGAGGATCATGCAAGCCGTCCCTGGACGATGCGCCCGGAGGCGATCTCGCGCACGCCGCGCGCGGTGGCAAGGCGCAGCGCGCCGCTGGCGGCGATCCCCTCGGCCAGTCCCCAGAGCGTGCGGCCGTCGCAGAGGCGTACCCTGAGGCGCTCGCCCTGGTGGGCGTGCAAGGCGGTCCACTCGGCCACGAAGGGCGCGAGGCCCGCGCGCTCGAAGGACTCCAGCGCCGCCATCACCTCGCGCGCCACCGCCGCGATCACCGCGTTGCGCGACGGGACAGGTTGCAGGCAATCATCCAGCGCGGCGATCCGGCGCCGCAGCCGCCGCGCCAGGGCCGGATCGCTGCGGCAGTTGATGCCGATGCCAACCACGACCACGGTGTCGCCGGCGCCCGACCGGGTCTGGATGAGGATGCCGCCCAGCTTGGCGTTGCCGACGACCAGGTCGTTGGGCCATTTGACCCCGGCCGCGCCCGCGCCGAGGGCGCGCAGGGCGCGCGCCGCGGCCACGCCCACCGCCAGCGACAGCCCCGACAGGGAAGCCGGGGCACAGCGCATGCGGCGCAGGATCGAGAACGTGGCCCCGGTGCCTGGCGCCGAGCGCCAGCGGCGGCCGCGCCGGCCGCGGCCGGCGGTCTGCACTTCGGCAGCGAGCAGCAGCGGCCCGGGGGCCTTTTCCGCCAGCAACGCCGCGTTGGTGGAGGCGCAGCGAGCCACGACCCGCGCCGGCAGGCCGGCAACGGCAATCGCCTGGGCGCGCAGCCTGTCGGCTGATCGGTTCATCGGGTGCAGTTTACGCGGAGCCGAAGCGCAAATGCCGGCCCGGGGCGGCCGCGGTCCGCAGGTCAATCCCCCGCGATCCGCGCAGCGACCGACCCGTCGCGAACGTCCCTGGGCGATCCAGGCATGCCTCAACCGCCGCCAAACACGAAGTCCCGCCCGGGCGCCGCGGCAAAGAGCGCCCTGGTGTACTCGTGCGTCGGTCGAAGGAAAACCTCGTTGGCTTCGCCGTACTCGACGACCCTGCCCCCGGACATGACCGCAACCCGGTCGCACACCTGCGCGGCGACGCGCAGGTCGTGCGTGATGAACAGCATCGCGAGGTTGAAGCGTTCGCGGATTTCCTCGAGCAGGGCAAGCACCTGCGCCTGCACCGAGACGTCCAGCGCCGAAACGGCCTCGTCGGCGACCAGCAGTTCGGGCTCCATGGCCAGGGCCCGCGCGATGCAGATGCGCTGGCGCTGGCCGCCGGAGAACTGGTGCGGATAGCGCTCCAGAACCGCCGGGTCCATGCGCACCAGTTCCATCAGTTTGCGCGCCCGCTCGAGCGCCTCGGCGCGCGGCAAGCCGTAGTTGAGCGGGCCCTCGATGACCGCCTCGCCCACGGTGCGGCGCGGATTGAGCGAGCGGTACGGGTCCTGGAACACGATCTGCACCTTGCGCCGCAGGTCGCGCAGCGCGCCCAGCGGCTTGCGCGCGATGTCCTCGCCATGGATGCGGATCTCGCCGCGGGTCGGATCGATCAGGCGCACGATGCAGCGCGCCACGGTGGATTTTCCCGAGCCCGATTCCCCCACGATGCCCAGCGTCTGGCCGCGGCGGATCTCCAGGGTGACGTCATCGGCCGCGTGCACCTCGCCGCGCCGCGAGAACCAGCCGCCGTCGGAGTAGGTTTTCGCGAGCCGGCGGGTTTCCAGCACCAGGGGCGCGTCGGCCGCAACAGCGCGGCCGTGGGGATTGAGCGTCGGCACCGCGCCGATCAGCATGATGGTGTACTCATGCTGCGGATGCTTGAGCACTGTGTTCTTGTCGCCCATCTCGACCAGCCTGCCCAGGCGCAGCACCGCCACGCGATGCGCGACGTCCGCGACCACGCCGAAATCATGCGTGATGAAGAGCACGCCCATGCCGCGGCGCAGCTGGAGGTCGCGCACCAGTTCCAGGATCTGCGCCTGGGTGGTGACATCGAGCGCCGTGGTCGGCTCGTCGGCGATGAGCAGCGCCGGCTCGAGCACCAGCGCCATCGCGATCATGATGCGCTGGCGCTGCCCGCCGGAGAGCTGGTGCGGATACGAGCCGACGATGCGCTCCGGGTCGGGGAGGACCACTTCGGTAAGGATGTCGATCGTCTTGGCGCGGCGCTCGGCCGGCGAGAGCGCGGTGTGCTCGCGCAGGACCTCGTCGATCTGCTCGCCGCAGGTCATGACGGGATTCAGCGCCGTCATCGGCTCCTGGAAGATCATCGACATCGAAGCGCAGCGCAGCTGGCGCAGGCGCTCGGTCGGCACCTTGGTGACGTCCTCGCCTTCGAGCAGCACCTCGCCCGAGGCCACCGGCAGGGTTTTCGGCAGCAGGCCCATGATGGCCTGCGCGATCACCGACTTCCCGGATCCCGATTCCCCGACCAGGCAGACGATTTCGCCGCGCATGACCGTGAACGAGACCCCGGAGACCGCATTGCGGCGGTCGCCGTCCACCGGCAGCGCAACGGTGAGGTTGCGCACCTCCAGCACGGGCGTGTCGGCGTCGCTCATGCGCGCGGGCGGTCCGCCGGCTAGATCCTTTTCGCCATCTTCGGGTCGAGCGTGTCGCGCAGCCCGTCGCCGAGGATGTTCACCGCCAGCACCGTGATGGTGAGGAAGATGCCCGGGATGAAGATGTTGTGCGGGAACTGGACGAACGCGATCCGGCCCTCGGCCATGATGTTGCCCCAGGTCGGGATGTCGGGCGGCAGCCCGACGCCGAGGAACGACAGGATCGCCTCGATCAGGATCGCCGAGGCGGCGATGAAGGTGCCCATCACCACCAGCGGCGCGATGGTGTTGGGCAGGATATGGCCCAGCATGATCTTCCAGGTCGGCGTGCCCAGCGAGGTCGCCGCCTCGACGTACGGTTCCTCGCGGATCGTCAGCACCAGCGAACGCACCAGTCGTGCGACGCGCGGGATCTCGGGAATGGCGATGGCGATGATCACCGTCACCAGGCTCGCGCGCCACATGGCGACCAGGGCGATCGCGATCAGGATCGCGGGAATCGCCATGATGCCGTCCATCACGCGCATCAGGATGCCGTCGAGCCAGCGCAGGTAGCCGGCGGTGAGGCCGCAGAACACGCCAAGGAGGAGCGACACCAGTGCCGCCACCACCCCGACGAACAGCGACACCCGCGTGCCGTAGATGACGCGGCTGTAGATGTCGCGGCCGAGCGAGTCCGAACCGAAATGGAACCGGTGCTTGATGACCTCGCCATCCAGCGTGAGCATCTCGCCCTTCGCGCCGGGGGGCAGGTCGCGGCTGCCCGCATCGAACATGGTCGGGTCGACGGTGCCGAGCCAGGGCGCAAGCGCGGCCACCGCGAGCAGCAGCACGAGGACCACCCCACCGATGCGCACCGACAGGTTGCGGCGCACGCGCTGCCAGGCGGTCTCCTGCGGCCGAACGTCCGCCGATTCCACCGAGAGGGCGGCGTACCGGTCTGCGTCGGTGGCGGCCATGGCGGGGTCAGTAGCGGATGCGCGGGTCGAAGACCACGTAGGAGAGGTCCACCAGCAGGTTGACCCCGACGTAGATCAGGGAAAAGAACAGGATCAGCCCCTGGATGGTGGGGAAGTCGCGCGCCAGCACCGCGTCCACGGTGAGGCGGCCGAGCCCGGGGATGGCGTAGACCGATTCGGTCACCACCACGCCGCCGATCAGCAGCGCGATGCCGATGCCGATCACCGTCGCGATGGGCACCGCGGCGTTCGCCAGCGCGTGCTTGACCAGCACCTTGGACTCGGGCAGCCCCTTGGCGCGCGCGGTGCGGATGTAGTCCTCGCCGAGCGCCTCCAGCACCGAGGCGCGCGTCACCCGGGCGATCAGGGCGATGTAGATCACCGACAGCGTGATGGCGGGCAGCACCAGGTGCTGGATCCAGGGCCAGAGTCCGGCGTCGATTCGCTTGTACCCCTGCACCGGCAGCCAGCCCAGCTTGAGCGAGACCAGCCAGACCAGCAGGTAGCCGACGATGAACACCGGCACCGAGAAGCCGAACACGGAAAAGCCCATCAGGAAACGGTCGAACCAGCCGCCGAAGCGCCACGCGGCGATCACGCCCAGCGGCACCGAGATCAGCACCGCCACGACGATGGTGACCAGCGCGAGCGAGAAGGTCGCCTCGATGCGCTGCGCGATCAGCTGGGTGACGCGCACCTTGTAGTAATACGACTCGCCGAGGTCGCCCTGCACCATCTGCAGCGCCCAGATGCCGAACTGCACCGGCAGCGGCTGGTCCAGCCCGAGGGTCTTGCGGATGCCCTCGATCTGCTCGGTGCTCGCCGCATCCCCGGCGAGGATCGCCGCCGGGTCCCCCGGCGTGATGCGAAGCAGCAGAAACACGAGCACCGCCACGATCACGAGGACCGGGATCGTCGCCAGCAGGCGGCGTGCGATGAATGGATACATCGGGATCAGTACGCTGAGGGGCGGCGCCCGGCGCGCGGCATCACGCCGGCATCATGCGCCGAAACCGCATTCCGCCCGCGCGGAGGGCGGGTCGCCTTCCGCGCGCGCGGGGGTTGCTCACTTGCTGATGTTCCAGTACGTGTGCGCCAGTCCGTGCGTCATCCAGCCCTTGATCGTCTTGCGGCCCGCGAGCGGCTGGGTGAATTCCCCCACCGGGGCGTGGGTGGCGACTTCGAAGGCGCGGGCCTGAACCGCGCCGGCCATGGCGATCTTCTTCTTCTCGTCGGTCTCCATCATGAATGCCCTGCGCAGTTCCTCCAGCTTGGCGTCCTCGGGCCAGCCGAACCAGGGCGTGGATGCGCCGCGCGCGGGCAGGGCCGCGTTGTTCACCGGGTTGTCGATGTCCGGCGACACCCAGGCGGTGCAGAACATGTTCCAGCCGCCGTCCTTGGGCGCGTCCTTCTTCGCCCGCCGCGACACCAGCGTCTGCCAGTCCATCGCCTGCAGGTCGACCTTGAGGCCGGCCTGGCGCATCAGCTGCGCGGCGACCTCGGGGAGCTTGTCGATCGAGGAGAGGTCCGTCGGCTTCATGATGACGACCGGGGTGCCGTCGTAGCCCGAGGCCTTGAGCAGGTCCTGCGCCTGCTTCATGCTGCCCTTGGACTGGATGTCGCTGCCGGTGGCAACGCCGTAGGGCGTGCCGCAGGTGAACATCGACGGGCAGGGCTTGTACAGGTCCGCCACGCCGACCTGCGCCTGCAGGAAGGGCCGCTGGTTGAAGGAGGCGAGCACCGCCTGGCGCACCTTCACGTTGTTGAACGGCGGGTGCAGGTGGTTGAAGCGGCACATGTACTGCAGGCCGATCTTGGTCTTGCGCACCTCGACGTTCGGGTCCTTGACCAGCGTCTCGTAGTGCTGGAAGGGCACGTTCTCGATGATGTCGACCTCGCCCTTGATCAGCGCGTTCACCTGCGCCTGGTAGTCGCGCAGCGCCAGGTTCCACACCACCTTGTCGACGTGGACCCGCTTGCCGCCCGCGGTCCCCGAGGCCGTCTCCTTGCGCGGCACGTACTTGGTGAACTTGGTGTAGACGGCCTTGTCGCCGGGCTTAAACTCGTCCTTCTGGAACACATAGGGGCCGGAACCGATGTACTCGGCGATCTGCTTGTCCGGGGGGGTCTCGGCGATGCGCTTGGGCATGATGAACGGAACGTTCGACGAGGGCTTGCCGAGCGCTTCGATCACGAAGCCCGCCGGCTCCTTCAGCGTGATGCGAAAGCCGTCCTTGCCGACCGCCTCGATCTTGTCGACGAAGGTCATCAGCGCCCCGCCCATGGCGTCGCGCTTGCCCCAGCGCGCGAGCGACGCGGCGACGTCCTCGCCGGTGACCGGCGCCCCGTCATGCCACTCCAGCCCCGCGCGCAGCTTGAAGTCGTAGACCCTCTTGTCGGCCGATACCGTCCAGGTGTCCACCATCTGCGGCTGGATCTTGCTGTTCTCGTCGGTGCCAAAGAGCGTGTCGTAGATCATGTAGCCGTGGTTGCGGCTCATGTAGGCGGTGGTCCAGATCGGATCCAGGATCGCCAGGTTTGAGTGCGGCACGACAGTCAGGACCGTCTGGGCCTGCGCCAGCGCTATCGGCGCGCTGGATGCGGCGGCGATTCCAACTGCGACCAGAGTCCGTTTCAGGTTCATGGTTCAGCTCCTCCAAGCAAGGGACGGGACGGGCGGCCCAAGATAGCCCAAAGTCGGGGACCGGGCAAGGCGCGAAGCGGCCGGCATGCGCGCGCGGGCCTTGCGAGGTCCGCCTCTCCCACTTACCCTCGCGGGGCGAGTTCCTGAGGGAGACGGCATGGCGCGCATTGCAATCGGCGGCTTCCAGCACGAGACCAACACCTTCGCCCCCTCGAAGGCCGACTATGCCCAGTTCGAGGCCGGGGGCGGCTGGCCCGGCGTCAAGTACGGCGAGCCCATCTTCGGTGCCCTGGAGGGGGCGAACATCCCGGCGCAGGGCGCGGTGCAGGCGCTGCGCGCCGCCGGGCATTCGCTGGTGGGCACCGCTTGGGCCGCGGCCAGCCCCTCGGCGCACGTCACCCGCGAGGCCTTCGAGCGCATCCTGGGGGAGATGGTGGCGCGCCTGAAGGCGCTGCTGCCGGTGGAGGGCGTCTACCTCGACCTGCACGGCGCCATGGTGTCGGAGGACTACGAAGACGGCGAAGGCGAGATTCTGCGCCGCGTGCGCGAGGTGATCGGGGCGCGTGTGCCGCTGGTGGCGAGCCTCGACCTGCACGGCAACGTCACCCGCGCCATGGTGGCGCAGGCCGACGCGCTGGTGGGCTACCGCACTTACCCGCACGTCGACATGGCCGACACTGGCGCGCGCGCCGCGCGGCTGCTGGACACCATGCTGCAGACCGGCACGCGGCCGGCGCAGGCCTACGCCGCCCTCGACTTTCTCACCGGTCTGCCCTCGCAGTGCTCCTTCATCGAGCCCTGCAGGGGCATCTACGCAATGCTGGAGCGCCTGGAGCACTCGAGCGCAGCGATGCTCAGCTTCATGCCCGGCTTCCCGATGGCCGATTTCGAGGAGTGCGGCATGACGGTGTTCGGCTACGGCGCGGATGCGGCGAAAGTGTCCGCGGCGGTGGAGCAGCTGCGCGGCGCGGTGGCCGATGCCGAGAAGGATTTCGCCCTGGAGCTGCATTCGCCCGATGAAGCGGTGCAGCGCGCGCGCGCGCGCGGCGAGCCCGGCAAGCCGGTGGTGATCGCCGACACGCAGGACAATCCCGGCGCCGGCGGCAACGGCGACACCACCGGCATGCTCGCGGCGCTGGTGCGCCAGCGCGCCACCGAGGCGACGCTGGGCATGCTGATCGACCCGGAGTCGGCCAGGCGCGCGCACGAGGCGGGGCAGGGCGCGACGCTGGCGTTCGCGCTGGGCGGCCGGTCGCGCATCCCCGGCGATGCGCCGTTCTCGGGCGAGTTCACGGTGGAGCGCCTGGGCGACGGCCAGTTCACCTGCACCGGGCCGATGTTCAAGGGCTTTCGCATGACGCTGGGCCCGATGGCCCTGCTCCGGAGCAAGGCGGCGCCCGGGGTGCGCGTGGTGCTCGCCTCGCGGAAGTGCCAGGCGGCGGACAAGGAAATGTTCCGCCACCTGGGCGTGGAGCCCGTGCGCGAGCGCATGATGGTGCTGAAGAGTTCGGTGCATTTCCGCGCCGACTTCGAGCCGATCGCGCGCGAGGTGCTGGTGGCAAGATCCCCCGGTCCGGCGCTGGCCGATCCGGCGCAGTTTCCGTGGAAGAAGCTGCGCAAGGGGCTGCGGTTGCGGCCGCTGGGGCCGGCGTTCGGGGGCTAAGGGCGCGGCCGAAGTAACGATCGGTTACACCGGGCCCGTCGCCCAGGCCGCCGGCCAGTCCTTCTGCGCTGGCCGTGCCCTCTCCAGCCACGCCGACAGCCTCAGCACCCCGAGATCGTCGAAGCGCCGCCCGATCACCTGCACGCCGATCGGCAACCCGGCGGCGCTGAAGGTCCAGTTGAGCGACGCCGCCGGCTGCTCGGACATGTTGTACGGCACCGTGAATGCAATATGCGGCAGCGCGTTGTGCGGATCGTTGCCCGGCGCCGGCAGCTCCGCCTCGTAGGGCAGGATGGGCGAGGTGGGCGAGAGGACGAAGTCGTACGGCGAGGTTTCCCGGACGGTGACCTCGCGCAGCGTCACGTAGGCGTTGTAGGCCGCCATGACCTCGCGGCCGCTGAAGCCTTTCGCCCGCCAGGTGCACCACTCAGCGATGAATGGGAGGACCTTGGCCTGCTTCGCCGCCGGCAGGGCCACGAAGTCGTTGCAGGAGCGCGCCTCGAAGAAGCGCGACATGCCATCGAGCAGCTCCGGGGTCAGGAAGGACTTCATTTCCTCGACCGCCGCGCCCGCGGATTCCAGTGCCCTTGCCGCGGCCTTCGCCGCGGCTACGATCTCCGGATGCGGCGCCAGCCCGGCGCCCATGTCCGGCAGCAGGCCGATCCTGAGCTGCTTGGGCTCCAGCCCGTCCAGCTTGGTGTAGTCGACCTCCTGGTACGGCAGGCTCATGAAGTCGCGCGCGTCGGGCTTCGACAGCAGATTCATCAGCGCCGCGCTCGCCGCGACCTCGCGCGTCATCGGTCCGGTGACGCGGCCGATGTAGGGCGGATACACCGGCACGCGGCCGAGCGACGGCTTGAGCGCGAAGATGCCGCAGTGCGTCGCGGGCAGGCGCACCGAGCCGCCGATATCGGTGCCGAGGTGCAGCGGCGCGTAGCCGGCGGCGGCCGCGGCGCCGGCACCGGAGCTGGAGCCCGAGGTATTGCACGCCGTGTCCCAGGGATTGCGCGTGATGCCGTGGATGCTGGACAGCCCCGAGGACAGCATGCCGAAGTCCGGCATCGTGGTCTTGCCCAGGATCACGCAGCCGGCTTCGCGCAGGCGCGCCGCGGGCGGCGCATCGGCCGGCTGTGGCGCCGCGTCATCGTTCGCCCGGGTGCCGATGGGCGCGGGATCGCCCTTGGTATAGATGTTCTCCTTGATCGTGACCGGTACGCCGTCCAGCGGCGACAGCGGGCGCTTCGCGCGCCAGCGGGCCTCGGCGGCCCGCGCGGCGGCGAGCGCGCCGTCGCGGCCCACCCGGTACATCGCGTTCAGCTTCGGTTCGCAAGCCGCGATGCGCGCGAGGCAGGCCTGGGTGAGCTCGACCGGCGACAGCGCGCCGGCGGCATATTGCAATGCAATGTCGGCGGCGGTGAAATCCTGTGGGGCGGTCATACACGGCATCTTACAATGCGCCCCCATGCGCCGGCGCCTTGCTGTGCTCCTCGTCACCTTCTCCTGCGCCGCGCAGGCGCAGACGCAGATCCACCTGTGGCACTCCACGAGCGGCGAGCAGGGCGAGGTGCTGCAGTCGCTGGTGCAGCGCTTCAACGAATCGCAGAAAGACTACCGGGTCGTAGAGGAACACAAGGGCGGCTACGAGAGCAGCCTGATCGAGGCGATCAAGGCGCAGCAAGCCGGCAGCGGCCCGGACATCGTGCAGGTCTACGAGCTGGGCACCGCGCACCTGATGGCGGCCAGGGGCGCCTACCGGCCGCTGTGGCAGGTGATGGCCGGGGCGGGCGAGCGGCTGGACCCGAAGGCCTACCTGCCGGCGGTGGCGAGCTACTTTTCCGACGATGCCGGGCGGCTGCTCGGACTGCCGTTCAACGTCTCGACGCCGATCCTGTTCTACAACAAGACCGCGTTTCGCGAGGCGAAGCAGGACCCCGACAAGCCGCCGCGCACCTGGTACGAGATGCCGGCGG
>VGIA01000012.1 GCA_016868105.1 Betaproteobacteria bacterium | reverse complement strand
GCGCCCCCCATGAACCGCTCCAAGCTTCTGGTCCTCGCCGTCCTCGCCGTCGCGGCGGGCGCCTTCTTCGCGCTCGGCGGCCACCGCTACCTCACGTTCCAGAACCTGAAGGCGCAGCAGGACGCCATCCTCGCCCTCTACCAGAGCCATCCCTGGCAGACCGTGCTGGGCTATTTCCTGGTGTATGTCGCGGTCACCGGCCTGTCGCTGCCGGGCGCCGCCGTGATGACGCTGGTGGGCGGGGCGGTGTTCGGCCTCGCCTGGGGTACCGTGCTGGTCTCGTTCGCCTCGTCGATCGGCGCCACGCTCGCCTTCCTCGCCTCGCGCTTCCTGCTGCGCGACTGGGTGCAGGGCCGCTTCGGAGCCCAGCTCGCCGGGCTCAACGCCGGCGTGGCGAAGGAAGGCGGCCTGTACCTGTTCACGCTGCGCCTCATTCCCGCGGCGCCGTTCTTCGTCATCAACCTCGCCATGGGCCTGACCCCGATCCGCGTCTGGAGGTTCTACTGGGTAAGCCAGCTGGGCATGCTGGCCGGGACGGTGGTCTACGTGAACGCGGGCACCCAGCTCGCCGCCATCCAGTCGCCCGCGGGCATCCTGTCGCCGGGGCTGATCGGCGCCTTCGTGCTGCTGGGGTTGTTCCCGCTGATCGCCAAGCGAGCCGCGGATGCGGTCAAAGCGCGGCGCGTCTACGCGCCCTGGGTTGCGCGGCGACCGGCGCGCTTCGAGCGCAACCTGGTGGTCATCGGCGCGGGCTCCGCCGGGCTGCTCAGCGCCTACATTGCCGCGGCGGTCAAGGCGAAGGTGACGCTGGTGGAGAAGCACCGCATGGGCGGGGAATGCCTGAACACCGGCTGCGTCCCGTCCAAGGCGCTCATCAAGACGGCGAAAGTCCTGGCGCAGATCCGCGCTGCGGGGAAGTACGGCATTCGGGCCGCGACCGCGCAGATCGACTTCGCCGAGGTCATGCAACGCGTGCAGCGCGTGATCCGGACCATCGAGCCGCATGATTCGGTCGAGCGCTACAGCGGGCTGGGGGTGGAGTGCATCGAGGGCGAGGCGCGCATCGTCACGCCCTGGGAAGTGGAGGTGAAGGCCGCATCCGGCGCGACCCAGCGCCTGAGCACGCGCTCGATCGTGATCGCGGCCGGGGCGCGGCCGTTCGTGCCGCCGATTCCGGGCCTCGCGGACATCGGCTGCCTCACCTCGGACACCGTGTGGGGGCTGCGCAAGCTGCCGCCGCGGCTGCTGGTGCTGGGCGGCGGTCCGATCGGCTCCGAACTGGCGCAGGCGTTTGCGCGCCTGGGCTCGAAGGTGACGCAGGTGGAGATGCTGCCGCGGCTGCTCGCGCGCGAGGACCCCGAGATCTCGGACCTGGTGATGAAGAAGTTCGCCGCCGAGGGCGTGGAGGTTCGGCTCGGCCACAAGGCGAAGCAGTTCCTGGTCGAGGCCGGCCAGAAGGTGCTGGTGTGCGAGCACGCGGGCGCGGAAGTCCGCATTGCCTTCGATGAGGTGCTGTGCGCCGTGGGCCGCGTCGCCAACACCACCGGCTACGGCCTGGAGGAACTCGGCGTCCCGACCACCAAGGCGCGCACGGTCGAGACCAACGAGTTCCTGCAGACGATCTATCCCAACATCTTCGCCTGCGGCGATGTCGCCGGGCCGTTCCAGTTCACCCATACCGCGGCGCACCAGGCCTGGTATGCGGCGGTCAATGCGCTGTTCGGCGGCCTGAAGAAATTCCGCGCCGACTACTCCGTGATTCCCTGGGCGACCTTCACCGACCCGGAGGTGGCCCGGGTGGGCCTGAACGAGACCGAAGCGAAGGAAAAAGGCGTCCCGTACGAGCTCACCGTGTACCGGATGGAGGATCTCGACCGCGCCATCGCCGACGAGTCGGCGCACGGACTGGTCAAGGTGCTCACCGTGCCGGGCAAGGACCGCATCCTCGGGGTCACCATCGCCGGTGAGCACGCCGGCGACCTGATCGCCGAGTTCGTCACCGCCATGCGCCACGGCTTGGGCCTGAACAAGATCCTGGGCACCATCCACATTTATCCGACGCTGGCGGAGGCCAACAAGTACGCCGCCGGGGTCTGGAAGAAGGCGCATGCGCCGCAGGGGCTGCTGCGCCAGGTCGAGAAGTTCCACGCCTGGGGGAGGGGCCGAGCATGAAATGGATCATCGTGCTGCTCGCGTTCTGCGCCGGCAGCGCCGCGGCGCAGGGATTCGACCATGCGCACAAGGCCTGGGACGCGCTGCTGAAGAAACACGTCCTCCTGCTGCCCGGCAACAACGCCTCGCAGGTCCGCTACGCCGAATTCGCCGGGGACCGCGGCGTGCTGAAGGCCTACCTGGGCGCCCTGTCGGCGGTGTCCGAGGCCGAGTTCCAGGGCTGGCCCGGGGCGCAGCGCATGGCGTTCCTGATCAACGCCTACAACGCCTTCACCGTCGAGCTGATCCTCGAGCACTACCCGGTGAAGTCGATCAGGGACATCGGCAGCGACCTGTTCAACAACCGCTGGAAGCGCAAATTCTTCCGCCTGCTGGGGCGCGAGTCCTACCTGGACCAGATCGAGCACGAGATCCTTAGGAAGCCCGGGGCCTACGACGAGCCGCGGGTGCATTTCGCGCTCAATTGCGCCTCCATCGGCTGCCCGGGGCTGCGCGAGGAGGCCTTCGTCGCCGAGCGCCTCGAGGCGCAGCTGGAGGAGCAGGCGGTGCGCTTCCTGTCGGACCGCTCGCGCAACCGCCTCGGCGCGCAGGGCCGGCTGGAAGTGTCCAAGATCTTCGACTGGTTCAAGGAGGACTGGACCAGCGGCTACCGGGGCATCCAGTCCCGGGAGCAGTATTTCGCGAAGTACGCCAGGCTGCTGAGCGATGAGCCTGCGCAGCAGAAGCGGGTCGCCGAGGGCAAGGCGCCGCTCTCGTTCCTCGACTACGACTGGTCGCTCAACGACGTGCGCAGGTGAAGCTTTCCGTCATCGTCCCGGCGCTGGATGAAGCCGGCGGCATCGCCGCGACGCTGGCGCTGCTCGCGCCGCTGCGCGCCCGCGGGCACGAGGTGATCGTGGCCGACGGCGGCAGCGCCGACGGTACCGCGGCGCTCGCCGCGCCGCTCGCCGACAGGGTGATCGCCGCGCCGCGCGGCCGCGCGCGGCAGATGAACGCCGGCGCCGCCGCCGCCTCGGGCCAAGCGCTGCTGTTCCTGCATGCCGATACCCGGCTGCCCCCGGATGCGGACCGGCAGGTCGCCGCGGCGCTCGAGGCGCGCCGCTGGGGCCGCTTCGACGTGCGCATCGAGGGCCGCTCGCCGCTGCTGGGGATGGTCGGGTTCTTCATGAACTGGCGCTCGCGTCTCACCGGCATCGCCACCGGCGACCAGGCGATCTTCGTGCGCCGCGCCGATTTCACCGGCTTTCCCGACATCGCGCTGATGGAGGACATCGCCTTCAGCAAGGAAATGAAGCGGCACGGCGCGCCGGCCTGCCTGCGCGCGAAGGCGGTGACCTCCGGCCGGCGCTGGGACGAGCGGGGCGCGATGTGCACGATCGTGCACATGTGGCGGCTGCGGCTCGCCTATGCGCTGGGCGCGGACCCGCAAGAGCTGGCGCGCCGCTATTCGCGAGCGGCCTGAGGCGGTGCTGATCGTCTTCTCCCGGGCGCCGCGGCCCGGCCGGGTCAAGTCCCGCTTGCGCTCCGCGCTGGGCGCCGCGGGCGCGGCCCGCCTGCACGCGCAACTGCTGGCGCGCGCGGTGGCGACGGCGCGCGCGGCGCGCTGCGGGGCGGTGGAACTGCACTGCGCGCCGCATTGCGGCCATGCGCTGTTCCGCGCGCTGGCGCGGCGCCATGGCATACGCCTGAGGACGCAGGCCGGGGGCGACCTTGGCGCGCGCATGCACGGCGCGCTCCAGGGCGCGCTCGCGCGCGCCGATGCGGCGGTGCTGATCGGTTCGGACTGCCCCGAGTTGCGCCCGGCGGACATCCGCGCCGCGTTCGCCGCGCTGCGCGCGGGAGCCGACCTCGTGCTTGCGCCGGCCGAAGACGGCGGTTACCCGTTGATTGGCCTGAGGCGCGCGTCGCCGGCGTTGTTCGACGGCATGCCCTGGGGCGGCCCCGAGGTCCTGCGCGAGACGCGCAGGCGCGCAGCGCGCCTGGGCTGGAGCTTGCAGGAACTGCGCACGCTCTGGGACGTGGATCGGCCCGCCGACCTCGCGCGCCTCAGATCGCGCCGGCTTCTTTCAGCAGGGCCGCCAACTTCTCTGCGATCAGGCGGTAGCCGCGCGCGTTCGGGTGCACCTGGTCGGCCTTGAGGCTGCCGTCCTTCAGCACCTTGCCCGCGGTTTCCGGTCGAGGCGACCGGGCTTCGCCATCATGCTACACTCCGCGCCGCTTCGCGCAGGGAGCGACAGCCCGTCGGGGGGGGGGGAATGCAGATCAAGAACGAAAAGGATTTTTGGGCCGGGCTGATGTTCATGGGCTTTGGCCTCGCGGCGATGATCATCGCCGTCGGTCCGCCGGCGTTCCTCGTCGCGGCCTGGAAGTCGATGGGCTGGGGCAACCCGGAGTACGGCTACCAGATGGGCACGGCGCTTCGCATGGGCCCGGCGTATTTCCCGACCGTGCTGGGCGGGCTGCTCGCAATCCTTGGCCTGGTCGTGTTCTTGCGCGGCCTCCTCTCCAAGCTGCCGCCCGAGACCATGAAGGCCAACATGTCGTTCGGAATCCTGGACTTCGTGGTCGGCGTCGCCCTGTTCGCCGGGCTGGGCTACGGCAGCAAGGTACTGTTCAAGAGCGGCGACTACGGCATGCTCGCCGCCTCGGTGATCCTCGCGGTGCTGTCGTTCCTGTTCCGGCCCAAGACCAAGCCGCTGATCCTGATCCTCGCCTGCGGCATGGTGTTCGCCTACCTGCTCAAGCCGCTCGGCCTGGTGCTGGCCACCATCCTGCTGGTGTTCGTGGCGGCGCTGGGCGGCCACGAGTACAAGACGAAGGAGGTGGCGATCCTGGCGGTGCTGCTGTCCTTGTTCTCGGTCGTGGTCTTCGTGCACGGCCTGACGCTGCCGTTCCCGATCTGGCCCGCGTTCCTCCAATAGCGGCGCGAAGGTAGCGGACATGGAAATCCTCTCCAACCTCGCGCTCGGCTTCGGCGTCGCGCTGTCGCCGTTCAACCTCTTGATGTGCCTGGTGGGCGTGGTCCTGGGCACGCTGATCGGCGTGTTGCCCGGCGTCGGGCCGGTGGCGACCATCGCCATGCTGCTGCCGATCACCTTCAACCTCAACCCGATCGGCGCCCTCATCATGCTCGCCGGCATCTACTACGGCGCGCAGTACGGCGGCTCCACCACCGCGATCCTGGTCAACCTGCCGGGCGAATCCTCGTCGGTGGTCACCTGCCTGGACGGCTACCAGATGGCGCGGCGCGGCCGCGCCGGCCCGGCGCTTGCCACCGCGGCGATTGGCTCGTTCTTTGCCGGAACCATCTCCACGCTCGTCGTGGCGCTGTTTGCGCCCCCGCTGGCCGAGGTCGCGCTCAAGTTCGGCCCCTCGGAGTACTTCTCCCTGATGGTGCTGGGCCTGGTGGCGGCCACGGTGCTGGCGAGCGGCTCGCTCATCAAGGCGATCGCCATGGTGCTGCTCGGGCTGCTGCTCGGCCTGGTCGGGACCGACGTCAACTCCGGCGTGCTGCGCTTTGCCTTCGGCGTCTCCGAACTGGCCGACGGCATCGGCTTCGTCGTGGTGGCGATGGGCATGTTCGGGCTGGCCGAGATCATCGTCAACCTGGAGCAGACCGACCAGCGCGAGGTGTTCACCAGCAAGGTCGGCCGGCTGATGCCGAGCAAGGAGGATTTCAAGCGCATGGCGCCCTCGATCCTGCGCGGCACCGCCCTCGGTTCCGCGCTGGGGATCCTGCCCGGCGGCGGTGCGCTGCTGTCCTCGTTCGCCTCCTACACCGTGGAGAAGAAGGTCTCCAAGTACTCGCACGAGTTCGGCAAGGGCGCGATCGAGGGCGTGGCCGGGCCGGAGTCGGCCAACAACGCCGGCGCGCAGACCTCCTTCATCCCGTTGTTGACCCTCGGCATCCCGGGCAACGCGGTGATGGCGCTCATGATCGGCGCCATGATGATCCAGGGCATCGCCCCCGGCCCGCAGGTGATGACCGAGCGCCCGCAGCTTTTCTGGGGAATGATCGCCTCGATGTGGGTGGGCAACCTGATGCTGGTGATCCTCAACCTGCCGATGATCGGCCTGTGGATCAAGCTGCTCACCGTGCCCTACCGCATCCTTTACCCGGCGATCCTGGTCTTCATGTGCATCGGCGTGTTCAGCCTGTCGAACAACCCCTTCGACGTCCTGATCATGGCCTTCTTTGGCGTGCTGGGCTACATCTGCGCCAAGCTCGCCTGCGAGCCGGCGCCGATGATCCTGGGGTTCATCCTGGGGCCCTTGATGGAGGAGAACCTGCGCCGGGCGATGCTGCTGTCGCGCGGCGACCCGCTGGTGTTCTTCCAGAAGCCCATCAGCGCCACCTTCCTCATCATCTCCATCGTGTTGCTGGTGGTGATCTCCCTGCCCGCCTTGCGCTCCAAGCGCGAACAGGCGTTCGCCGGGGAGGAGCAAAAGTAGACGGCTGGGGCACGGTTTCGAGGGCGCGCCGAGGCGCGCCCTCGTCGTTTGAGGAGGCGGTTCGATGAAACGTCTTGCACTGTTGCTGATGCTTGCGGCCACCTCGGGCCTGGCGCCAGCCCAGGCCTGGCCCACGCGCCCGGTCCGCATCGTCGCGCCCTACGCCGCCGGCGGGCCGATCGACATTTCGGCGCGCCTGATCGCGGCCAAGCTCCAGGAGTCCCTGGGACAGCCGGTGGTGGTGGAGAACCGGCCCGGCGCCGGCGGCAATCTGGGCGTGGATTACGTCGCCAAGAGCGCGCCTGATGGCCACACCGTGGTGGTCGGTGCCATCGCCACCCACGCCATCAACCCGACCCTGATGGGCAGCGTGCCCTACGACCCGATCAAGGACTTCCGCCACGTCGCGCTGATGGTGCAGGTGCCCAATGTCCTGATCGTGAACCTGGAGCTGCCGGCGCAGAACGTCGGCGAGCTGGTGGCGCTGGCGAAATCGCGCCCCGGGCGGCTGGACTTCGCCTCGGGTTCCACCGGTTCCACCGGGCACCTGGCCGGGGAGCTGTTCAAGGGCATGACCGGAACCTACATGGTCCACATCCCCTACAAGGGCGCAGCGCCGGCGGTGCTGGACCTGATGGCCGGCCGCGTGCAGCTCATGTTCGACAACCTGGCGAGCGCGCTGCCCAACGTGCGCTCGGGCAAGGTGCGGGCGCTGGCGGTGACCACCAGGGCGCGCTCGGGCTTCCTGCCCGAGCTGCCGACGCTGGACGAATCCGGCCTGAGGGGCTTCGACATGACCACCTGGTGGGGCCTGATGGCCCCGGGCAAGACCCCGCAGCCGGTGGTGGAGCGGCTCCATGCCGAGACCCTGAAGGCGATGGCGGCGCCGGATGTCCGGGATCGCCTGCGCGCCATGGGCTCGGAGCCGCCGGCGATCCGCACGCCGGAGCAGTTCACCGCCTTCGTCGCCGCGGAGCAGAAGACCTACGCCGAGCTGGTCAGGCGCTCCGGCGCGAAGCCCGACTGATTCAAAGAGCGGCGTGCAGGATCGCAGCGCCTAGAGCGCCGCGATGGTTTGAACCTCGACCAGGAACTGCTCCTGGACCAGGCGGTCGACCACCAGCAGGGTGTTGGGCGGGTATTTCCCGTCGGGGAACATCCTGGGGAACTCCCGCAGCCGCCAGGCCATGAACTTCGGGATGTCCTGCGAGTGCACCAGGTAGGTGGTGAACTGCGCCACGTTGCCCCAGCCGCCGCCGGCCGCCTTTAGCGCCTTGCCCAGCTGCTCGAAGCAGCCGCTGCACTGCGACTCGAACGTGTCGCCGGGCGCGAGCATCCCGGCGATGTAGAGGGTTTCCTTCGCGTTGCTCACCCGCGTCATGTGCGAATACTGGCCCAGCGGCTTGCCCAGGGCTTGCACGTTCTCGATGCTGATCTCGGCCATCCTCAGGTCCTCGTCGATTTGGGTTTGTTGCCCGCCCCGGTCTGCGCCTTCAGGGTCGCCGCCAGCGACTTGCGCTCCACCGGCTTGACGACATAGGCATTGGCGCCGCCCGCGATGCAGCGGTTCTTCGTATCCGGGCCCGACAGCACCGAGACGACGATCACCGGCGTGGTCGCGTTGGGCGAGGCGGCGCGGATCCCCTCCAGGACCTGGATGCCGCCGATGCCCGGCATCGGCAGCTCGAGCACGATGGCGTCGTCGGCGCAGTTGCCGGTGAGCCGCAGGTTGACACAGGGTGTCTCATGCGCCCAGCCTCCGCGCCAGGTCCACGAAGTCCTTCGCATTCACGGTGAAATCACCCTCGGGCTTGGTGTCGGGCTCCGAAGTCGGCCCCTTCTCCAGGGGCCGGGGGACGAAGCCGGTCTTCAGGCCGCAGGCCGCCGCCGCGCGCAGGTCGTCCTTGTGCGCCGCGACCAGCATCACCTGCGCCGGCGCGAGGTCGAGCAGCGCGGCGGTGCCGAGGTAGGCCTCGGGGTCGGGCTTGTAGTGGTGAAAGAGCTCCGCGCAGATCACCGTGTCCCAGGGCAGGCCGGCGTGTCTGGCCATGTTCACCAGCAGCGCGACGTTGCCGTTGGACAGCGTGGCGATCACGTAGCGGCGCTTGAGGCGCGCCAGGCCGGCGCGGGCGTCGGGCCAGGGCGCGAGCCGGTGCCAGGCGCGGTTGAACTCGAACTTGTCCGCCTCCGACAGGCCGCGGATGCCGAACCGCCTCAGCAGGTCCTCGAGGATCATGCGGTGCAGCCGGTCGATCGTGGTCCAGGGCAGTTCGCCCGAGCGCACGCGCGCCATGGCCGGCTTGTAGCCGGCGCGCCAGGCGTCGGCGAACGCCGCCCAGTCCAGCTCGAGGTTCCTGCGCTTGCCGAGGCGCCGGCCCTCGCGGATGAGCGAGCCGCGCCAGTCCACGACGGTGCCGAAGACGTCGAACACCAGCGCTTTCAGCGCGGGCTTTGGCGTGGCCATGGCGGAATTCTAACCAACGCGGCGCGCGCCGCTCAGGCTTTCCGGGCGCGCTTGCCGCGCGCGTGGTTCCACAGCACGTCGCCGCGGCCGGCGGACCGGTTGAGTCTGCGTCCGAGCACGAACAGCAGGTCCGATAGCCGATTGAGATAGCGTCGGGCCGGGTCGCCCACGTTTTCCGTGCCGCCGAGCGCCACCAGGCTGCGTTCGGCGCGCCTGCAGATGGTGCGGGCGAGGTGGGCCATCGCCGCGGCGCGCGTGCCGCCGGGAAGGATGAATTCCTTCAGCGGCGCGAGGCCGGCATTGTTCGCCTGCGTCAGTTGCTCCAGGCGCTCGACGTGCGCCTGGCCGACCATCTGGTGCCCCGGGATGCAGACCTCGCCGCCAAGGTCGAACAGGTCGTGCTGGACCTGCAGCAGCGCATTTCGGACCGGCACGGACATCTTCTCGGCCAGCAGCAGGCCCAGCGCGGAGTTGAGCTCGTCGATGTCCCCCATCGCCTGGACGCGGGCGGCGTCCTTGGGCAGGCGCGTGCCGTCGCCCAGGCCGGTCTCGCCCCGGTCGCCGGTGCGGGTGGTGATCTTCGAGAGGCGGTTGCCCATGAAAAAGGCCGTCGATGGAGCCGGAGAGGAGCAGAATTATAGGCCTGCAGTCCCACTCGATGAGAGGAGGCAACCATGGCCAGCATCCGCAAGGTGGAGTACTACTCGATGAAGGTTCCCCAGCGCCCCGGCGCCGGCGCCGCGCTGCTCGCGGCCATGAAGTCCGCCGGGGTCAACCTGCGCGCCTTTCACGGCTTTCCGGCCGGCGGCGGCGCCCAGGTCGATTTCATGCCCGACAACGGCGCCAGGTTCCGCGCCGCGGCGCGCAAGATGAAGCTGAAGATCTCGCCGCGCAAGCTCGCCTTCCTGGTCCGGGGCGAGGATCGGGTCGGCGCCCTGACCGGCGTGCTGGGCAAGCTGGCGGCAGCCAGGATCAACCTGGTGGCGCTGACGGCGCTCACCGCCGGCAGCCGGCGCTTCGGCATGATCTTCTGGGTGCGCAAGGCGCAGGTGGCGCGCGCGGCGCGGCTGCTCGGGGCGCGCTAGCCGCGCCGCAGCAGCGCCCCATGTAACCGGATCGGTTACATCGGGCGCCTCAGGGGCGGCCCTTGCCCTGCACTACGCTCTCGATCGTGCCCTTGGCCAGCGTGGTCGTCAGCCGGTCGCCCTCGCGCACCGCCGCCGCGTCGCCGAGCACCGTGCCCTCGGCCGAGCGCGTGATCGAGTAACCGCGCGCCAGCACCGCGGCCGGGTCGAGGCTGCCCAGGCCCGCGCGCAGCAAGGCGAGGCGGGCGGCGGCGGCCTCGAAGCGCCGCGCCAGCGTGGAGGACAGGCGCTGCGGCGAGTCGCGCAGCCGGTAGCGGTGCAGCTCGAGCTGGTGCCCCATCAGCGAGGCAAGCCGCGCCGCGAGCTGGTCCACCAGCTGGCGCGAGCCGCGCAGCCTGTGGGCCGGATGCACCAGTCGCCGCGCCAGCGAATCCAGGGCCTGAACCGCATACTCGATGCGCCGCCGCGCCTCGCGCGAGGCGCGCCAGCCCAGTTCGGCGATGCGCGCGAGCAGTTCCGCGCGCGGCGGGCTCACCATTTCGGCCGCCGCGGTCGGCGTGGGCGCGCGCCGGTCGGCGGCGAAATCGGCGATGGTGAGATCGGTTTCGTGGCCCACGCCGACCACCACCGGCACGGCGCAGGCGCGTATCGCGCGCGCCACCGCTTCTTCGTTGAACGGCCAGAGGTCCTCGATCGAGCCGCCGCCGCGCACCAGCAGCAGCACGTCGCACTCGGCGCGCTCACTCGCCCTCGCCAGCATCTGGGCGATCTTCGCCGCTGCGCCCTCCCCCTGTACCGGGACCGGATAGACCAGGACCGGGATCGACCGATTGCGGCGGCGCAGGGTGGTGAGGACGTCGCGCAGGGCGGCTGCCCCGAGCGAGGTGAGGACACCGATGCGCCGCGGATGCGAAGGAATGTCGCGCTTCACGCCCGGCTGGAACAGGCCCTCGGCCTCCAGCTTCGCCTTCAGCTTCAGGAAGCGCTCGTGCAGCGGCCCCAGGCCGGCGCGGCGCATGCCCTCGACGTTGAGCTGGAAGCGGCCGCGCGGCTCGTACAGCGTCACCAGCGCCCGCACCTCGACCCGCAGGCCGTCCCTGGGCTCCCAGTCCAGCGTCGCAGCCCGGCCGCGGAACATGACGCAGTCGACCTGCGCCTGCTCGTCCTTGAGGACGAAATACAGGTGCCCGGAAGCGGCCGGCCGCAGGCTCGATATCTCGCCGCCGATCCACTGCAGCGGGAAGCGGCGCTCCAGGCTGTCGCGCACGCTCCGGACCAGCTGAGACACGCTCAAAACCGGCGCATTTGCCTGCGGATTTCCGGGCTCCATGGGCAGCGCGCACGATACTACTAGTCCACACCCGCGGCGCGTCACCCCCGCGGCCGCGAAGAGACTCGCCGCGGAGGTCGATTCTTATCCATAAGGCATTGAGCGGCAAGGGGAAAACCATGCTGAATTATTAATCGCAACCGACTTCGGCGGGCTTGGGCGCCCGTAGCAGAGGGCTGTCAAAAGGATATCCACATACTTACTCACAGCTTTTGTGGATAGCGTCTTGTCCAATCCCGCGCTGGCGCTGCTCAAGTCCCGAAACGACGCCGCCAAAGCCCCTGCGCAGCCCCCGGGACCGCGCCACCGAACTTGCCGCAGCGCAGCGCAGGGGCTAAAGTGCGCGCACCGAAAACGACCGGGAAATCAAGTTGTTTTCAATCATCCAGGCCGCAGGCTGGCCGATCTGGCCGCTGCTTCTGGCTTCGATCATCGCCGTCGCCCTGATCATCGAGCGCTCCATCACGTTGCGCGCCGTGAAGATCGTGCCGCCGACCCTGCTCGAGCAGGTGCTGGGGGTCTACCAGCGCCAGGGCGTGTCCCCCGAGATCCTGGACAAGCTGGCCAAGGACTCGCCGCTGGGCGAAGTGCTCGCCGCCGGCCTGCGCAACCACGCCAGCCCGAGGCATGTGATGAAGGAGGCCATCGACGAGGCCGGCCGCGCCGTGGTGCACGACCTGGAGCGCTTCCTCACCACGCTGGGCACCATCGCCACCGCGGCGCCGCTGCTGGGCCTGTTCGGCACGGTGATCGGCATGATCGAGATCTTCGGCTCGCAGTCCCCGGCTGGCGGCACCAATCCGCAGCAGCTCGCGCACGGCATCTCGATCGCTCTCTACAACGCGGCCTTCGGCATCGCCATCGCCATCCCGGCGCTCATCTTCTACCGGCATTTCCGCAACAAGGTGGACGGCTTGGTGGTCGACATGGAGATCGCGGCTGCCAAGCTGGTGGACACCATCCACGGCGATCGTGCCGAGGGGCGATGAACTTCCAGCGCGGGCGGCACCGCGAGGAGCCGGAGATCAACCTGGTGCCGATGATCGACGTCATGCTGGTGATCCTGATCTTCCTCATGGTCACCACCACCTACTCGAAGTACACCGAGCTGCAGATCAACCTGCCCACCGCCGACACCGAGCGCCAGCTGGAGCGCCCCGGCGAGGTCTCGGTGCTGGTGAACGCCCAGGGCCAGTACGTCCTCAACAAGGCGCCGGTGGCGTTCACCTCGGTCGAGCAGCTCGCCGGCGAACTGCGCAGGGCCGGCGCCGGCCTGCGCGAGCCGGTGGTGATCATCAGCGCCGATGCCAGCGCCACGCACCAGTCGGTGGTGCGCGTCATGGAGGCCTCGCGGTTGGCGGGGCTGTCCCAGATCACGTTCACCACGCAGGCCTCGAAGTAGCGTTGCCGCCGGCGTGAAGCACTGGTACCGCTCCGGCGCCCTGCAGTGGCTGCTGTGGCCGGCGAGCCTGTGCTACGGCGCGGTCGCCTCGGTCCGCCGCCTCCTGTACGCCTCTCGCCTGCTGCCGCGCCACCGCGCCGGCGTGCCGGTGATCGTGGTCGGCAACCTCGTGGCCGGCGGCAGCGGCAAGACGCCGCTGGCGCTGTGGATCGCGGAGTTCCTGAAACGCAATGGCCGCAAGCCCGGCATCGTGTCCCGGGGCTACGGCGGCGCAATGGCGAACAAGGGCGGCGCGCCGCGCGAGGCGACCATCGCTTCGGACCCGGCCGAGGTGGGCGAGGAGCCGATGCTGCTCGCGCGCCGCAGCGGCTGCCCGGTCTGGGTGGCGCCCGAGCGCATCGCCGCCTGCCGCGCGCTGCGCGCCCAGCATCCGGATTGCGACCTCATCATCCTGGACGACGGCCTGCAGCACTATGCGCTCGCGCGCGACCTCGAGATCTGCGTCGTGGACGGGCGTGGCTTCGGCAACGGCCTGCTGCTGCCGGCGGGGCCGCTGCGCGAGCCGGTCTCGCGCCTGGCCTCGGTGGACGCGGTGGTCAGCCACGGGGCGGAGCTGAAGGGCTTCGGCATGAAGCTAGAGGGCGCGGAACTGGTGCGGCTTGTCGACGCCAGCGACAAGCGCGCGGCGGCCGACTTCAAGGGCCAGAGGTTGCATGCGGTGGCCGGCATCGGCGATCCGAGCCGGTTTTTCATGCAGCTGATCGCGCTCGGCCTCGAGATCCTCCCGCACCCGTTCCCCGACCATCATCCCTTCGTCGCCGCCGACCTCGAGTTCGGCGACGACGCGCCGGTGGTGATGACCGAGAAGGACGCGGTAAAATGCCAGCGCTTCGCAGGACCGAAGCACTGGGTGTTCCCGGTGCGCACGCAGATGGACCCCGCGTTCGGTCCCTGGCTGCTGGAGAAGCTCGGTGGATCCAAGGCTGCTTGAAATCCTGGTGTGCCCGATTTGCAAGGGGCCGCTGCTGCATCGAAAGGATGCCGGGGAACTCCTCTGCCGGGCCGACCGCATGGGATTCCCCATCAAGGACGGCATTCCGGTGATGCTGGAGGAGGAGGCGCGCAAGCTGCCGCCGGAAGAGGAAGTCGCCTGAAGTTCACGGTCATCGTTCCGGCGCGCCACGCCTCGAGCCGGTTCCCGGGCAAGCCGCTGGCCGACATCGGCGGCAAGCCGATGGTGGTGAGGGTTTGCGAACGCGCGGCGCAGAGCGGCGCCGCCGCGGTGGCGGTCGCCACGGACGACGACCGGATCCGGGAGGCGGTCGAACGGGCGGGCTACCGCGCGGTCATGACCCGCACCGACCACCCCTCGGGCACCGACCGCGTCGCCGAGGCCGCCGCCGCGCTTGGCCTCTGCCCCGACGAGGCGGTGGTGAACCTCCAGGGCGACGAGCCGCTCATTGCGCCCGAGCTGGTGCGCGCGGTCGCCGCGATGCTGGGCAGCCACGCCGAGGCGGCCGTTTCCACCGCCTGCCACCCGATCCGCGACGCGGCTTCGCTCGAGAACCCGAACGTGGTCAAGGTGGTGCTCGACGCCCGCGGTTACGCGCTGTACTTTTCCCGCGCGCGGATTCCTTATCCGCGCCAGGCGGGCGGCGCGTGGTACCGCCACGCCGGCATCTACGGCTACCGCATGGCGTTTCTGCAGCGCTTCCCGGGCCTCGCGCCCAGCCCCGAGGAGAGGACCGAGGCGCTGGAGCAGCTGCGGGTGCTCTGGCACGGCCACCGCGTCGCGGTCGCGGTCCACGAGGGGGAGATTCCACCAGGGGTGGACACGCCCCAGGACCTGGAAGCCGTTCGTAGGATGCTGCCGTGAGACTCATCCTCCTCGGGCCGCCCGGCGCCGGCAAGGGCACCCAGGCGGGGTTCATCACCGCGCAGTTCCGCATCCCCCAGATTTCCACCGGCGACATGCTGCGCGGCGCGATCAAGGCCGGCACGCCGCTTGGGCTGGCGGCGAAGCAGGTGATGGACGCCGGGTCGCTGGTGTCCGACGAGATCATCTTTGGGCTGGTGAAGCAACGGCTGAAGGCCCCCGATTGCGCCCGCGGCTACCTGTTCGACGGCTTCCCGCGCACCATCCCCCAGGCCGAGGCCCTGCGCGACGCCGGCATCGGCGTGAGCTACGTGCTCGAGATCGACGTCCCGCCGGAGGACATCATCGCCCGCATGAGCGGCCGCCGCGTGCACCTCGGCTCCGGCCGGACCTACCACGTGACGTTCAATCCCCCGAAGGTCGCCGACCGCGACGACCTCAGCGGCGAGCCCCTGGTGCAGCGCGACGATGACCGGGAGCAGATCGTGCGCAAGCGCCTGCAGGTGTACCAGGCGCAGAACCGGCTGCTGGTGGACTTCTACCAGCGCTGGTCGGCGGCGGCGCCCGAGGCGGCCCCCCGCTATCGCCCGATCTCCGGGGTGGGCAGCGTCGAGGCCGTTCGCAAGCGCGCCATTGCGGCGCTAACGACCTGACCCTCTGCTAAAATCCGCGCCTTTCCAGGGGAGAGTCTGAATGTCCGGTGGCCTCTTATTCGCGCTAGTGTGCGCATTCATCGCGCTCGTTTATGGCGCGGTTTCGATCCAGTGGATCCTGGCGCAGCCCGAGGGCAACGAGCGCATGCGCGAGATCGCGGGCGCGATCCGCGAGGGCGCGAGCGCCTACCTGAACCGCCAGTACATGACCATCGGCATGGTCGGCGTGGTGCTGGCGGTGCTGATCTGGATCTTCCTCGATGGCCTCACCGCGGCCGGGTTCGTGGTGGGCGCGGTGCTTTCCGGGGCCACCGGCTACATCGGCATGAACGTCTCGGTGCGCGCCAATGTGCGCACCGCGGAGGCGGCCCGCAGCGGGCTCAACGAGGCGCTCAACGTCGCGTTCCGCGGCGGCGCCATCACCGGCATGCTGGTGGTGGGCCTTGCGCTGCTGGGCGTAGCGGGCTACTTCGCCATCCTGCACGCCAACGCGCACGACAAGACCGACCTTGCGCGCATCATCCATCCGCTGATCGGCCTGGGATTCGGCGGGTCCCTGATCTCGATCTTCGCGCGGCTCGGCGGGGGCATCTTCACCAAGGGCGCCGACGTCGGCGCCGACCTCGTGGGCAAGGTCGAGGCGGGCATCCCCGAGGACGATCCGCGCAACCCCGCGGTGATCGCCGACAACGTGGGCGACAACGTGGGCGACTGCGCCGGCATGGCTGCGGACCTGTTCGAGACCTACGCCGTGACCATCATCGCCACCATGCTGCTGGGCGCGCTGATGGTGCAGACCACCAGCCCGAACGCGGTCATCTACCCGCTCGCCATCGGCGGCTTCGCCATCATCGCCTCGATCGCCGGCACCTGGTTCGTCAAGGCGCAGCCAGGCGAGAAGAACGTCATGCCCGCGCTCTACAAGGGCCTCGCCTGGGCTGGCGGCATCGCCCTCATCGCGTTCTGGCCGATCACCGAGTGGATGATGGGCGAGATCGTGAAGACCGTTCCGTTCGAAGTCGGCGGCGGCAAGAAGATGATCTCGGTCTGGCACCTGTACGGCACCGCCGTGGTCGGCATGGCGCTTACCGGATTCCTGGTCTGGATCACCGAGTACTACACCGGCACCCAGTACAAGCCGGTGCAGCACGTCGCCGCGGCCAGCACCACCGGCCACGCCACCAACATGATCGCGGGCCTCGGCGTGTCGATGAAGTCCACCGCCTGGCCGGTGATCGCGGTCTGCCTGGCCATCCTCGCCTCCTACAGCCTCGCCGGCCTGTACGGCATCGCGATCGCGGCGACCTCGATGCTGTCGATGGCCGGGATCGTGGTCGCGCTGGACGCCTACGGGCCGATCACCGACAACGCGGGCGGTATCGCCGAGATGGCGGAGCTGCCCGATGCGGTGCGCGACATCACCGATCCGCTGGACGCGGTGGGCAACACCACCAAGGCGGTGACCAAGGGCTACGCCATCGGCTCGGCGGGCCTCGCCGCGCTGGTGCTGTTCGCCGATTTCACGCACGCCCTGGAGAAGGCGGGCAAGGCGATTTCCTTCGACCTGTCCAACCACTTCGTCGTCATCGGGCTGCTGATCGGCGGCCTGGTGCCGTACCTGTTCGGCGCCATGGCGATGGAGGCGGTGGGCCGCGCCGCCGGGTCGGTGGTGCTGGAAGTGCGCCGCCAGTTCAAGGAGATCAAGGGCATCATGCAAGGCACCGCCAAGCCAGAGTACGGCACCGCGGTGGACCTGCTCACCAAGGCCGCGATCAAGGAGATGATGATCCCGTCGCTGCTGCCGGTGCTGGTGCCGATCGTGGTCGGCGTGGGCTTCGGCTGGGCGTTCAGCCCGGCCGCCGGCGCGCAGGCGCTGGGCGGGGTGCTGATGGGCACCATCGTCACCGGTCTCTTCGTCGCCATCTCCATGTGCACCGGCGGCGGCGCCTGGGACAACGCCAAGAAGTACATCGAGGACGGCCACCACGGCGGCAAGGGTTCCGAGGCGCACAAGGCCGCGGTCACCGGCGACACCGTGGGCGATCCCTACAAGGACACCGCCGGCCCGGCGGTCAACCCGCTCATCAAGATCATCAACATCGTCGCGCTGCTCGTGGTGCCCCTGATGGTGTGATGCGGTGACCGAGCCGTCGCGACGGCAGGACCCGCTCGCCCAGGGTCGGGCAGGTGGTCAGAATCCTGCGCGAGGGGCGCGTGCCCGATGAGAACCTGAACCGCATCTGCGCCCAACTGCTCGAGTACCGCTAGCCGTGCACCGCGCCGTCTTCGTGGCGTTGCTGCTGGCGGCGGCGCCGGCCTGGCCGCAGTCGCAGCCGCAACCCGAAGCCCCCAGCGGCTGGCAGTCGCGCGACCCAGCGCATGCAAAGCACTTCATGGTGGCGGCGGCCAACCCGCTCGCGGTGCAAGCCGGCGTCGAGGTACTGCGCGCCGGCGGCGGCGCCCTCGATGCCGCGATCGCGGTGCAGATGGTGCTGGGGCTGGTGGAGCCGCAATCCTCGGGCCTGGGCGGCGGCGCGTTCCTGCTCCACTGGTCGCAGGGCGACAAGAAGCTGACAAGCTACGACGGGCGCGAGACCGCGCCGGCGGCGGTAAGGCCGGACTGGTTGCCCGGCGCGGACGGCCGGCCGCCGGGATTCGTGGAGGCGGTGGTGAGCGGGCGCTCGGTCGGCGTGCCCGGGGTGCTGCGCATGCTGGAAACGGCGCACAGGCGCCATGGGCGCCTTGCCTGGGCCAGTCTGTTCGAGCCTGCCATCGGGCTCGCCGAGCAGGGGTTCCCGATGTCGCCCAGGCTTCACCGCCTGCTGGAGGGCGAACGGGAACTGCGCGGTAACGCGGCGGCGCGTGCGCTGTATTACGACCCGGAGGAGCGGCCGAAGGCGGTGGGCGCGCGCATCGCCAATCCGGACTATGCCGCCACGCTGCGCGCCGTCGCCGCTTCGGGCGCGGATGCGTTCTACGGCGGCGCCATCGCCGAGGACATCGTGGCCGCCGTGCGCGGCCACGCCCGCCCGGGCGACCTCACGCTGGAGGACCTGGCGCGCTATCGCGCGCTCGAGCGCGACCCGGTGTGCCTGCCCTATCGTGCGATGCGTGTGTGCAGCATGGGGCCGCCGGCAGGCGGCGCGGTCGTGCTGCAGTTGCTGGGCATCCTCGAGCGCACGGATTTCCGCACTGCCGCGCCGAGCTCCGCCGCGGCGCTGCATTTCTTGTCCGAGGCGGGGCGCCTGGCCTATGCCGACCGCGGCCGCTACCTCGCCGACCCGGATTTCGTCGCGGTGCCGCTGGACGGACTGCTGGAGCCGGACTACCTGGATCGGCGCGCGCGCCTGGTGGGCGAGCGCTCGCTGGGGCGCGCCGAGCCGGGACGGCCGCGCGGTGCGCAGCCGATGGCGCAGGCGCCGGAGACCTCGCCTGCCGGCACCAGCCACGTGTCCATCGTGGATGGCCGCGGCGAGGCCGTGTCCATGACCACCACCATCGAGAGCGCGTTCGGAAGCCGGATCCTGGTGCGCGGCTTCCTGCTCAACAACCAGCTCACCGATTTCTCGTTCGCCGCTGGCGCGGCCAACCGCACCGAGGGCGGCAAGCGGCCGCGCAGCGCCATGTCGCCGGTGATCGCCTTCGGTGCCGGAGGCGAGCTGCGGGCGGTGCTGGGCTCACCCGGGGGCGCCTCGATCATCAATTACGTCGCACGCACGCTGGTGGCGATGATCGACTGGCAGCTCGATGCGCAGGCCGCCGTCTCGCTGCCGCACGGCGGCAGCATGAACGGGCCGACGGAACTGGAGCGCGACACCGCCTACGAGCTGCTTGCGCCGGCGTTGCGCGCCCGGGGGCACGAGGTGCGGCTGGGGGACTTCACCAGCGGCCTGCATGTCATCGAGCGCGTGCCCGGCGGCTGGCGGGGCGGGGCGGACCCGCGGCGCGAGGGCGTGGCGAAGGGCGATTAGGGGCTAATGCCCCAGGCGTGCGGCGATCGCCTCGACGCAGGCGGGGACGCTGGCCGAAACCTCCACCTCGATTGCGTCGCGCGGCGGCTCCAGCGTGGCGAACTGGCTCTCCAGCAGCGAAGCCGGCATGTAGCGGTGCTGCCTCGCCGCCAGCCGCTTGCGGATGATCTCGATGCTGCCGCGCAGGTGGACGAAGCGGCAATCCTCCAGTCCCTGGGCGAGGCGCCTGCGGTAGTCCTCCTTCAGTGCGGAACACGCGAGAACCGCCTCCGGCATGCCATGCAACCTGCGGTTGAGCGCTTCCAGCCAGGGCCTGCGGTCGGCATCGGTGAGCGGCGTGCCGGAGGCCATCTTGGCGACGTTCTCCGGCGGATGGAATTCGTCGGCGTCGAGAAACGGCAAGCCGAGGCGCGCGGCGAGCGCCCGGCCGACGGTGGACTTGCCGGCGCCGGAGACGCCCATGACGATGACGATCACGCCCGGTTGACGCCGATCAGGCCTTGGTGATGGCGTGGCCGCCGAATTTCGTCCGCATCATCGCCAGCAGCTTGCGCGAGTAGTCGGACTTGCCCTGGCTGGAGAAGCGCGCCATCAGCGCCATCGTGATCACCGGCGCGGGCACGCCCAGTGCCACTGCTTCCAGCGCGGTCCAGCGGCCTTCGCCGGAATCGGCGACCACCGGCGCCACCCCGGCCATGTCCTCGTCCTCCTTCAACACCTCGGCGCTCAGATCGAGCAGCCAGGAGCGCACCACGCTGCCGTGGCGCCAGGTCTCGGCAAGGCGGCCGAGGTCGAACTCCAGGTCCTTGCGCGCGGCGAGCAGGGCGAAGCCTTCGGCGTAGGCCTGCATCATCCCGTACTCGATGCCGTTGTGGATCATCTTGGCGAAGTGGCCGGCGCCGCTGGGGCCGCAGTGCAGCCAGCCGCGATCGGGCGCCGGCGCGAGCAGGCGCGCGAAGGGCTCGAAGCGCTCGACCGACTTCGGCGTGCCGCCCAGCATCAGGCAATAGCCGCCCGCCAGGCCGTGCACGCCGCCGGACACCCCGGCGTCGACGTAGCGCATGCCGCGCTGCGACATCTCCAGGGCGCGCGCCATCGAATCCCTGTAATAGGCGTTGCCGCCGTCCACCAGGGTATCGCCTGTCGAGAGCAGCGGCAGCAGTTCGGCCAGCGCCCCTGCGGTGGCCGGGCCCGCCGGCAGCATGGTCAGGATCACGCGCTCCCCCGGCAGGCTGGCGGCGAGCGCCGCAAGGCCCTCCGCGATCTGGAGGTTGCGTTCGCCCGCGAGCGCGCCCCGCGCTGCAGCATCGAGGTCGAAAGCGACCACCCGGGCGCCGGCGCGCGCCATGCGCCGCGCCATGTTGGCGCCCATCCTGCCCAGGCCGACGACGCCGATGTCCATGCGAACCCCCGGAATCCAATTTCAGGATCTCACACTATAATCGGCTCAGAGAGGGAGGAGATCCGGTGATGAAACGCACGCTGGTTATGGCCGCCGCATTGCTCGTGGCGGTTCCCGCATTCGCGCAGTATCCCAACAAATCGATCCGGATCGTGGTGCCCTTCGGCGCCGGTTCGGCCACGGACCTGATCTCGCGCGTCATCGGCAGTTCCGTGTCCGCCGCGGTCGGGCAGCCGGTGGTGATCGACAACAAGGCGGGCGCCGACGGCGCCATCGCCGCCTCGGAGGTGGCGAAGGCCGCGCCCGACGGCTACACGCTGCTGATGGCGACCAACAGCCCGCTGTCGGTGGTGCCGGCGATGAAGAAGTCGCCGCCCTACGACCCGTTGGCGGACTTCACGCCGATCACCGACGTCGGCCGCTACACCTTCTTCGTCGTGGTCAATCCCAGCGTGCCGGCGAAGACGCTGCCGGAACTGATCCAGCATGCGAAGGCGAACCCGGGCAAGATCAACTACGCCACCGGGAACACCACCGGCATCGTGTCCTCCGCGCTGCTCGCCTCGCTGGCCAAGATCGAGATGGTCCACGTGCCCTACAAGACCGAGCCGCAGGTCATGCCCGACCTGGTGAGCGGCCGCGTGCAGATGATGTTCGCCTCCTCGACCACCTCCATGCCGCTGATCCGCGAGGGCAAGCTGCGCGCGCTGGTGACTACCCTGCCGCGGCGCAGCCACCTGCTGCCGGACCTGCCCACGATCGCGGAGGCCGGCTACCCGACCTTCTCGATCATCTCCTGGGCCGGGCTGTACGGGCCGGCGAAGATGCCGGCCGAGGTCACCGCGCGCCTGAACAAGGAGTTCGTCGCCGCGATGGGCCGCGCGGAGGTGCAGGAGGCGATGCAGAAGCAGGCCTTCGTGCTGACGCCTTCGTCGCCCGAGAAGCTCGCGGCATGGACCAAGGAGCAGCTGGAGAGCTACCGCAACATCCTGAAGGCCGTCGGCATCCAGCCGGAGTGATCGGGAGAGCACCGTGAAAACACTCGTCGTCGCGATCGCAGCCGCGCTGGCCTGCTCCAGCGCCCTTGCGCAGCAGTACCCCAACAAGCCGATTCGCCTCATCGTGCCCTTCCCGCCGGGCGGCGCCGCCGAACTGGGGGCGCGCATTTTCACGCAGCCCCTCAGCCAGCAGCTCGGGCAGCCGGTCGTCATCGAGACCCGGCCCGGCGGCGAGGGCATCATCGCCTCCGACGCCGCTCGCAAGGCCGAACCGAACGGCTACACCCTGTACTACGGCACCGCCACCGGCATGTCCTACGCCCCGGCGGCGAAGAAGGTTCCGCCCTACGATCCGGTCAAGGACTTCACGCCGATCTCATTGGTCGGCATTTTCGGTTTCTTCGTGTTCTCTCACCCGAGCATGCCGGTGAAGACGATCCAGGACCTGGTGGGCTATGCGCGCGCGCATCCGGGCAAGATCTTCTACGGCACCGGGAACGCGACCAGCATCCTGGCGACGGCGCAGTTCGCGGCGCTGAACAAGCTCGATGTCGTGCACGTTCCCTACAAGGGAGATGGACCGCTGTCGCTCGACATCATCGCCGGACGGGTGAACTTCACGCTCGCGACGCCGGGCACGCTCGCGCCGCAGGTGAAGGACGGCAAGCTGCGGGTACTGGCGACGCTCCTGCCGACGCGCAATCCGCTGCTGCCGGATGCGCCGACGATGACCGAGGCCGGGCTGCATGCGGTGTCCATTACGCCCTGGGGCGGCCTGTTCGGGCCGCCCAGGCTGCCCAAGGAGGTAGTGGATCGCGTAGGCCGCGAAATCCGGATCGTGCTCGCCAAGCCCGAAGTGAAGGAGGCCCTCGGCAAGCTCGCCTTCGAGCCGCGCGGCTCGAGCCCGGAGGAGCTCAGCGCATTCGTCACCGAGCAGCTCGCGGCCTACGGCCGGGTCACGAAGCAAGTCGGGCTGTCGCTCGACTGAGGGCTTCGGCCAGGCTGTCCGCCGGCCAGAGCCCCGGCAGGCTGCGCAGCCAGGTGAGCTGGCGCTTGGCCAGTTGGCGGGTCGCGGCGATGCCGTTCTCGCGCAGTTCCGCCATCTTGATCTCGCCGTCGAGGAAGCGCCAGGCCTGGCGGTAGCCCACCGCGCGCATGCTGGGCAGTGCCGCATTCAGGTCATGGCGTTTCCTGAGACCCTTCAGTTCGTCCACCAGGCCGTTCTTCAGCATCGCATCGAAGCGCGCCGCGATGCGCCGGTGCAGCTCGGCGCGATCCTCCGGCACCAGCGCGTAAGCCCTTAGCTCGAAGGGCAGGGCGGGCGCCGTCGCGGTCTGCAGCGAGGAAAGCCTCCGACCGGTGGTCCGCCAGACCTCCAGCGCGCGCTGGATGCGCTGCGCGTCGGTCGGCTGGATGCGCGCCGCGGCCGCCGGATCCCGCTGCGCCAGTTCCGCGTGCAGCGCCGGCCAGCCTTGGCGCGCGGCCTGCGCATCTATTGCGGCGCGGATCGCGAGGTCGGCCTCGGGCAGGGCATCCAGCCCGCAGGCGAGGGCGCGGTAGTACAGCATGGTGCCGCCGACCAGCAGCGGGATTCTGTTGCGCGCGAGGATTTCCCGGACGAGGCGAATGGCGTCGAGGCGGAAGCGGCCCGCCGAGTAGCGCTCGGTCGGTTCGGCGATGTCGATGAGGTGGTGCGGCACGGCCCCGCGCTCGGCGGCCGAGGGCTTGGCGGTGCCGAGGTCCATGCCGCGGTAGACCTGCGCCGAATCGACGCTCACGATCTCGATCGGCAGCTGGGCGGCGAGTTTCATCGCGAGCGCCGATTTCCCGCTCGCGGTCGGCCCGAGGAGCACGAACGCCGCGCTCAACGACCTCCCGTCACATCGAGGATCGCCCCGGTGCAGGAGGCCTCCTGCGACAGCAGCCACAGCACCGCGCGCGCCACTTCCTCGGGCTCGCCGCCGCGCTTCATGGCAATGCCGGCGTGCAGGCGCTCGATGCGGTTGGGCTCGCCCCCGGAGGCGTGGAGGTCGGTGTGCACCAAGCCGGGGCGTGCGCAGTTGACGCGGATGCCTTCCTCGGCCGCCTCGCGCGCGCACAGGAACGCGCCGAGGAGGTTGGTGGCGAACATGCGCTGCAGCCGCGCCGCGGACATCGCCTCCACGCCTGACTGGCCGCCGCCGGTGATGACCATGACCCCGCTCATCTCACCGACCCCTCAGGAAGAGCTTGTCCAGGTCGGCCAGCGTGAGCTGGTACCAGGTCGGGCGGCCGTGGTTGCAGGAACCCGAGCGCTCGGTGGCCTCCATCTCCCTCAGCAGCGCGTTCATCTCGGCCACGGTGAGGACGCGGTTGGCGCGCACCGCGGCATGGCAGGCCATGCCCGAGAGCAGCTCGTCGCGCCGCGCCGCGACGGCCTGAGCCGCGCCGTACTCGCGCAGCTCGGCCAGCACCGCGCGGGCGAGGGCCGGCACGTCGCCGCCGGCGAGCAGCATCGGCGCTGCGCGCACCGCCAGCTCGTTGGGGCCCGCGGCGCTGATCTCGAAGCCCAACTTCTCCAGCGCCTCGCGGTTCTCCTCGGCGGTGGCGACATCGAGCGCCTCGGCACGCAACACCGCCGGCACCAGCAGCTGCTGGCGCTCCACTTTCCCGGCCTCGAGGTTGTCTTTCAATCCCTCATACACGATGCGCTCATGCGCCGCGTGCATGTCCACCAGCACCAGTCCGGCCTCGTTCTGCGCCAGGATGTAGACGCCGTGGAGTTGGGCAAGGGCGTAGCCCAGCGGTGGCGCGGCTTGCGAAGCGGGGAGCGCCGCAGGCATGGGCGCCGCCGCCATCGCAGCGCCCGTGAAGGATCGATAGGCGGCAACCGGTTGTGCCAATCCCAGGGCCGGTTGAATCGAGGCGCCCTGCGGAATCGCCGCATACGCGACAGGCGCCTCGGCGGCGGAAGGCGACAGCGCGCGCTTGAGGGCATGTAACACGAACTGGTGGATGCCGCGCGCGTCGCGGAAGCGGACTTCGGTCTTGGCCGGATGCACGTTGACGTCCACGCCGCGCGGGTCGATCTCGAGGAACAATACGTAGGCGGGCTGGCGCTCGCCGTGCAACAGGTCGGCCCAGGCCTCGCGCGCGGCATGCGCCAGCAGCCGGTCGCGCACGAAGCGGCCGTTGACGAAGAAGTACTGCGCATCGGCGCGGGCGCGCGCGGCCTGCGGGCTGCCGGCGATGCCGCAGAGGCGCAGCGTTGCCGCCTGCGCCTCCACCGGCAGGCTGTTGTGGATGAATTCCCCGCCCAGCAGGGCGGCGGCGCGCTCAGGCAAAGTCTGGCGGCGCAGGTGCTGCGAGACGCGGCCGTTGTGCTTCAGGGTGAAGGCGCGCTCCGGATGCGCCAGCGCGACGCGGCGGAATACTTCCTCGCAGTGGCCGAACTCGGTGGCCTCGCTGCGCAGGAACTTGCGGCGCGCCGGCGTGTTGAAGTACAGGTCGGCGACGGCGACCGTGGTGCCGGTGGTGCGCGCCGCGGGACGGATCGTCCCGGGTGCGGCGCCCTCGGCGCTCAACTCGCTCGCATGCGCCGCTGCGGCGGTGCGGGTGGTGAGCGTGAGGCGCGAGACCGAGGCGATGGAGGCGAGCGCCTCGCCGCGAAAGCCGAGCGTGGCCACGCCTTCCAGGTCCTCGAGGCTGGCGATCTTGCTGGTGGCGTGGCGCGCCAGCGCGAGCGGCAGCTCCCCGCGCGGAATGCCGGTGCCGTTGTCCTCCACCTGCACCCGGCGCGCGCCGCCTTCGTCCAGCGTCACCACGACCTCGGTGGCGCCGGCGTCGAGCGCGTTCTCGAGCAGTTCCTTCAGCACCGAGGCCGGCCGTTCCACCACCTCGCCGGCCGCAATCTGGCTGATGAGGGGCTCGGGCAGGACCCGGATCGCGCTCATTCGGCGAGGTCGGCCTCGGCGCCGCCGGTGAGGCGCAGCAGCTCGGCATAGCTCAGCCGGAACACCGTGCTCGGGTGCCCGGCCGCAGCCCAGATATCGGGCCAGGCCGAAAGGCCGCGTTCGACGAAGGCGCGCAGGTAGGCCCCTTCGCTGCCCGCGGGGGCGACGCCGCCGATGGCGAAACCGGTGTGGCGGCGCACGAAATCCGCGTCGGCCTTGCCGATCGGCTCGCCCACCGTGGCGGCGAGCTTCGCAATGCTGACGCGCTTGGCGCCGGAGGACATCACCAGCACCGCGCGGTCGGTGGATTGGGCGCGGAACACCAGCGAATTGGCGATCTGCGCCACCTCGCAGCCGAGGAACTGCGCCGCCGCCACCGCGGTGCGCGCCGCGCCCGGCAGCTCGACGATGTCCGGCGCCAGGCCCGCGGCGGCGAGCGCCGCGCGCACGCGTTCCACGCTGGGATTGGAGAGCGAGGCCGGCATCGGCAAATTATATCGGGGCGCCCCGGTACAATCGGCGCGATGGAGCTTCTCGCCGCACTGTTCGACCTCGCGATCCACCTCGACCAGCACCTGGGGGCGTTGGTCGCGGAGCACGGCGTCTGGGTCTACGCGCTGCTGTTCGCGATCGTGTTCACCGAGACCGGCCTGGTGATCTGGCCGTTCCTGCCGGGCGACTCGCTGCTGTTCGTCACCGGCGCGCTCGCGGCCGCGGGCAACCTGGACATCGGGCTGGTGATGGGCGTGCTGATCGCCGCCGCGCTCACCGGGGACAACGTCAACTACTTCATCGGCCGCTGGGTCGGCCCGCGCGTGTTCCACTACGAGCAGTCGCGCTGGTTCAACCCGGCCTACCTGGCGCGCGCGCATGCCTTCTACGAGCGCCACGGCGGCAAGACCATCATCCTGGCACGCTTCATCCCCATCGTGCGCACCTACGTGCCCTTCGTCGCCGGCGTGGGCAGCATGCCCTACCCGCGCTACATCGGCTTCTGCGTCGCCGGGGCGTTCATCTGGGTGGTGTCGTTGTGCAGCCTGGGCTACTTCTTCGGCAACATCCCAGCGGTGAAGAGCAACCTCACCGCGGTGATCCTCGCCATCGTGCTGCTGTCGATCAGCCCGGGCATCTACGCCTGGGTGAAGTCGCGCGCCTCAGTTCAGCGCGATGGCCCAAGGCGATGATGTCCCCGTCAGGGGGCTGTGCGGTCGCGGCGGGTACTTCTCCAGGTAGCGCTTGATGCCGGCCAGGATCGCGCGCGCCATCTTCTCCTGGTAGGCCTCGTCATTGAGGCGCTTCTCCTCCTCCGGGTTGGAAATGAACGCGGTCTCCACCAGGATCGAGGGCACGTCGGGCGATTTCAGCACTGCGAAACTCGCCTGCTCGACGCGCGGCTTGTGCAGGGTGTTGATCCGGCCCAGTTCCCCCAGCACCGCGTGGCCCAGCTTCAGGCTGTGGTCGATGGTCGCGGTCTGCGACAGGTCGAGCAGCGTCTGCGCCAGATAGCGGTCCTTGACATCGATGTTGACGCCGCCGACCAGGTCGGCTTGGTTCTCCTTGCGCGCCAGCCACCTTGCCGCCTCCGAGGTGGCGCGCCGCTCCGAGAGCGCGAACACCGAGGAGCCGCGCGCGTGCGGCCTGAGGAAGGCGTCGGCGTGCACCGAGACGAACAGGTCGGCGCGCACCTTGCGCGCCTTGTCCACGCGCGCCTGCAGCCCGAGGTAGTAGTCGCCGTCGCGCGTCAGCACCGCGCGCATGCCCGGCTCCTCGTCGATCATCGCCTTCAGGCGCCGGGAGATGGTGAGGGTGATGTCCTTCTCGCGCGAGCCCAGGCGCCCGAGCGCGCCGGGGTCCTCGCCGCCGTGCCCCGGATCGATGACGATGGTGGCCAGGCGCGCCATCGACGGCGGGCCGTCCTTGTCCTCGGCCGGCGCAGGCGCGCGCCGGCTCGCAGACTCGATCAACGCCGCGAGCGGGTCCGGCGCTGCCACCGGGTACAGGTCGAGGACGAGGCGGTGGCCATAGTCCGCGATCGGCTTCAAGGTGAACACCTGCGGCTTCACTTCCGCCTTCAGGTCGAGGACGATGCGCAGTACGCCGGGGCGGTTGCGGCCCGCGCGCAGCTTGGCGATGTAGGGGTCGCCCGCGGCGACCTTGTCCTGCAGCTCGGCGAGCGCGGCGCCAAAGTCGGCGCCTTCGATCTCCACCACCAGGCGCTCCGGGTCCTTGACGCCGAAGACGCTGAACCTGAGCTCCTTGTTCGATTCCAGCGTGACGCGCGTGTAGTCCCGCGCCGGCCAGATGCGCGTGGAGGTGATCTGCGCTTGCGCCAGCGCCTCGCCGGCCCCTAGGACGAGCGCCAACGCGACGAGGCAGCCGCGAGCCAGGCCTCGCCCTGCGGCGAGCGCGCCTGGGGCCTCGCCTCCCGTCCCGATCCCTCGTAGACAAGATGGAGCTCGAGGTCCGGAGGCGCGATCGCATCCCCCGCCCGCTCCGGCCACTCCACCACGCAGAGGGCGTCGGGTCCGAAATGTTCCTGGAAGCCGGAACTCAGCCATTCAGACCTGTCCTTGAAGCGATAAAAATCAAAGTGATACAAGTGTAACCTCGAAAGATCATAAGCTTCAACCAGGGCGTAGGTCGGGCTCTTGACCCGTCCCCGGTGTCCCAGGGCCCCCAGAAGGCCCCGGACGAGGGTGGTTTTTCCCGCCCCAAGCTCGCCGATGAGGTGCAGGACCAGGCCATTGCGGGCGCCGTCGGCAAGCGCGGCCCCCAGCCGCAGCGTGGCCTCTTCGTCAGGCAACATAAGATGTCCGCCCATGGACTATGCGGCGCTGGCGGCGCGGATCCGGGCGTGGGGCGCGGGGCTCGGCTTCCAGGCGGTGGGCATCGCGGACGCGGACCTCTCGGCGGCCGAGGGCCGTCTGGCCGAATGGCTCGAGCTGGGCTGGCACGGCGAGATGGATTATATGGCGCGCCATGGCACGCTTCGCGCGCGGCCGGCCGAGCTCTCGCCCGGCACCCTGCGCGTCATCACCTGCCGGATGGACTACGCCCCTTCCCTCCAAGAGGAGTGGCCCGCGCTCGCCGACGGGGCGCGTGCCTACGTTGCCCGCTACGCCCGGGGTCGCGATTACCACAAGGTGCTGCGCTCGCGGCTGCAGAAGCTGTGCGACCGCATCGAGGCCGAGACCGGGCCCTTCGGCCACCGTGTGTTGTGCGACTCCGCCCCGGCGATGGAAGTGGAGCTGGCGGCGAAGGCGGGCATCGGCTGGCGCGGCAAGCACACCCTGCTGCTCGCGCGCGAGGCGGGCTCGTGGTTCTTCCTGGGCGAGATCTACACCAGCCTGCCGCTGCCGGCCGATGCGCCGGCGAGCGAGCATTGCGGCAGCTGCCGCCAGTGCATCGACATCTGCCCGACGCAGGCGATCCAGGGCCCGTATCGGCTGGATGCGCGCCGCTGCATTTCCTACCTCACCATAGAGCACAAGAGCGCCATCCCTGAGGAACTGCGGCCGCTCATCGGCAACCGCGTCTACGGCTGCGACGACTGCCAGCTGGTGTGCCCGTGGAACGGCTTCGCGCAGCCGAGCTTGGAGCCGGACTTCCAGGTGCGCAACCGCCTGGACCGCGCCACGCTGGTGGAGCTGTTCGGCTGGACCGAGTCGGAGTTCGACGCCCGCCTGCGGGGTTCGCCGATCCGGCGCATCGGCCACGAGCGCTGGCTGCGCAACCTGGCGGTCGGCCTGGGCAACGCGCCGCGTTCCGACGCGGTGGTGGCGGCCCTGCGCGCGCGCAGCGACCACCCCTCGCCCCTGGTCCGCGAACACGTGGCATGGGCATTGGAGCGGCATGAGCGAATGGCAGCCTGACCGGCTGCTGCCGGGGTTCGAGTCCCTCGAGCTCGCGCAGCCGCAGGACTACGACGGCCGTGTGCTGGCCACCCTGGTGCGCGCGCCGCAGCCGGACACGGCGCGCGCCGTGCTCTACGTCCACGGCTTCATCGACTACTTCTTCCAGCGCCACATGGCCGAGCGCTTTGCCGCCGAGGGCTACGCCTTCTACGCGCTGGATCTGAGGAAGCACGGCCGTTCGCTGCTGCCGTACCAGCATCCGTGCTATTGCGCCGATGTCGCCGAGTATTTCGCCGACATCGACAAGGCGCTGCAGGAAATCGGGCGGCCGGCGCTGCTTGCGGGGCATTCCACCGGCGGGCTGGTCTGCGCCCTCTACGCGCAGGAGGGCGGGCGCAGGAACCAGGTCGAGGCGCTCTGGCTCAACAGCCCGTTCTTCGACTGGCGCGCCACGGGCTCGCAGCGGCTCCAGCTGCAGCTGGCGCGGGTGCTGGGCGGCTTCGCCCCATTCCTGAACAATCCCAGGGCGGTGCTGCCGCATTACGTGAGGAGCCTGCACCGGCGGTGGGACGGCGAATGGGACTTCGACCTGCAGCTCAAGCCCCTGATGGGCTTCCCGGCCTACTTCGGATGGGTGCGCGCGATCTTCGCCGCGCACCGGAGGGTCCATGCGGGCCTGGGCCTGGAGATCCCGGTGCTGTCCATGCACTCCGACCAAGCCGACATCATCCTCGACTGGCGCCACATCGCGCGCTGGTCGCGGACGCTGGGATCCAGGGTGAGCGTGTTGTCCTTTCCCGGCGCCCTGCACGACCTGGTGCTGTCGCGGCGGGAGATCCGCGACGAGGTGTTCGGGCAGCTGTTTGCCTGGTCGGCGCGGCTCTAGGCGCTCCAGGGCGCCGGGGTCCGGCCGGCGGGGGGCAGCGGCCGGCCCAACCCGGCCAGCGCCGCCCGCACGATCGAGTCGCGGTCCACCTCGAAGAACGCGCGCAGCGCCTTGCGGGTGTCGCTGCGCCCGAAGCCGTCGGTGCCAAGCGCGACGTACTTCCGGCCGGGGGGCAGGTAGGGCCGGATCAGGTCGGCCACCGCGCGCACGTAGTCGGTCGCGGCGACGATCGGGCCTGCGGTTGCGCCCAGGCAGGCCTCAACCCAGGAGGTTTTGGCTTCCCCACGCAGCGTCGAGCGCTCCGCATCCATCCCGTCCCAGCGCAGTTCTGTCCAGCTGGTGACGCTCCAGAGGTCCGCCGCGATGCCGTGTTCCGTTTCGAGCATTTGCGCGGCGGCGAGCGCTTCGCGCAGGATGGTCCCGGATCCGAGCAGCTGAAGGCGAGGTCCGCAAGCGCTGCTTTCACGCAACCGGTACATCCCTTTCACGATGCCGTCCTCCGCGCCCGCCGGCATCGCCGGGTGCGCGTAGTTCTCGTTCATCGTCGTGAGGTAGTAAAAGACGTCCTGCTGCTCTTGGACCATGCGCCGGATGCCGTCGCGCACGATCACCGCGACTTCGTGCTGAAAGCAGGGGTCGTAGGCCTTGCAGGTGGGGATGGTGGAGGCGACCAGGTGGCTCGAGCCGTCCTGGTGCTGCAGGCCTTCGCCCGAGAGCGTGGTGCGGCCGGCGGTGGCGCCGACGAGGAAGCCGCGCGCGCGCGAGTCGGCCGCCGCCCAGGCGAGGTCGCCGACGCGCTGCAGGCCGAACATGGAATAGAAGATGTAGAAGGGCAGCATGGTGGTGCCGTGCGCGCTGTAGCTGGTCGCCGCCGCGAGCCACGATGAAATGGCGCCCGCCTCGGTGATGCCTTCCTCCAGGATCTGGCCGTCCTTCGCCTCCTTGTAGTACAGCAGCTCGTCGCGGTCCTCGGGCTTGTAGAGCTGGCCCACCGACGAGTAGATGCCCACCTGCCGGAACAGGTTCTGCATGCCGAAGGTGCGTGCCTCATCGGCGACGATCGGGACGATGCGCGGTCCCAGTTCGGGCTCGCGCAGCAGCTGCGACAGCAGCTGCACGAAGGCCATGGTGGTGGATTTCTCGCGCGTGCCGGTGCCCTCGAGCAGGCCGGTGATCGCCTCCTGCTTCGGCGCGGGCAGGCGCGGCGCCGAAGCCGAGCGTGCCGGCAGGTAGCCGCCCAGTGCGGCGCGCCGCGCGTGCAGGTAGCGCATCTCGGGTGAGTCCGCGGGGGGGCGGAAAAAGCGCAACTGCTCGACGTCCTCGTCGCTCAGGGGCAGCGCGAAGCGGTCGCGGAACGCGCGCAGCGCCTCGTCGTCCAGCTTTTTCTGCTGGTGGGTGCCCATCTTGCCCTGGCCCCAGTGGCCCATGCCGAAGCCCTTCTTGGTCTGGGCGAGGATCACCGTGGGCTGGCCGCGGTGGCGCAGGGCGGTGTGGTACGCCGAGAAGACCTTCACCGTGTCGTGGCCGCCGCGGCGCAGCCGGTCGATGTCCTCGTCGGTGAGGTGCGCCACCAGCGCCTGCAGCTCGGGGTACTTGTTGAAGAAATGCTCGCGGTTGAAGCGCCCGTCGGTGGCGGCGTAGGTCTGGAAGGCGCCGTCCGGGGTCTCGTGCAGGCGGCGCAGGATCACCTCTTCCGGGTCGCGCGCGAACAGCGGATCCCAGTCCGAGCCCCAAAGGCACTTGACGACGTTCCAGCCGGCGCCGGCGTAGAGGCCCTCCAGTTCCTGCACGATCGAGCCATTGCCGCGCACCGGGCCGTCCAGGCGCTGCAGGTTGCAGTTGACGACGAAAATCAGGTTGTCCAGGCCCTCGCGCGCCGCCAGCGACAAACCCGCCAGCGACTCGGGCTCGTCCATCTCGCCGTCGCCGACGAAGCACCAGACCTTGCGTGGCGCGGTGTCGAGCAGGCTGCGGTGCTGCAGGTAGCGCATGAAGCGCGCCTGGTAGATGGCAGCGATCGGCCCCAGTCCCATGGAACCAGTGGGGAACTGCCAGAAGTCCGTCATCAGCCACGGGTGGCAGTACGAGGACAGCCCCCGGCCGCCCGTTTCGCGCCGGTAGCTGTCCAGCTGCGCCTCCTCGAGGCGCCCTTCGAGGAAGGCGCGCGCGTAGACGCCGGGCGCGGAATGGGGCTGGAAGTACACCAGGTCCCCTGCCTGACCGGCGCGGAAGAAGTGGTTGAAGCCGACCTCGAACAGGTCCGCGGCGGAGGCGTAGCTGGCGATGTGGCCGCCCAGTTCCGCGTGGGCGCGGTTGGCGCGCACCACCATGGCGAGCGCGTTCCAGCGGATGATGGAGGCGAGGCGCTGCTCGATCTCGAGGTTGCCGGGAAACTGCGGCTGCTCGGCGAGGCCGATGGTGTTGCAGTAGGGCGTGTTCAGCACCGGCGGCATGCGCACGCGGCGGGCGCGGGCGCGGTCGAGGAGCTTCCTCAGCAGGAAACTCGCGCGCTCGGGGCCCTCGTTCTGCAGCACCGCGTCAAAGCCCTCGAGCCATTCGCGCGTCTCGCGCGGGTCCGGGTCGGGCGGGCTGACGCGCCAGTAGCCCGAGAACGGGGAATCGATGAGATCGGTCATCGCGCAATGGTACGCGTCCCGGCCCGGCATGGGGTTGCGTTCACGCTGCAGAAAAGCGCTGTTTGCGGCATAATCTGCTGCAGGTTAACGTTTGCAGGGAACATCATGCTGCCACAGGGGCTCGATGCCATCGATCTGAAGATCCTGGCCGCGTTGCAGGCCGACGCCCGCGTCGCCAACGTGGAGCTCGCGCGCAAGGTCAACCTGTCGCCTTCGCCGTGCCTGGCGCGCCTGCGCGCGCTGGAGGAGGGCGGCATCGTGGCGCGCTACGTGACGCTGCTTGACGCGAAGAAGCTGGGCCTGACGGTGAGCGTGCTGGTGCAGGTGACCCTGGAGCGCCAGGTGGAGAAGGCGCTCGAGGTCTTCGAGCGCGCGGTGCTCGAGCGCCCGGAGGTGATGGAATGCTACCTGATGACCGGCGACGCCGATTACCTGCTGCGCGTGGTGGTGCCCGAGGTGCCGGCCTTCGAACGCTTCATTCTCGATTTCCTGTCCAGGGTTCCCGGCGTGGGGAACATCAAGTCCAGCTTCGCGCTCAAGCAGGTGAAGTACCAGACGGCGCTGCCGCTTCCTTCGCCGCACGCCGCAGCGGCGGGAAGCGCCACAGCGTCGCCGCGGTCGCGGCGGCCCAGGCGCAGTAGAGCGCGGTGAATACCCAGGTCGGAGCCTCGTAATACAGCAGGCGCCGCAGCCAGCGGCCGACGAAGGATTCGGGCCGCGCGCCGCCGCGCAGCAGGTCCTCCCACACGGTGAGCGGGCAGGCGTAGCCCAGCAGGGCCTCCAGCGCGACGAACACGATCGCGGCCAGGTGCAGCCACCGGAACCAGGGGTTGCGCACCCAGTTCCAGCCGGCGGCGGCGCCGATCCAGGTCAGGGCCAGGCCGCCGACGATGAATGCGACGATGAGAAAATGCAACACGAGCAGCGCGTCGGCCAGCACGCGGTCTCAAGGCGAACGCGGCCGCAACGGATCCGCGATCCACTCGCTCCAGGAGCCGGCGTAGAGCTTCGCCCCGGGGAGGCCGGCGATCTCCATCGCCAGCAGGTTGTGGCAGGCAGCCACGCCCGAGCCGCAGTAGTTCACCACCGCCGAGGGCGGCCGGCCCCCCAGCAGGGTCTCGAATTCCTGGCGCAGCGTGGCCGCGTCCTTGAAGGTGCCCTGGGCGTTGAGGTTCTCGCCATTGAACCGGTTCACCGCGCCCGGGATGTGGCCCGCGACCGGGTCGATGGGCTCCTGCTCGCCGCGGAAACGCACCGCGGCGCGTGCGTCCACCAGCAGATCCTTGCCGAGGTTCGCCGCGACGGTGGCGACATCCGCCGCCATCGCGGGGCGGGGCCGTAGGGGATAGACCGTGGCGGTGAATGACGGCGCCTCGGTCGTGACCGGCCGGCCTTCCTTTACCCACTTCGCCAGCCCCCCGTCCAGCACCGCGACCGCGTCGTGCCCAGCCCAGCGCAGCATCCACCACAGGCGCGAGGCCATGGCGCCGTTGCCCCCGTCGTAGCACACCACCTGGTCGGAGGGCTTCAGCCCCTGGCGTTGCATCCACGCCAGGAACGCGCCAGTCTGGGGCAAGGGGTGGCGGCCGTTGCGGCCATTCTTCGGCGCCGACAGGTCGCGATCCAGGTGCGCGAACAGCGCCCCCGGGAGGTGCCCCTGCCGGTACTGTTGTTCGCCGAGCGCCGGGTTGGCGAGGTCGTGCCGGCAATCGAAGGTCCGCCACCCCGGATGCGCGGCCAGTTGGTGGGCGGCAAGCAGCGCAGGGGGGGACATGGTGGCGGATTCTAGCGCCCCAGGCCTGCGCCCACTCGATGGGCAAGCGCAGCTCCAGCGCTCGGGTCTCCTGGGCGGTGGCGGCCAGGGCCCTCACCCTCGATGCCGGGAGGATGGGGCGCTAAGGCTGCCCCAGCGCGGCGCGCAGCCACTCGTGGAAGTGCACCATGCTGTCTTCCATCGGCGAGTGGTACGGCCCGGCATCGTCCATGCCCTGCAGCCACAGCGCCTTGCGGCCGCGGTCCAGGCGCCGGCACAGTTGGTCGTCCTCCAGCGCGGTCTCGGCGTAGGCCGCCTGCTGGGCTTCGATGAACTCGCGCTCGAACAGCACGATTTCCTCCGGGTAGTAGAACTCCACCACGTTGGTGGTGAGCCCGGGGGAGCGCGGGATGAGCTTGGAGAGCACCAGCACGTTCGGGTACCACTCCAGCATGAAGCCCGGGTAGTAGGTGGCCCAGAGCGCCCCGTACCTGGGCGTCGCGCCGCGCAGCTGCCCCAAGCACGCCTGGTGCCACTTGCGGTAGACCGGCGTGCCGGGGCAAGTGAAGCCGTTTCTTGCCGGCACCACCTGCACCGAGGTGCGCTCGCCGTACTCCACGTGCGAGGCCTCCACGTCGGTGAAGCCGCCCAGCCCCGGGTGGAAGAAGTTGACGTGGTAGACCTCCAGATAGATCTCGACGAAGGTCTTCCAGTTGCAGGCGTAGTCGGTGAGCTCGACCCGGTCGAGCCGGTAGCCGGAGAAGTCCCAGTCGGCGGCGCGGCTGAACGGCTCCAGGTCCTGGCGCGGGTCGCGCGGGCCGGCGAAGAGCAGTCCCTGCCAGTTGACGAGCGGTGTCGAGTGCAGCCTGACACAGGGGCTCTCCTCGAACCGCGGCGCCCCCAGCAACCCGCCCTTCAGGTCGTAGGTCCAGCGGTGCAGCGGGCAGACGATGTTGGGCGCATTGCCACGGCCCTGGAGCATGAGCGCCTGGCGGTGGCGGCAGACGTTGGACAGGAGCTCGATGCCGCTGTCGTTGCGCACCAGCATCCGGGCGTGGTCCATCCAGGCGAGGGTGTGGTAGTCGCCCGCGTTGGGCACCATCAGTTCATGCCCGACGTAGTCCGCCCCGGCGTCGAACAGCAGGTGCTGCTCGCGCTCGAAGACGGCGGGGTCGAAATACCACGCCATCGGCAGCTGCGAGCGGGCCGGCCGGATCCTGGATCGGGTGGGAAGCTCGGACATCGGGCTATGGTAGCGGGGGCTGGAAAAAGCGCCGAATTGTACAATGCGACATACTCCGCACCGGTTCCCGTTCCCGACCCCGCCCATGAGCAAGACCACCGAGAAATCCGTCGCCGCCCCGAGCTTCGAGAAGGCCCTCACCGAGCTGGAGAAGATCGTCGCCCGCATGGAAGGCGGCAACCTCAGCCTGGAGGAGTCGCTGGCTGCGCACAAGCGCGGCCTGGAACTGGCGAAGTTCTGCCAGGAGCGGCTGGAAGCCGCGCAGCAGCAGGTGCAGGTGCTCGAAGGCGAGGTCCTCAAGCCCCTTGCGGCTGCGGCCCAGGATGGCGAGGACTGAGGTGAAGGCAGTCGAGTCCGACTTCATGGCCTGGATGGGGTCGGTCCAGGCCAGGATGGAGAATGCGCTCGCGCGCCTGCTGCCGGCCGCGAACCTGGCGCCGGCGCGCCTGCACGAGGCGATGCGCTACGCCACGCTGGAAGGGGGCAAGCGGGTGCGGCCGCTGCTTGCCTTCGCGGCGGGCGAGCTGGTCGAGGCGCCCGCGCAGCGGCTGGAGGTGGCGGCTTCGGCCGTCGAGCTGATCCATGCCTATTCGCTGGTCCACGACGACATGCCCTGCATGGACGACGGCCTCCTGCGCCGTGGCAAGCCCACGGTGCACGTCGAGTTCGACGAGCCCACCGCGCTGCTGGTGGGCGACGCCTTGGGGTCGCTTGCGTTCCAGGTCCTCTCGGAACACCGGCTGGCCGATGATCCGGCGGCGCAACTGGACATGGTGAAGGCGCTCGCGGTGGCCTCCGGCTCGCGTGGCATGGCGGGCGGACAGGCGGTGGACCTGGAATCCACCGGCAAGACGCTCGACCTGCCTGAGCTGGAATTCATGCACATCCGCAAGACCGGCGCCATCATCCGCGCCGCGGTCGTGCTGGGCGCCGCCTGCGGCAAGCCGCTGCCGGAAACCGCGCGCGCGCGCCTGGACCATTACGCCAAGTGCGTCGGCCTCGCCTTCCAGGTGGTGGATGACGTGCTGGACGCCGAGGCGAGCACCGCGACGCTGGGCAAGACCGCGGGCAAGGATGCGAAGCATCACAAGCCGACCTACGTCTCGGCGATGGGCGCGGCGCGCGCCCAGGCCTTCGCCGAGGCGCTGCGCGCCGACGCCCAAGCCTCGCTGGCGGAGTTCGGCGCGCGCGGCGCGCGCCTGCGCCAACTGGCCGATTTCATCGTGCTGCGGAAATTCTAATGGCTAAGAGCAGCGAAGCGCTCCCCGGGACGGAGGAAGCGGGCGGCTACAATCCGGCCATGTACGAGTTGCTGAAGACGATCGACGATCCGGCCGACCTGCGCAGGCTCGACCGCAAGTGCCTGCACCAGCTGGCGGGCGAGCTGCGCGCCTTCGTGCTCGATTGGGTCTCCAAGACCGGCGGCCACCTGTCCTCGAACCTGGGCACGGTGGAGTTGACCATCGCCTTGCACTACGTCTACCAGACGCCGGAGGACCGCATCGTCTGGGACGTCGGCCACCAG
>VGIA01000011.1:17500-39221 GCA_016868105.1 Betaproteobacteria bacterium | reverse complement strand
TCGACCGGCGCTGCCCGCACCGCCAGGCCGACCTCGCCTATGGGCGCCGGGAGGACGGCGGCCTGCGCTGCGCCTTCCACGGCTGGCTGTTCGACGTCGAAGGCAAGTGCCTGGAGACGCCGGCCGAACCCGCCGGCAGCCGGCTGTGCGAGCACATCAAGCAGCGCGCCTGCCCGGTAGTGGAGCGCAGCGGCATCCTGTTCGCTTGGCTGGGCGCGGGCGAACCGTCGGCGTTCCCGCATTTCGACTGCTTCACCGCGCCGGACTCGCACACCTTCGCCTTCAAGGGCCGCTGGGACTGCAACTGGCTGCAGGCGCTGGAGGTGGGCATCGATCCGGCCCACGCCTCGTTCCTGCACCGCTACTTGGAGGACGAGGATCCCGCCGCGAGCTACGGCAAGCAGTTCCGCGGCCGACCCTCGGATTCAGAGCTGCCGATCACCAAAGTGCTGCGCGAGTACGGCCGGCCCGAGATCGCGGTGGCGAAGACCGACTACGGCATTCGCCTGGTCACGCTGAGGAAGATCGACGAGCGGCAGACCCACGGCCGCTCGACCCACATCCTGTTCCCGCAGGCCTTCGTCATCCCGATGAACGCGGAGATGACCATCACCCAGTGGCACGTGCCCACGGACGACTACGGCTGCTACTGGTTCTCCGTCTTCACCAGCTTCACCGCGCCGGTGGACAAGAAGACCATGCGCGAGCAGCGCCTGAAGACCTACCCGGCGCCAGACTACAAGCCGGTCCAGAACAGGGACACCGGCTGGGGCTTCGATGCCGAGCAGCAGAGGAAGGCCACCTATACCGGCATGGGTTTCGACATCAACATCCATGACCAGTTCGCCTGCGAGTCGCCCGGGCGCATCGCCGACCGAACCAGGGAGAACCTCGGCAGCACCGACAAGGGCATCGTGCTCTACCGGCGGCTGCTGGTCGATGCCATCAACAAGACCGCGAAGGGCGAGCGGACGATGATGATGCTGGACGCCACGCAGGCCGCGTCGCTCACCGGGCCGCCGGCGGTGGACGGCATCGGCCCCACCGGTCGCTGGGAGGACTACTACCAGGAAGCCGACGCCGCGCGCCGCTCGCGCGCGCCCTGGAGCGCGAAAGCCGCGTGACCCTGTCCACCACCTCCTCCGCGAAGGAGCTCGTGAAGGAGGTCGCCGAGCGCGGCCTCGAGACCGTGCGCTTCGCCTTCGCCGACCAGCACGGCCTGCTGCACGGCAAGTCCATCGCCGCCGCCGAGGTCGCCGCCGCCCTGGAGAACGGGGTCGGTTTCCCGAGCACGCTGCTGATGAAGGACACCGCGGGCAAGACCGTGTTCCCGGTGTTCTCCGCCGGCGCCGGCCTCGGCATCCCCGAGCTGCAGGGTGCGGCGGATGCGGTGATGGTCGCCGACCCGCGAACCTTCAAGGTGCTGCCCTGGGCGCCCGGCACCGGCTGGGTGCTGTGCGACCTGCGCTTCCCCAACGGCAAGCCGGTGCCCTTCGACACCCGCGGCCTGCTGCGCCGGACCCTCGCCGGCCTGCAGCAGGCAGGCTACGGTTTGCTGGCCGGACTGGAGATCGAGTTCCACATCTTCCGGCTGCTCGATCCGCGTTTGCGGCCGGAGGATGCCGGCCAGCCCGGCACGCCGCCGGAGGTGGCGCTGCTGGCCAATGGCTATCACCTGCTCTCCGAGTTGCGCTATGACCAGATGGAGGCCGCGCTGGAGATCCTGCGCGCCAACCTGGCCGGCCTCGGCCTGCCGCTGCGTTCCTTCGAGATGGAGTTTGGCCCGAGCCAGGTGGAAGTCACGCTGGCTGCCATGGACGGCCTCGCGGCGGCGGACGCCATGGTGCTGCTGCGCAGCGCCACCAAGCAGATCCTGCGCCGCCACGGCTACCACGCCACCTTCATGTGCCGGCCCAAGCTGCCGAACCTCATGTCCAGCGGCTGGCACCTGCACCAGTCGTTGCTGGCGAAGGACGGCGGCAACGCCTTCATGCCGGGGGCGGGTGAGATACTCTCGCCGCTGGGCATGCAATTCCTGGGCGGGCTGATCGAGCACGCGCGCGCGAGCGCCGCGTTCTCCACCCCAACCATCAACGGCTACAAGCGCTACCGGCCCTACGCCCTCGCCCCGGACAGCATCCTGTGGGCCAAGGACAACCGGGGCGTCATGATCCGCGTGCTGGGCGGTCCCGGCGACCCGGGCTCGCGCATCGAAAACCGGATCGGGGAGCCGGCGGCGAACCCCTACCTGTACTTCGCCTCGCAGGTCGTGGCCGGCATGGACGGCGTGACGCGCAAGCTGGATCCCGGACCCGCCGCCGAAACGCCCTACGACAAGCGCGGCAAGGCGCTGCCCGCCTCGCTCGCCGAGGCGCTCGACGCACTGCGCGCCGATGCCGTGCTGAAGGAAGGCCTGGGCGCGACCTTCGTGGACTACTACTGCCGCATCAAGCAAGCCGAGCTCGCGCGCTTCAACCTGGAAGTCACCGACTGGGAACAGCGCGAGTACTTCGAACTGTACTGACCCGCGGCTAGACGCCCAGGTAGCGGTGCTGGAGGTCCTGCTGCGAGGCCAGTTGCGCCGAGGTCCCGCTCCAGACCACGCGGCCCTTCTCCAGCACGTAGTGCCGGTCGGCGAGGCGTGTGAGCGACCGTACATCCTTGTCGATGACCAGGATGGACAGGCCCTCGGCCTTCAGAGCCTGGATCGAGCGGTAGATGTCGTTGCGGATCAGGGGCGCGAGGCCCTCGGTGGCCTCATCGAGAATCAACAGCTTCGGGTTGGTCATGAGCGCGCGGCCGATGGCGAGCATCTGCTGCTCGCCGCCGGAGAGCTGGTTGCCGTAGTTCGCGGCCCGCTCGCGCAGGTTGGGGAACAGCGCGTAGACCCGCTCCAGCGTCCAGGACGAGGCGCCTCCGGCGCGGCTGGCCGCGGTCGCGACCAGGTTCTCGCGCACGGTGAGGTTGGGGAAGACCTGCCGGCCCTCGGGCACCAGGCCCAGCCCGGCCTGCGCCACGCGATAGGAGGCCAGGCCGCGCAGCGGCTTGCCGTCGAACAAGATGTCGCCGGACCTGGAGGGCACGATCCCCATGATGCTGCTCACCGTGGTGGTCTTGCCCATGCCGTTGCGCCCGAGCAGCGTCACCACCTCCCCGGCCTCGACGCGCAGGTTGATGCCGAACAGCACCTGCGACAGGCCATAGGCGGTCTCGAGGCCCTCGACGGCGAGCATCAGGCCTCCTCCCCGAGGTAGGCGGCGCGCACCTCGGGGTTGGCGCGGATCTCCTCGGGCCGGCCGGTCGCGATGATGCGCCCGTACACCAGCACCGAGATGCGGTCGGCGAGGGTGAACACCGCGTCCATGTCGTGCTCCACCAGCAGCATGGTCTTGCTGCCCTTCAGCGTGGCGAGGAACTCGACCATGCGCAGCGATTCGTCGGTGCCCATTCCTGCCACCGGCTCATCGAGCAGCAGCAGCCGCGGCCGGGTCGCCAGCGCCATCGCGATCTCCAGCTGCCGCTGCTCGCCGTGCGCCAGGTTGGCGGCGACGAGCTCCGCGCGCGCGCCCAGCCCGACCTCCTCCAGCACCGCCCGCGCCGGATCGCGCAGCGCGGCATCCGCGCGCGCCGGGCGCCAGAAGCGGAAGCTGTGGCCGGCGTGCGCCTGCACCGCCAGCGCGACGTTGTCCAGCGCGGTGAACTCGCGATAGATGCTGGTGATCTGGAACGATCGCGCCAGTCCCTTGCGCGAGCGCTCCGGTGCCGGCAGCTCGGTGATGTCCTCGCCGGCGAAGCGGATGCTCCCCTCGTCGGTGCGCAGCGTGCCCGAGAGCTGGCTGATCAGGGTGGTCTTGCCGGCGCCGTTGGGGCCGATGATGGCGTGGGTCTCGCCCTCGCGAACCTCGAGGTTCACCCCGTCGGTGGCCGCGAGCGCGCCGAAGGACTTGCGCAGGTTCTCAACCACCAGCATCGGCTCAGCCATCGGCCCCGTCCTTGCTGCCGCGCAGCAGCCCTGCGAGGCCGCGCTTGGCGAACAGCACCACCAGCACCAGGACGATGCCGAGGTAGAACTGCCAGAAGTTATGCACCAGCTTGGGCAGCAGCGACCAGCCCTGCAGCAGGTCCTCCAGCAGCAGCAGCGCCGCGGCGCCGAACAAGGGCCCGGCGGTGGTGCCGATGCCGCCCAGGATCACCATGAACATGAGCTCGCCCGAGCGCGTCCAGTTCATGAATTCCGGGGTCAGATAGGCGGTCTGGTTCACCAGCAGCGCGCCGGCCAGGCCGCAGATCGCGCCGGCGATGACGAACGCCGCGAGCCGGTACGGGTACGGCGAGAAGCCGATCGCGCGCGTGCGCGCATCGTTGGATTTCGCGGCGCGGATCACCATGCCGAAGCGCGAGTTGACCAGCCGGTGCACCAGCAGCAGCACCACCGCGAGCAGCGCGAGCACCACGTAATAGAACGCGGTCGGGTTGGCGAGGTCGATCAGGCCCTCGAACTGGGAGAGCTTCGCCACCCGGATGCCGTCGTCGCCGCCGTATTCCTCGATCGAGATGCCCATGTAGTACAGCATCTGGGTGAAGGCGAGCGTGATCATGATGAAGTAGATGCCGCTGGTGCGGATGGACACCGCACCGATCACCAGCGCCACCAGCGCCGAGCCGCCGATCGCGACCGCCCACTGCAGCCAGCCGTTGTGGATGCCGTGGTGCGCCAGCACGCCGACCGCATAGGCGCCGATGCCCAGGTACGCGGCGTGGCCGAAGGAAACCATGCCGCCGTAGCCCAGGATCAGGTTAAGGGAGGCCGCCGCGATGGCGAAGATCATGATGCGCCGGAACAGGTCCAGGTAGAACGGCTGGTTGAAGGCCGCTGCGAGCGTCGGCACCGCGGCCAGCAGCGCGAGCACGGCGAACAGGACCAGGGTGCGGGGAGAAGGCTTCATCCGCGCGAGGCAAACAGCCCTTCGGGCCTGAGCGCCAGCACCACCGCCATCAGCAGATAGATCAGCATCGATGCGAGCGCCGGCCCGGCGGCATCGGCGGCGGAGGGCGTCGTGACCGTGGCAAGGAAGGGCTTGAGAAAGGCGCGGCCCAGCGTGTCAACCAAGCCGACGATCAGCGCTCCGGCCAGCGCGCCGCGGATCGAGCCGATGCCGCCGACGACGATGACCACGAACACCTGGATCAGCACCAGTTCCCCCATGCCGGGCTGCACCGCGTAGATCGGCCCGGCCATGATGCCGGCCAGGCCCGCGAGCGCAGCGCCGAAGCCGAACACCACCGTGTAGAGCAGCCGGATGTTGATGCCCAGCGCAGCCACCATGGTGCGGTTGGAGGCGCCGGCCCGAATCAGCATGCCCAGGCGCGTGCGCACCACGACGTACCACAGGGCCGCCGCGACCGCGAGGCCGACGACGATGATAAGCAGACGGTAGAGCGGGTAGCGCAGCCCGGCGGCGATCTCAAGGTGGCCCTGGAGGTACTCCGGCAGCGCGCTGTAGATCGCCGCCCGCCCCCACAGCATCGCGATCAGCTCGTTGAAGATCAGGATCAGGCCGAAGGTGGCGAGCACCTGGTCCAGGTGGTCGCGCTCGTACAGGGTGCGCAGCGCCACCAGCTCGGTGAGGATCCCGACCGCCAGCGTGCCGGCCAGCGCCAGCGCCACACCGAGCACGAAGGATCCGGTGGCCTGGAAGAAGTACGTCGCCAGGTAGGCCCCCACCATGTACAGCGCGCCGTGCGCCAGGTTGACCAGGTTCATGATGCCGAACACCAGCGTCAGGCCGGCGGCCATCAGGAACAGCATCACCCCCAGCTGCAGGCCGTTCAGGATTTGCTCGATTATGAGGATCATTGCAACTGCGGGGTCATGGAAGAAAAAGGGGCGCGGTCGCCCGCGCCCCGGTTCCGGCTACGGGCTGCGCCTCACCACTTCATCGCGCATTCCTTGTAGAAGGAATCCCTGTGGTTGGCGAACACCGTTTTCTGGATCTCCATCACCGGGTCCTTGCCCGAGGGGCCGGCCACCGCCTTGAGCAGGTAGAAGTTCTGGATTGGATGGTGGTTGGTGTTGTAGCTGAACTTGCCGCGGGTGGAATTGAAGTCGGCCTTGCGCATCGCCGCGATCATGCCCTTCTGGTCGGCGAGGTTGCCCTTCACCGCCCGCACCGCCGAGTCGATCAGCATCATGCCGTCGTAGCTCTGCGCGCCGTAGAAGGAAGGTGGCCTGCCGTGCTTCTTCTGGTAGTCGCCGACGAACTTCTGGTTGGCCGGGTTTTTCAGGTCCGGGCTCCAGTAGCGCGTCTCCAGCTGACCCAGCGCCGCGTGCTTGACCGCGGGAATGGAGAGCTCATCCACCGTGTACACCGAGTACAGCGGGAACTGGCCCCGCAGGCCGGCTTCGGAGTACTGGCGCAGGAACGAGATGCCCATGCCGCCGGGGTAGAACACGAACACCGCCTTCGGGTTCTTCGCGCGCAGCTGCGAGAGCTCGGCCTGGTAGTCGGTCTGGCCCAGGCGGGTGAAGACCTCGTCCACAATACGGCCCTTGTAGTAGCGCTTGAAGCCGTTGAGCATGTCCTTGCCGGCGGCGTAATTGGGCGCCATGACGTAGACGTCGTTGATGCCGGCCTCCTGCATGTACTTGCCCATCGCCTCCGGAGTCTGGTCGTTCTGCCACGAGGTGGTGAAGTGCCGCTCGTTGCAATCCTTGCCGGCAAGCTGGTTGGGGCCGGCGTTGGTGCCGACCATCAGCGTTCCGGCACCGGTCACCGTGGGCGACACCGCGAGCATCACGTTCGACCAGATGACTCCGGAGACGAAGTTCACCTGGTGTTTCTTCAGCATCTCATCGGCCACCTGCTTGCCGACGTCGGGCTTGACCTGGTCGTCGCCGTAGATGATCTCGACCGGCAGGCCGGCCATCTTGCGGCCCAGATGATCCAGCGCCAGCTCCACCGAGTTGCGCATGTCGTTGCCGATTACGCCCTGCGGGCCGGACAGCGTGGTGATGAAACCGATCTTGACCTTCTGCTGCGACAGCGCCGGAGCCGCGGCAAAAAGGCCCGCCACCAGGCCTGCCAGAACAGCCTTGTGCAATAGCATGGTTTTCTCCTTTGGAATCTTGGCGCCTAGTATAGACTGGAAGGTGATGAAGCGCGAGAACGTCATTGGCCGGGCCAACGTCGAGGACACCCCTGAACTGGAGGCCTATTACCGGGACATCGAGGCGCGCAACCTGGGCGCACTGTGGAACGTCGCCAACGACATCGAGCCCTGGTTTCCCCAGCCCAAGTCCGTGCCGATGCACTGGAAATGGCGCGACGTGGAGCCTGCGGTGCGGCGGGCCGCGGCGCTGGTCTCGGCCCAGAAGGCGGCCCGCCGCGTGGTCATGCTGGTCAATCCGGGCCGCAGGGAATGCAGCGCCGCCGCCGGCCTGCTCTACACCGGGGTCCAGGTGATGAACCCCGGCGAGTTCACCTCCGCCCACCGGCACCAGGCCTCGGCCCTGCGCTTCGTCATGGAAGGCCGGGGCGCCTACAGCGTGGTGGAGGGCGAGCGGTTGGCGCTGGGCGCGCGCGACTTCGTGCTCACGCCCAACGGCACCTGGCACGACCATGGCGTGGAGGCCGGCGGCACGCAGTGCACCTGGCAGGACGGCCTCGACATCCCGTTGATGAATTCGCTGGACGCGAATTTCTATCAAGTGCATCCGCAAACGGTCCAGACACCCTCTGGCCTGTCGCGGGAAGGATGGGCCAAGCCCTACTCGCCCGTGTTCCTCTACAAGTGGGACGAAAGCTACGCCGCGCTGAAGCAGGATGGTGCGGTGCACGAGTATCGCAATCCGCTCACCGGCGGACCGGTGATGCCGACCATGGGCGCGCGGCTGCAGCTGCTGAAGAGGGCAACGGCCGGCGAGCCGCTGCGCCACACCGGCAGCGTCATCTGTCAGGTCGCGTCGGGCAGCGGCTGGTCAGAGGTCGGCGGCCAGCGCTTCGAATGGCAGGAGAAGGACATCTTCTGCGTGCCGTCGTGGACCACTTACCGGCACGGCGCGCACGAGGAATCGGTGCTGTTCTCGTTCAACGACTTCCCGGCGATGCGCGCCCTGGGCCTGTACCGGGAAGACTGGGAGGTCAAGGCCTGACGGCGTGCAGCCGCCGATCCCGCGCGCCGCGCAGCCGCTCGCGACGGCTCATCGGTGTTGGTGCAGCATGATGGGCCCGATTTGCGGCATCGACGGCTATCCTGCGCAGATCCTCGGCAGGATCTCGCTGATCGACCCCGGCAGCAGCGCGTCTGCGAGCTCGTCCATCGCCGTGGGCTGGGCATTGACGATCGCCACCCTCGCCCCGGCTGCCTTCGCCGCGGGTACCGCCCCCGCCACCGGGTAGACCTGCAGCGTCGAGCCCACCGCCAGCAGCACGTCGGCCTGCGCCGCCATGGCCATGGCACGGTCGATCACCTCCGGCACCAGCCCCTGGCCGAAGGAAATGGTGGCGCTCTTCAGGATCCCGCCGCAGGCCCTGCAAGGCGGATCCGCCTCGCCGGCGCGGACGCGCGCCAGGGTCTCCAGCATCGGCCCGCGCCAGCCGCAGCCCATGCACACCACCTGGCGCATGGTGCCGTGGACCTCGATCACCTTCTCCGGCGAATTGCCTGCGATCTGGTGCAGTTCGTCGATGTTCTGCGTGATGAGGGCGTGCAGCTTGCCGCGGCGCTCCAGGTCGACCAGCGCGCGATGGCCCGCGTTGGGCTTGGCCTGCCAGGTGGAGTGCTCCATGCGCGACTGCCAGGCCAGGCGCCGCACCTCCGGGTCGGACATGTAGTAGCGGATGTCGGAGAGCTTCTCGGCCTTCGGGTTGCGCGTCCACAGGCCCTGGGGCCCGCGGAAATCCGGGATGCCGGAGTCCGTCGAGATGCCGGCGCCGGTCAGGACCACCACGCGCCTGGCCTCGCCCACCCAGCGCCGAGCCTGATCGATCATCGCGCCGCCGCCACCTTCGCCATGAACTTCGGCGCCATCTGCGCCAGGCGCGCATCCGTCAGCCGTCCGCTGCGCCTCATGTAGTCGTAGGCGAGACCAAGGGCATCGAAGCGCGCCATTTTCTGCGCAAGCTGCTCGTACCAGTACGAGCTCCGGTTGGCCGCGTCAAGGAGCTTGTCCAGCACCGGGCGGCGGCTGCGCTCGAAGGCCGCCAGCGCAGCCGGAACGTTCGCGCCCGCCTCGCCGAAGGCGCGATCGAGCGCGATCGCGTCCTCGAACGCGGCGCGGGTTCCCGAACCGATGGAGAAATGCAGGGTGCGCTGCGCATCGCCCAGCAGGACCATGTTGCCCACGCTCCAGCGCTCATTGCACAGCAGCGGGAAGCAGCGCCAGACGGACTTGTTGGAGATAAGCGGCCTGCCGCCGAGCTCGGCGGCGAACACCCGCTCGCAGTAGGCGCGTGACTCGGCGTCGGACATCGCATCCAGCCCCGCTTTGCGCCAGGTCGCCTGGTCGCATTCGACCAGGAAAGTGCTCATGCGTGGCGCGTAGCGGTAGTGGTGGGCGACGAAGGCGCCATCCGCGTTGCCGCGGAAGGTGAGCGACAGGCATTCGAACGGGCGCTCGACGCCGTACCAGGCAAAGCGGTTGCCGAGCCATTCGATGCGCGTGCCGAAGTCGGCCTCGCGTCCGGCGCGCAGTATGGAGTTCACGCCATCGGCCGCCACCACCAGGTCCGCCTCGCCGAGGTCGGCGGCGAAGGCGATCGTGCGGTCGTAGTGCAGCGCCACGCCGGCCTCGCGGCACAGCAGCTGCAGCAACTGCAGCAGCGTCAGCCGGGCGATCGCGGCAAAGCCGTTGCCGTCGATGTCCACCGCCTGGCCGCGATGCACGATGCGCTGCATCGGCCAGGCTTCCATGCGCGCGGTCAGGCGCCGGTGCAGGTCCGGCGCATCGCGTTCCAGGAACGCGAGCGCGCCCTCGGAGAACACCACGCCGAAGCCGAAGGTGGCCCCGGGCGGGTTCTGCTCGAACACCTCCACCTGCCAGCGGGGGTGGCGGCGCCTGGCCAGCAGCGCGAACAGCAAACCGGCGGGCCCGGCGCCGGCGATCGCGATTCTCACGCAGGCGACTTTCCGGCGGACTCCGGCACCGCCGCGCCGAGGAAGACGATCCCCTGCAGGAGGTGGGAGCTGGCGTGTTCCATGAGTCGAGGCGAATCCTAATCTAAACTGCGCCGCAGCCGCCGATGAAAGCCGCAGACAGCCGGTCCTGTCCTAGCCCATGGCCAGGCGCCACTGGCCGTGTGCCGGCAACGGGTGAGGTAATGGGTCGTGGCCATGATGGTTGCGTCTCCGAAATTGATAGCATGATGCGCATGAGCAACCTTGCGCCGCGCTGATGCCGCTGCCCCGCGCCCTGCGCGCCTTTCGCCACCGCGATTACCGGCTCTATTTCGCAGGACAGGGCATCTCGCAGACCGGAACCTGGCTGCAGCTGATTGCCAGCAGCTGGCTGGTGTACGAGCTCACCGGCTCGGCCTTCCTGCTGGGCCTGGCCGCCTTCGCGCTGCAGATCCCGATGCTGGTGCTCGGGCCCCTCGCCGGGGTCTGGGTGGACCGCATCAACAAGCGCAAAGCGCTGCTGATCACGCAAAACGGCGCGCTCGCGCAGTCGCTCGCGATGCTGGCGCTGGTGGCCTCGGACGAAGTCCGGGCCTGGCACCTGATCCTCGCCAACCTGGTGCTGGGCGTGCTCAACGCCATCGAGTCCCCGGCGCGCCAGTCGCAGCTGGTGGAACTGGTGGGCGGGCGCGAGGACCTGCCCAACGCCATCGCCTTCAGCTCGGCGCTGATGAACAGCGCGCGCTTCATCGGCCCGATGATCGGCGGCGCGGTGATTGGCGCCCTCGGCGTGGCCTGGGGCTTCGCCCTCAACTGCCTCATGCGCTGCGCGGTGATCGTCGCGCTCGCGCTGATCCGCGCCAGGCCGCGCGACACCGAGCGCGGCCGCGACGGCTGGCTGCGCCAGCTCGCGGCGGGCTTTCGCTACGCCTTCGGCTTCCTGCCCACGCGCAGCGCGCTGCTGCTGCTGGCGGCGGTGAGCTTCTCGGTGCAGCCATACCAGTCGCTCGCGCCCTATTTCGCGCGCGACGTGTTCCATGGCGGCTCGGCCACGCTGGGCTGGCTGATCGGCGCCGGAGGGTTCGGCGCCGCGGCCGGCACGGTCTACCTCGCGATGCGGCCCACGATCCGCGGGCTGCTCACGCTGCTGCCGGTGGCCGGGGCGACCGCGGGCGCGGCGCTGATCGGCTTTTCCTTCTCCACCACGCTGTGGCTGGCGATCCCGCTTCTGGTGGTGGTGGGCGTGGGGGCGATGCTCGCCGCCGCCGCCACCAACACCGTGCTGCAGACCATCGTGGAGGACCACATGCGCGCGCGCGTGGTCTCCATCTACATGATGGCGTTCCTCGGCATGGCGCCGCTGGGAGCCCTATTCGCCGGCACGCTCTCGGAGGCGATCGGGCCGCCGGCGGTGCTGGGACTGGGCGGCACCGCGGCCCTCGCCGCCGCCGCGGTGTACTGGACCAGACTCGGCGCCATCCGCAGCGCCATCCGCCCGATCTACGAGAAGCTGGGCATCGCGCCGCGGCCGGCAGCGAAGGACTGACCTAAGCGGCGGCCTTGAAGGTATCGAGCTTGATCCGCTCGCGCTCCAGCGCCGCGGCAATGGGCGCCGCCGCCATCACCCGCTCCACGTAGGCCTTCAGCCCGGGCAGCGTGCCCGGATCGATGCCGGCATGTCCGCCCCAGCGCAGGAGTGTGAACGAATAGGCGTCGTGGAACGACAGCCCGGCGCCGAACCAGAAGGGCGAGGCCCCTTTGGCCCAATCCTGGATCCGCTCCAGGCATTTGTGGAAATTCCCCGCCGCGATGCGCTTGATCTCGGCCTTTGCCGCGTCGGTCTGGGCATAGGCATCCGGCCGGAACACGTGCGAGAAAGCCGGGTGCGCGGTGTTGTTGAGCCACGCCAGCTGCGACATCGCCTGCGCCCGCGCCCAGGCGTCGGTGGGCAGCAACCCCGCCTTCGGGAAGCGCCGGTCGAGGTAGTCGCAGATGGCGACGATCTGGTTCAACGGCTTTCCGTCGGCCACCAGCACCGGGACCTGGCCGTTGGGGTTCATCGCCAGGTACGCCGGGGTCCTGTGCTCGGCCTTGTGCAGCTTGACGAGCTTCGGCTCGAAGGTCTCGCCGGTGGCGGCCTTGATGATCTCCAGCCCAGCGTGCGGCACGAATGAGCAGGCGCCGGGGGCGAAGTACAGTTCGAGCATGCTTGGTCTCCTGTAGGGACCTACAAGTCTAGTCTAGTCGCCAGAAGCGGGAAACAACGCCAGACCTGCGCGACCGGTCTTGAATCGCCGCCGGGCGTCTGCCTCAGCGAGATCCCCGGCGCTGCGCATCCCCTCCTGAGACAATTCCGCCTGCAGCCGGCCGCCCCAGACCTCGCCCCCCGCCCTGGATGATGATGGTCTCCAGCTTGGGCATCGGCGCGATGCGCATCGACTGGTTCTAGAGTATTCGGTCGAACCAGACCAGCGACAGCACCCCGGCCGCGAGCGCCAGCAGCGCCGCGAAGGCGCAAACCAGCGCCGAAACCTCGGTTACCTTCGTTTCCAGGATCAGGCGCGTGTTCAGGGTCTGGTAGACCTTGTTGAGGTCGGTCGCGGAGCCGGCGTGGAAGTACTCGCCGCGCGTGAGGTTGGCGACCTGCTTCAGGGTTTCCTCGTCCAGGCGCACGCGGAAGGACCAGCCCTCGAAGCCGACCACCTCCCCGCTCACCGTGCCCAGCCCGACGGTGAAGATGCGCACGCCGCGGTCGGCGGCCATCTTCGCCGCCTCGATGGAATCCGGCCCGGTGGTGCGTTGCCCGTCGGTGAGCAGGATGATGGCCCCGGCGCCGTAGGATCCCGGTGGCAGCGGCTTGAATTCCTTCTTCTCCTCCTTCTTCGCCGGCTCGCGCAGCGAGCGCACCCGGGAGGCGTTGTCGCCGTATAGAAGCGACGCAATCTCGATGCCGGCATCGGGCAACAGCGTCGCCAGCGACACGATGATGCCGCTGCCGATGGCGGTGGCGCGCTGCAGCTGGAAGCGCTCGATGGAGGCGAGCAGGTCTTCCTTGTTCTCGGTGGGCGCCTGCACCACCGAGGCGGTGCCGGCGAAGGAAATGATGCCGATCTTGGTGTTGCGCGGCACCTCGTTGATGAACTTGCGCGCCGCGGCCTGCATGGCCTCGAAGCGGCTGGGCTCGATGTCCCTGGCGCGCATGCTGCCGGAGACATCCATGGCAAGGATGATGGTCTGGCGTGCCGCCGGCAGCGTGATGGTGGCCGAGGGCCGTGCGATGGCGAGGATCATCGCCGTCAGCGCGAGCAGCAACAGGGCCGGCGGCAGGTGGCGGCGCCAGGGCCTGCCCGGCCCCATCGCCTCGCGGATGATGCCCAGGCTGGCGTACTTGAGCGCGACCTTCTTTTTCCGGCGCAGCAGCCAGAGGTACAGCCCGACCAGTGCCGGCACCAGCAGCAGCAGCCACAGCGCCTCGGCCCAGATGAATTTCATGCGGCGCGACTCAGTTGCCGCGGCATGCCGCCGGCGTTGCGCCGCGTGCGCATCCTGCGCAGTTCCGTGAAGCGTATCAGTGACTCCACGAGGTCATCGCCGGTGACCAGCTCCAGCGCGTCCACGCCGGCCTGACGCAAGGCGGCGCGCAGTTCCGCTTCGCGCCGCGTGGCGGTTTCCGCGAAACGCTTACGGAACCCGGCATCGCCGGTATCCACCAACAGCTGCTCGCCGGTCTCGGCGTCCTCGATCAACACCATGCCGATATCCGGGATGTCCATCTCCAGCGGATCGTAGAGGCGCACCGCCAGCACCTCGTGGCGCTCGGCCAGCTGCGCCAGCGGCCGCTCCCAGCCCGGGGTGCTGATGAAGTCCGACACCACGAACACCAGCGACCGGCGCTTGATGGCCCGGAAGGCGCCGCGGAGGAAGTCGCCCAGCTCGGTCGTGCCGGAGGGCCTGGTCGCCGGCCGCGTCCGCAGCCGGTGCAGCAGCTCCAGCACGTGGCGGCGGCCGCCCCTTGCCGGAACCACTGTGTCAAGCTTGTCACCGTAGAGCAGCGCCCCGACCCGGTTGCCGTGCCGCGTCATCAGGCGCGCCAGCACCGCGACGAATTCCTCGGAGAGGCTGCGCTTCTTGGCCACCGAGCCGAAGTCCACCGAGGGGCTGAGATCCAGCAGGAACCAGGCGGTGAGCTCGCGCTCTTCGTGAAACTCGCGCACGTACGGCGTCTGCAGCCGCGCGGTGACGTTCCAGTCGATGTGGCGCACGTCGTCGTGATACTGGTACTCGCGCAGGTCGGCCAGGTCCAGGCCGAAGCCGCGCATCAGCGTGCGGTAATCACCGTGCAGCAGCCCGTCCAGGCGCCGCAGCACAGTCCATTCGAGGCGCTTGAGCAGCGCTTCCGGGTCAGGCCTTGGTCGGGACGGGGTTGGCATGCGTCTCCAGACGTGAATCAAGCGGCTTGGCCGGAGCCGGGATCCAGGCCAGGATGCGGCCTATGAGCTCGTCGGCCGTGATGCCCTCGGCCATCGCCTCGTAGGTGAGGACCAGGCGGTGGCGGAACACCTCGGGCACCAGGTCCACCAGGTCCTCTGGAAGCGCGTAGCTGCGCCCGCGGAGCAACCCGAGCGCCCGCCCAGCCTCGATCAGGTGGATGGAGGCGCGCGGGCTGGCGCCGAACGAGATGTACTTGGCCAGTTCGGGCAGGCCGCAGCGCTCCGGTTCGCGCGTCGCCGCCGACAGGCGCACCGCGTACTGCATCAGGGCGGGGTCGACGAAGCCGGCGCGGCATTGCTTCTGCAGCACCGCCAGTTGCTGCGTGGTCGCCACCTCCGCGACCAGCGGGTCGGCGCCGGTGACGCGCTCGACGATGACGAACTCCTCCTCGACCGAGGGGTAGTCCACCAGCACCTTCATCATGAAGCGGTCCACCTGCGCCTCGGGCAGCGGGTAGGTGCCCTCGGTCTCGATCGGGTTCTGCGTCGCCATCACCAGGAACGGATCGGGCACCCGGTGGGTCTCGCCCGCGATGGTGACCTGGCGCTCCTGCATCACCTCCAGCAGCGCGCTCTGCACCTTGGCCGGCGCCCGGTTGATCTCGTCGGCCAGCAGCAGGTTGGCGAACACCGGCCCCAGCGAAGTGGAGAACTCGCCCGTCTTCTGGCTGTAGATGCGCGTGCCCACCAGGTCGGCGGGTACCAGGTCCGGGGTGAACTGGATGCGGCGGAACTGGCCGCGCACGGTGCGCGCCAGCGTCTTCACCGTAAGCGTCTTGGCCAGGCCCGGCACCCCTTCCACCAGCAGGTGCCCCTGGGCCAGAATCGCCACCAGCACGCGCTCGAGGAAGTTGTCCTGGCCCACCACCACCTTCTTCACCTCGTACAGCACGTTTTGCATCAAGGAAGCGAGCTCCCGGTTCTTTTGTCCCGCGCCTGCATCCATGCTGGTTCTCCCCGACAGGTTCTAGAACGGAGCAAGGCCGATCGCCGAGGCCGCGTTCTCGATCGGCACCGCGAAGCCGATGCCGATGAACACGCGCTGATCGGTCGGGTTGAGCACCCCGGTGACGATGCCCACCACTTCGCCTTCGGCGCTCACCAGAGGGCCGCCGGAGTTGCCCGGATTGGCCGCGGCGTCGAACTGGATCAGGTTGGTCAGGATGCGCTTGCCCTGCGGCGAGCGGTACTCGCGCTTCAGGCCCGAGACCACGCCCGCGGACACCGAGGGGCCGATGCCGAACGGGTAACCCACCGCCACGACGCGGTCCCCGGGCCGGAGCTTTTCGGTGGAGCTCAGCGTCGCCGGGACGATGTCGTCCGGCAGCGTCTTCGCCCGCAGCACCGCCAAGTCGTGCTCCGGGCGCATCCCGGTGACGAAGGCGTCGGACTCCAGGCCATCGGCGAAGGTGACGCGGATGTGGTGCGCCCCCTGCACCACGTGCAGGTTGGTGAGGATGACGCCGGAGTCCAGGATGATGACGCCGCTGCCGGTATTGACCGGCGCGTCCGGGTCCTCGGCCGGTGTGACCAGGCCGTAGCCCTGGACCCGCACCACCGAGGGCCGGATGGTTTCCCAGGCCTTCGCCGCGGGCGACGGCGGCGGCGCGGTCTGCAGCGATTTCGCGACCGCGGCGTCGATGTCCTCCTGGGTCAGTTCGCGCGGCGCGCGGGACAAGCCGCCGTTGAACTGGACCAAGGCCAGCGTGAGCAGCACGCCCGCCGAGAACAGCAGCGCGCCGCGGTACCGGCGCCAGTCGAGGCGCGCGGCTTGGCGCGCCTGCGGCGCCGGCTGCTCAGGGGGCGGCTGCGCGCGGCGCGGCGAACTGCTGTACAGGGCCGCGCGCTTCGCCATCAGCCGGTTTCAGCCACAGCCGAGCGGTCGGTACCGTTTTGCACCATTTCCAGCGAGGCGACATCCATAGCGCTGCCGAAGCGGTCTTTGCGAACCGATTCGATACCTAGGTCTGCTCGACCTTGGACAGCGCAATCAGGATGCTGCAGGGGGCGTAGTCGAGGAGCGAGGCGCCCACCGAGCCCTTCCACCACCGGGCCGCCCAGGAAGTACTCTGGTTATGGCCCACCACGATCAGGTCCGCGCCCACGTCCCTGGCGACGCGGCAGATTTCCTCCACCGGCTCGCCCACCGCGAGGTGGCCAGCGGCCTTGAACCCCTTCCGGGTGAGCGACTGGATGCCCTCGTCGAGCACCGCTTGGGTGCGCTTCTTTTCCTCTTCCAGCAACTCCTCGGGGACGAAGCCCTCGGTGAGGAACAGGCTTGGCGGCATGCTCGCCACCGCGAGCAGATGCATTTCCGCTCCCAGGAATCCGGCAAGGTCGGCGCATTCGAACAGGGCGCGCTTGCCCTCCTGAGAACCGTTGTAGGCCAGAAGGATCTTGCAATACTTCATGGGCACCTCCGGGTTTCGGGTTGAACGGCTTACTGCTTGAGGAGCAATCCTACCGGCTCGATGGTGGCGCGTTCCGCTTTCAGCGTTTTTGCGCCCCACTTCGCGTAGTCGTCGCTCGACTTGTACCAGTACACCTGGTCAAGCCATGGGAGAGCTTGCCCGGGTTCGCCTGAGCGATCGCACCTAGATGGGTGTCCGTGGCCCCCCCCCCGCAGGCCAGGGCACGATCAGCGCAAAGGGCCTGGCGGGAATGCTCTGCGCGGTGGCACCGGGTGCGCCCAGCGCCAGCACCAATCCGGCCGCCGCCCTGCTCAGGAGCCGTTTCATCGAGCCCTCCTCCAAGTCCTCGACTAACCTGATTATAGCTTTTCCCTGAGCTCGCCCGCGTTAGAATTCCATGACATGGCGTACGAAGACGAAATCATCGTTTCCTGGGTAGAACTGCACCGGGATGCGCGGTACCTCTCGCACCTGCTGCACGAAAAGGGGCCCTGGAAGGGGATCATCGCGGTCACTCGGGGCGGCCTCGTTCCGGCCGCGCTGGTGGCGCGCGAGCTGGACCTGCGCCTGATCGACACCATCTGCGTCACCAGCTACGGCGCCGGCGGCGGCAGCAGCGCCGAGCAGGCGCAGGGCGATGTCCGGGTGCTCAAGCCCAGCATCGCAGGCGAGGGCGAAGGCTGGCTGCTGGTCGACGACCTGGTGGACACCGGCCGCACCGCGCAGATCGTGCGCCGGATGCTGCCCAGGGCCTATTTCGCGACCCTCTACGCCAAGCCCGCCGGCCGCGCGGTGGTGGACACCTTCGTCAAGGAATTCAAGCAGACGAAATGGATCTACTTTCCCTGGGACATCGACTACCAGTTCGCAACCCCGATCAAGGAAGGCGGCCGCGTCGCGTCTGGACCCTCCTGAAGCTGGAGCGCGCAAGGGACGCATTACGCAAGCCGCGGCGGATGCTGCGCTGTCCAGGATCTAAGTGGTGGAGGCGCTGGTGGCGCCCGCGGAGCGCTAGCGCCATAAGCCGGTGCGCTCAAGAGATCAGGAAGAAAGTAGCGGCTTAGGCGGGAGCGAGGATGAAGGTGCAGATGAGGATGACGGATAAATGACGAACAAGCTGCCCTACGCAGCCGTGGCGGACATCGAGCAGGACGCGGGCTGTGCTGCTGGCCCAATACGCCCGGGCAAAGGCTGTCGACATTGTTCCGCCCATTGCCATCGAGGACATTGCTGAGAAGCACCGCCCTACTGGCAATCGGCAACAAAAAAGCCCCGGAAGCGGTGGCCTCCGGGGCTTGGGGAGATGGTCTGGCGGTAACCTACTTTCGCATGCGACTGCACACTATCATCGGCGCAAACCCGTTTCACGGTCCTGTTCGGGAAGGGAAGGTGTGGTTCCGGGCTGCTGTGGCCGCCAGGTAGAGCGGATGGCCGACGCGCCGGGCGCGGTGAGGCCAAATCAGGGTGGAAGAAACAAGGTCTGGATAAGAGAGCGCGCCAAGCGTGCGTAACCGCCGCGCACGAACAGAAGGAAATCCGCCGGATTCCCGCCTCGCGCCACGCTCACGGTTATAGGGTCAAGCCGCACGGGCAATTAGTACTGGTTAGCTCAAGGCCTCGCGGCCCTTGCACACCCAGCCTATCAACGTCCTGGTCTTGGACGACCCTTTAGGGAGGTCGAGCCTCCGGGAAGTCTCATCTTGGGGCAGGTTTCCCGCTTAGATGCTTTCAGCGGTTATCCCTTCCGCATATAGCTACCCGGCAATGCCACTGGCGTGACAACCGGTACACCAGGGATGCGTCCACTCCGGTCCTCTCGTACTAGGAGCAGCCCCCCTCAAACTTCCAACGCCCACGGTAGATAGGGACCAAACTGTCTCACGACGTTTTAAACCCAGCTCACGTACCACTTTAAATGGCGAACAGCCATACCCTTGGGACCGGCTACAGCCCCAGGATGTGATGAGCCGACATCGAGGTGCCAAACGACCCCGTCGATATGAACTCTTGGGAGTCATCAGCCTGTTATCCCCGGCGTACCTTTTATCCGTTGAGCGATGGCCCTTCCATGCAGAACCACCGGATCACTTAGACCTGCTTTCGCACCTGCTCGACATGTCCGTCTCGCAGTCAAGCACGCTTTTGCCTATGCACATAAAAGCACGATTTCCGACCGTGCCAAGCGTACCTTCGTACTCCTCCGTTACTCTTTGGGAGGAGACCGCCCCAGTCAAACTGCCTACCATGCACGGTCCCCGGCCCGGATCACGAGCCAAGGTTAGAACCGCGAAATAATCAGGCTGGTATTTCAACGACGGCTCCACGATGGCTAGCGCCACCGCTTCAAAGCCTCCCAGCTATCCTACACAGATCGGTTCACAGTCCAATGCAAAGTTACAGTAAAGGTGCACGGGGTCTTTCCGTCTAGCCGCGGGTAGATTGCATCATCACAACCATTTCAACTTCGCTGAGTCTCGGGAGGAGACAGTGTGGCCAGCGTTACGCCATTCGTGCAGGTCGGAACTTACCCGACAAGGAATTTCGCTACCTTAGGACCGTTATAGTTACGGCCGCCGTTTACCGGGGCTTCGATCAGGAGCTCGCACCCCATCACTTAACCTTCCGGCACCGGGCAGGCGTCACACCCTATACATCCACTTTCGTGTTGGCAGAGTGCTGTGTTTTTAATAAACAGTCGCAGCCACCTATTCTGTGCCGCTCCATTGGGCTCCGCCTGTACGGCTTCACCTACTAGGAGCACACCTTCTTCCGAAGTTACGGTGTCAATTTGCCGAGTTCCTTCTCCCGAGTTCTCTCAAGCGCCTGAGAATACTCATCTCGCCCACCAGTGTCGGTTTTCGGTACGGTCCGGCATTGACTGAAGCTTAGAGGCTTTTCCTGGAAGCATGGCATCTGCAGCTTCCCGCCCCGAAGGGCAGTCGTCGTCGCGTCTCGGCTAAGCCGCCCGGATTTGCCTGGGTGGCACGCCTACTCGCTTAAACCGGGATATCCAACGCCCGGCCTGCATAACCCTCTCCGTCCCCTCATCGCATCAATGCCAGGTACAGGAATATTGACCTGTTTTCCATCGGCTACGCCTTTCGACCTCGCCTTAGGAGCCGACTCACCCTGCGCCGATGAACGTGGCGCAGGAAACCTTGGGCTTACGGCGACAGGGCTTTTCACCCTGTTTAACGCTACTCATGTCAGCATTCGCACTTCTGATACCTCCAGAGAACCTCACGGTTCTCCTTCGCAGGCGTACAGAACGCTCCCCTACTACGCATGCGTCCCGAAGAACGCACGCATCCGCAGCTTCGGCAGATGGCTTGAGCCCCGTTACATCTTCCGCGCAGGACGACTCGATCAGTGAGCTATTACGCTTTCTTTAAATGGTGGCTGCTTCTAAGCCAACATCCTGACTGTTTATGCCTTCCCACTTCGTTTCCCACTTAGCCATCGCTTGGGGGCCTTAGCTGGCGGTCTGGGTTGTTTCCCTCTCGTGTCCGGACGTTAGCACCCGGTGCACTGTCTCCCGTAAAAGCACTCGTCGGTATTCGGAGTTTGCCATGGGTTGGTAGGGCAGCATGCCCCCCTAGCCATAACAGTGCTCTACCCCCGACGGTGTATTACGAGGCACTACCTCAATAGTTTTCGGGGAGAACCAGCTATCTCCAGATTTGTTTGGCCTTTCACCCCTATCCACAGCTCATCGACGCACTTTTGCAACAGTGGTTCGTTCGGCCCTCCAGCTGGTGTTACCCAACCTTCAGCCTGGCCATGGATAGATCATCTGGTTTCGGGTCTACGTCCTGCAACTCAAGGCGCCCTATTAAGACTCGCTTTCGCTGCGCTTCCCCTATGCGGTTAAGCTTGCTACAGAACGTAAGTCGCTGACCCATTATACAAAAGGTACGCGGTCACCCTTGCGGGCTCCCACTGTTTGTATGCATGCGGTTTCAGGATCTATTTCACTCCCCTCCCGGGGTTCTTTTCGCCTTTCCCTCACGGTACTGGTGCACTATCGGTCGACAACGAGTATTTAGCCTTGGAGGATGGTCCCCCCATGTTCGGACAGGATTTCACGTGTCCCGCCCTACTTGTCCAGTGCCTAGTTCCACCATCGCTCTTTCGCATACGGGCCTCTCACCCTCTATGGTCCGGCTTTCCTGTCCGGTTCTGCTAGAGCAACGGCTAAAACACTGAAGGCTGGTCCGATTTCGCTCGCCACTACTCTCGGAATCTCGGTTGATTTCTTTTCCTCTCCCTACTGAGATGTTTCAGTTCAGGAGGTTCGCTCCGCGCGACCTATGTATTCGGCCGCGGGTGACCCTTGCGGGCCGGGTTTCCCCATTCGGAAATCTTCGGCTCAAAGCTCGCTTGCCAGCTCCCCGAAGCTTATCGCAGGCTGCAACGTCCTTCATCGCCTGTTGTCGCCAAGGCATCCACCACATGCACTTGTTCACTTGACCCTATAACGGTGAGCACCGGATGTTACCCGGTGCGCGTCACAGGTCGCGCTTGGTACATACAAACAAAATGCAATCTCTTACCCAGATGGATCCGGCGCTTTGAATCGCCGGACCCGCCTTGTTTCTTCCGAATTGTTAAAGAGCAGCCGAACTGCAAAATGCACTGGGAAGGGCCAGCCTTCCCGCTGCACTCTGGATCTGGGTCGTCGCGAAGGTCCTGGTGGAGCCAACC
>VGIA01000011.1:0-15000 GCA_016868105.1 Betaproteobacteria bacterium | reverse complement strand
AGGGAATGTGGACGATGAACAGCTTCGCGTCCGCCTTCAGCAGCTCCATGGTCAGGTGCGAGGCGCTGCCGCTGCCGGTGGTTGCATAGGACAGCCTGCCGGGGTTGGCCCGCAGGTAGTCGACGAAGGCCTTGAACGAATTGACCGGCACCGAGCTGTGCGCCACCAGCGCCTGCGGCGCGGTGGCGAGCAGCGAGATCGGCGCCAGGTCGCGCTCCGGGTCGTAGGGCAGGTTGTCGTAGAGCACCTTGTTGGTGGCCACCGCCGCATTGGTGCTGACGAGCAGCGTGTAGCCGTCGGGCTCGCTCTTGGCGACCGCGTCGGCGGCGAGGTTGCCCCCGGCGCCGGCGCGGTTCTCCACCACCACCGGCTGGCCAAGCGCGGCCTGCATTCGCGGCGCGACCACGCGCGCCACCGTGTCGGGCGTGGTGCCCGGCGGGAAAGACACCACGATCTTCACCGGGCGCGAAGGCCAAGCCTGGGCGTGCGCGGCAGCGGCGGCCGCGAACAGGGCGACGGACACGAGCGATTTCCTGATCATGGAACTCCTCCGTACGGTGTGCGGGCGAACATACCACGCTCGAGCCACGCCAACGCCGCCGCGGATACGCGGCGATGTCCTAGAGCTGGGTCGCGGCAAGGCAGGAATACCGGCTGCCGAGGCCGGATACGAACTGCAGCGGCGCCAACGGCCTAGATGCGCTCTGTTTCCCCGCTGCGCGGCTGCCAGACCATGAGGCGCTTCTCGACCAGGGTCACGACCCAATCCAGCGCCAGCGCAAACGCGGTGAGCACCATGATGCCGGCGAACACGGTGTTGATGTCGAACACGCCCTCGGCCTGCAGGATCAGGTAACCCACGCCCTCTGAGGAGCCGAGGTACTCGCCCACCACCGCGCCGACGAAGGCGAGGCCGACCGAGTTGTGCAGGCTGGCGAACACCCAGCTCATGGCCGAGGGCAGGTAGACGTGGCGCAGCAACTGGCGCTTCGAGGCCCCCAGCATGCGCGCGTTGGCGAGCACCACCGGGCTCACCTCGCGCACGCCCTGGAAGACGTTGAAGAACACGATGAAGAACACCAGCGTGACCCCCAGCGCCACCTTGGAGAGCATGCCCAGGCCGAACCAGACCATGAAGATCGGCGCCAGGATCACGCGCGGCATGGCGTTGAGCGCCTTGATGTAGGGATCGAGGATCGCGGCGGCGGTGGGCGCGAGCGCCAGCCAGATGCCCACCAGGAGGCCCAGCACGGTGCCGGTGAAGAACGCCAGCATGGTCTCCATCAGCGTCACCCAGAGGTGGCGGTAGATGTCGCCTCCGGCGAACCAGTTCCAGATCCGCCCCAGCACCTTGAGCGGCTCGCCGAAGAAGAAGGCCGCCTTGTTGGGGTCACCGAAGTAGAACGGCGGCAGGATGCCGGGCACCGTCAGCACATGCCAGGCGACGAACAGCCCGGCGAGCACGCCCAGCTGCCACAGCCGCAGGCCGAGCTTACTGTCGCTGTTGCGCATAGCCCTTCAGGACCTCGTGCTTCATGGCGTGCCAGATCTCGGCATGGATCTCGACGAAGCGCGGCGAGAGCCGTATTTCCGACACGTCGCGCGGCCGCGGCAGGTCGATGCGGTACTCCCCGATCGGATGCGAGGCCGGACCGGCCGAGAGCACCATCACACGGTCCGAGAGCGCGATCGCCTCCTCCAGGTCGTGGGTGATGAACAACACCGATTTGCGATCCGCCGACCAAAGCTCGAGCAGCTCGTTCTCCATCAGCTGCCGGGTCTGCACGTCCAGCGCCGAGAACGGCTCATCCATGAGCAGGATCTGCGGGTTCAGGATCAGCGTCTGCGCCAGTGCCACTCGCTTCCTCATGCCCCCGGAGAGCTGGTGCGGGTAGCGGTCGCCGAAGCCCCCAAGGCCGACGCGCCGCAGCCAGTCCTCGCCCTGCGCCTTCGCCGCCGCCGGGTCGAGGCCGCGGAACTCAAGGCCGGCGATGACGTTCTGCAGCGCATTGCGCCACGGCATCAGCGCCTCGGACTGGAAGAGATACCCCGCGCGGCCGTTGATGCCCCGCAACGGTTCGCCGAACACCCGCACCGAACCGGACGAAGGCGCGAGCAGCCCGGCGGCGAGGTTGAGCAGCGTCGACTTGCCGCAGCCGGTCGGGCCGACCACGGAGACAAACTCCCCCGGCGCCACCGCGAGCGAGGTCTCCTCGACCGCGGTGTAGCGCTGGGACCGATCGTGGCGCGAGATGAAGGTGCAGGTGATCCGCGCGAGCTCTAGCGCGGCGCTCACTTGTGCTTTGCGTTCGCCTTTTTCGCAAACTCGTTGGTATAGGTGCGCGCGAGGTCGATCTGCGCCGCCTTGACGTCCTTGTCGAAGGCCCTCAGCGCCTCCAGCGTCGCCTTGGCGCCGGCGTCCGAAATCATGCCGTCGGGCGAGATCGCCTCCTTCACCTTGTCGAAGGAGAACAGGTACAGCGCGCGATCGCCCAGCAGGTAGCTCTCGGGCACCACCTTGGCGACATCGGTCGCGCTCGCCTTGGCGATCCACTTGTCGGCGCGCACGATCGCGCTCGCGAGCGCCTGCGCGACATTGGGGTGCTTCTGCAACCATGCCTCCGGCGCATACAGGCAGCCTGCGGGCAGCGGCGCGCCCCAGATCGCCTGCGTGCCCTTGGCGCTGCGGGTGTCGGCGACGATGCGCACGTCCCCGTCCAGTTCCAGCTTGGTCATCACCGGATCGACGTTGGAGATCGCATCCAGCTGCCCGCTCTTCATCGCCGCAATGGCGCCCGAGCCGATGCCCGCGCCGACGATCGAGACGTCCTTGTCCGGGTCGAGGCCCGCCTTGGCGAGCAGCTGCTTGACCAGGTTGTGCGTGCTCGAGCCCGGCGCCGAGACGCCGATTTTCATGCCCTTCAGGTCCTTCGGCGAGCTGTAGGATCCGGCCTTCGCCTTGCTCACCCCAAGGGCGATCTGCGGCAGGCGCCCCTGCAGCACGAAGGCCCTCATGTACTGCCTGCGGCCCTGCATGCTGATGGTGTGCTCGTAGGCCCCCGAAACCACCTCGGCGCTGCCGCCGACCACCGCGCGCAGCGCGGCCGAGCCGCCGGCGAAGTCGCTGATCTTCACCTCCAGGCCCTCGTCCCTGAAGTAGCCGAGCTGCTCGGCCACCGTCAGCGGCAGGTAGTAGAAAGCGCTCTTGCCCCCCACGGCGATGTGCACGTCCCTGCGCTCGAGCTGGGCTGATGCAGGACCGGCGATCAGGGCGGCGGCCAGCGCGGCCAGGGTCAACAGTCTCATGGTGATTCCTCCATTAGGAATTCAACTATAACCCGCGCCGCTCGCGCAGCGCCTGCGAGACCGTGCCCAGGTCCACGTACTCCAGCTCACCGCCCACCGGCACCCCGCGCGCGATGCGCGATGCCCGCACCCCCCGCGCCCGCAGCATCTCGGCGATGTAGTGCGCCGTGGCCTCGCCTTCATTGGTGAAATTGGTCGCCAGGATCACCTCCTGCACCACGCCGTCGGTGGCGCGCGCAAGCAGCCGGTCCAGGCCGATGTCCCGCGGCCCGACCCCGTCCAGGGGCGAGAGCCGTCCCATGAGCACGAAGTACAGGCCCGGGTAGCTCATGGTCTGCTCCACCACCGCCAGGTCCGCGGGGGTCTCGACCACGCACAGCAGCGAGCCATCCCGCCGCGGCGAGCGGCACAGCGCGCACAGCTCCTCCTCGGTGAAGCTGTTGCAGCGGGCGCAGTGCCGCACCGAGCTGAGCGCCGCGCCCAGCGCGCCGGCCAGCTGCTCGGCCCCGGCGCGGTCGTGCTGCAGCAGGTGGTAGGCCATGCGTTGCGCCGAGCGCGGCCCGACCCCGGGCAGCACCCGCAGCGCCTCGATCAGGCGCTCCAGGCCTTGCGCGCTCGGCACCGGCTCGCGGTTCAAGCCCCGGCTCCCGGCCTCAGAACGGCAGCTTCATGCCCGGAGGCAGCCCGAGCCCCGCGGTGACGCTGCCCATCTTCTCGGCCACCGTCTGCTCCACGCGCCGCGCGGCGTCGTTGAAGGCCGCCGCCACCAGGTCCTCGAGCATCTCCTTGTCGTCGCCCACCAGCGAGGCATCGATGCTGATGCGCTTCACGTCGTGCTTGCAGGTCATGGTGACCTTCACCAGGCCGGCGCCGGACTGGCCCTCGACCTCCAGGCTCGCCAGCTGCTCCTGCATGCGGCGCATGTTCTCCTGCATCATCTGGGCCTGCTTCATCAGCTGGCCGATGTTTCCCTTCATGCAGCTCTCCTATTCGCTCTTGGACGGCGGCGCCGGCCGCACGCCGGGCTCGATCACCCTGCCGTCGAACATGTTCACCAGGTCCTGCACGAAGCGGTCGCCCTTCATCGTCTGTGCCGCCTCCGACTGCCGCTGCGCGCGCTCGCCCGCGTCCTTGGCCGCCGCCGAGGCGCCGCGGGTCTCGCCGACCCCGACCTTGACGCGCATTGGCCGGCCCAGATGCTGCTCGAGCGCCGCCTGCAGCTTGTCGCGGTAGGCGTTGCCCGCGAGGTAGGCCATGCCCCTCGGGATCACGAGCTCGATCATGCCATCGGCGTAGGCCTGCAGCTCGGCGTTGTGGGCGAGCTGTTTCGGCGCGCCGCTGAGGGGGAGCGCGCGCGCCAGAGCGGGCCAGTCACCGCCCAAGGACGGCGCGGCAGCGGGCCGGGAGGGCGCGGGCGCAGAGCCTGCTGCCGCCGCCGAGGCGGTCTTCTGCCGCCCGCCATCCGGCCTGAAGGCCAGCATTCGCAGGAGCGTCATGGCAAACCCGGCATGCTCGTCGGGCGCAAGTGGCAGGTCGCTGCGGCCCTGGAGGGCGATCTGGTAGAGCAACTGGGTCAATTCGGGATCGAAGCGTTCGGCGAGCGCGACCACCCGGTCGCGGTCCGGGTAGTCCGCCTCCAGCGCCTCGGGCACCAGCTGCGCCAGCGACACCCGCAGCAGCAGCGCGGCCAAGTCCTGCAACGCCGCATCGAACGACAGGCTCCTCGACTGCATCTCGTCGGCCACTGCCATCACCGCGGCGCCCTCGCCCGCGGCCACCGCGTCCAGCAGCCGCAGCAGGTAGCTCTCGTCGATGGTGCCCAGCATCGCGCGCACGCCCTCGGCGGCGACCTTGCCCGCGCCGTGCGCGATCGCCTGGTCGAGCAGCGACAGCGCGTCGCGCATGCTGCCGGCGGCGGCCTGCGCCACCAGCGGCAGCGCCTCGGGCTCGAAGGCGGTGCCCTCGGCCTGCAGTACGCGCGCGAGGTGCCCGGCGATGGCGCCGCGCGGCATCTGCTTCAGGTTGAACTGCAGGCAGCGCGACAGCACCGTGACCGGGATCTTCTGCGGGTCGGTGGTGGCGAGGATGAACTTGAGGTGCTCGGGGGGCTCCTCCAGCGTCTTCAGCATGGCATTGAAGGCGTGGCCCGAGAGCTGGTGCACCTCGTCGATGACGTAGACCTTGTAGCGGCCGCGGGTCGGCGCGTACTGCGCGGTGTCCAGCAACTGGCGCATCTCGTCGACTCGGGTATTGGTGGCCGCGTCCACTTCCAGCAGGTCGACGAAGCGCCCGCCGTCGATCTCCTGGCAGGCGCCGCACCGGCCGCAGGGCTCGGGCGACACGCCCCGCTCGCAGTTCAGGCACTTGGCGAGGATGCGCGCCAGCGTGGTCTTGCCCACGCCGCGGGTGCCGGTGAACAGGTACGCGTGGTGCAGCCGGTTCTCGGCCAAGGCGTGCTGGAGGGCCCTGACCACGTGCTCCTGCCCGACCAGGCTGGCGAAATCGCGCGGCCGCCACTTGCGGGCCAATACCTGATAGCTCATGGCGTGATTCTAGTGGTCCGGGGGGATATGAAAGGGGGCAGAGACGTTCTGTCGCAGCCCCCCTTTCCTCTGTGCAAGGCGAGCCTGACCCCGGCACTTGCAGTGTCCAGCTGTGGCTGCTTCCTTCCGGACCTGACCAGGTTCACCAGGCTGCAATGCGGGGGGGCCCGCCGCGGCCATTGTATGCCATCCGCGGCGCGCCGCCCGGGCGGGCCCGTTGTAACCGATCGATTACATTCGGCGCCGGGCGGCACCTCCCGGCAATCAAAAATTGTCCGTTACGTTCTGCCACTGCCGCGGTTACGATTTTCATGACAGCAGTTTAATGGTCGACCTTGAGAACTCCGAGCCATGCCGGCGCCGAGAGCCCAGGCAAGCGGTGTGCTTGAAATACTGTACAAAAAAACAGTATATTCGGCAACATGAAAGCCGCCCTCGATTCCCCTCCGCAACCGGTCTTCATCCCTGAACAAAAGGCCTGGCTGCAGGTGTGTGGCTGGAAGGTGCCTGCCGGTTTCCCGTCTCCGGCGGCCGACCACACCCGCAAGCGCATTGACCTCAACGAGCGCCTGATCCGCAACGGCGATACCACCTACGTCTTGAAGGTCAAGGGCGACTCCATGATCGACATCGGCATCTACGAGGGGGATGCCTTGCTGGTCGACCGCTCCCTTGATGCCCGCCACGGCAACATCGTCTTGGCGGTGCTCAACAACGAGTTCACCGTCAAACGCCTGCACAAGCGGGGCGGCGTCATCAAACTGATCCCGGAGAACACGCGGTATCCGACCATTACGGTCAAGGAGGGCGAGGAGTTCGACGTTTGGGGCGTGGTGACCTACAACCTACACAAGCTCTACTGAGGGCATGCCATGGGCAGTCCGGTGCAGCAATTGGCTCTGGTCGATTGCAACAACTTCTACGTCTCTTGCGAGCGGGTGTTTCGGCCGGACTTGGCCAGGGTGCCGATGGTGGTACTGTCTAACAACGACGGCTGCGTCGTTTCGCGCTCCAACGAGGCCAGGGCGCTGGGCATCAAGATGGGTCAGCCGTGGTTCGAGTGCAAGGAACTGGCCGAGCAGCACAGTATCCTGGCCTTCAGCAGCAATTACGCCCTCTACGCAGACCTGTCCAACCGGGTCATGAGCATCCTGAGCAACTTCGCGCCGCGGCACGAAGTGTATTCGATCGACGAATGCTTCGTTGATCTGACTGGCATCCCCAAGTTGCGCGAGGTGAGTTATGCCATGCGCGCGCGGGTAGGCCAATGGACCGGTATCCCTGTTTGTGTTGGCATTGGTCCGACCAAGACCCTGGCCAAGCTGGCCAATCATGTGGCCAAGAAGCACCCGCGCTCCCGCGGGGTCTTCAACTACAACGCCCTGACCCCGGCGCAAAAGGCGAACCTGCTGCAACACATCCCGGCGGAGGAGGTCTGGGGCGTGGGGCGCAAACTCACCAAGAAGCTGGCCCGGCACGGGATCGAGACCGTGCACGATCTGCAGCAGGCGCATGTGCCCACCTTGCGCGCCGAGTTCGGCGTGGTGATGGAGAAAATCCAGCGCGAGTTACAGGAAATCCCGTGCATCGAATTGCGGGAAATCCAGCCGGACCGGCAACAGATCATTGTCAGCCGCTCCTTCGGCAACATGGTGACGGAACTGCCGGTGCTACAGGACGCGCTGTCGGCCTTTGTGGCCAATGCCTGCGCCAAGCTGCGAGCGCAGAGCAGCCACGCCGCCGTGATTCAAGTGTTCCTGCAGACCAACCGGTTTCGCAAGGATCTGCCGCAGTACATGCCCAGCCTGGCCGTGCCACTGCCCTACCCGACCAACGACAGCCTGGGGGTCAACCGCTGGGCGGCGGCCCTGTGCGAGCGCATGTTCAGGCCAGACTACCAATACAAGAAGGCCGGCATCGTGCTCTGCGAGATCAGTCCGGTGACGCAGCGGCAGGGCGATCTGCTGGAGCCGCAGATCCCGTGCAACGAGCGGCTGATGAAGGCGTTGGACGCCCTGAACCAGCGCTATGGACGAGGCACGGTCAAGGTGTCAACGCAGGGGGCTTACCGGGACTGGCAGATGCGGCAGGAGCGCAAGTCGCCCAACTACACCACCGCTTGGGACGACGTTCCTTTAGTGTGATCGAGGTTGAATTGGCTCGCGCCCCCCTCACACGGCAGGGGGCAAGCCGGCAGGCCGCTCAAGTTCACCCTAACCGGGCGCGGCGCGGCTGCTAGCGGGCACGTGGCTATGCGGACCCTGGAAAACAGGAGATGCCGCCGTGCTCGAGCGACCAGCGCGCCGGGCTCTGCAGGAAGCGATCAACCTCCTCGGCCTGGGGGCCGGTGAAATAACCGGCGGCGCGCGCCTCAGCGAGCACGTCGCTCCAGGTGGCGAGGTAATGCAGCTCGATCCGGAGCTCGGCGAGCAGCGCGCGCGTCTCGGGAAAGACGTCGAAGAAGAACATCACCAGCAGGTGATCGACGTGCGACTGCGTGGCGCGCAGCGCGCGGCACAGCTCGATCTTGCTGCGCCCGTCGGTGGTGACGTCGTCCACCAGCAGCACGCGTGTGCCGGGGCGCAGGCTACCCACGATCTGCGCCTCGGGACCGAAGCCGCGCGGCCGGCGGCGCACGTACTGCAGCGGGAGCGAGAGCCGCTCCGCGATCCAGGCCGCATAGGCAATGCCGGTGGGCTCGGCGCCGGCCACGGCGTCGAAGCGCTCGAAACCGGCCTGCTCGAGCACCGTCTCGGAGGCGAAGTCCATCAGGCTGCGGCGCAGCCGCGGGAAGGAGATCAGGCCCTGGCAGTCGATGTAGACCGGGCTCGCCCAGCCCGAGGACAGGAAGTAGGGCTGCTCGGCGTTGTACTTGACCGCCCCCGCCTCGAGCAGCATGCGCGCTGTCATTGCGGCAACGATGCTCACGGGGTCACTGCCTTGTAGAGCACTTCTACGCCCATCATGAAGTCGTCGAGATCCATATTCTCGTCCGGGTTGTGCGAGCCGTGGTCGTTGCGCACGAAGAGCATCGCTGCGGGGATGCCGTGGTTGGCGAACACCGCGGCGTCGTGCCCGGCGCCGCTCGGGATGTCGATATGCGGAACCTGCAGCGCAGCGCAGGCCTGCTCCAGGCGCGCCGCCCACTCGCGGTCGATGAGGCCGGGCTCCGAGAGCACGCGCTCGCCCAGCTCGAACCTGACGCCCCTGGAACGTTCGATGCCGGCGCACTCAACCAGCACCAGCTGGTAGAACGCTTCCAGCGTCTCGAGCGACTGGCTGCGCATCTCCAGGCTGAACTGCACGTCGCCCGGGATGCGCGAGACCGAATGCTCGCGCGGGTCGGTGCCGACCACGCCGCTGGTCACCACCAGGTCGACGCCGCGCGAGTTGAGCGCCTGCCAGTTCTCGTCGAGCCGCATGAGGAGCTCGGCAAGCGCGAACACCGCGTCGTGGCGCAGCCACCTCGGCACGGCCCCCGAATGCCCGGCGGTGCCGCGGCAATGCGCGGCAACGTGGCGCAGCATACCGCGGATGCCGGTCACCACGCCGACGGGCGCCTCGCGCGCCACCATGATCGGCCCCTGCTCGATGTGCAGCTCGAGCCAGGCGCCGACCGACCGCAGATCGATGAGCGGCTCGCCCGCAGCGATGCGCGCGACGTCGGCGCCGACTTTCTCCATGTGCTCGCCGAGTGGACGGCCGCTGTCGCGCTGCTTGCGCTCTAGGTCGTGCGGCGTGAGTTTGCCGAGGAGCGCGTAGGAGCCGAGATAGGGCTTGCCAAACCAGGCGCTCTCCTCGCCGCGCAGGCCGATCACCGCGAGCGGCCGTGCGCAGTCGACTTTCCTTTCCCGGATCTTGTACAGGCACAGCAGGCCCGCGATGACCCCGGCCAGCCCGTCGAAATTGCCGCCCTGCGGCACCGAGTCCAGGTGCGAGCCGATCCAGGTGGCGGGCTGCGCCGGCGCCGAGGGCAACTCGACGACGAGGTTGGCTGCGGCGTCGCGGCGCACGGCGAGGCCGGCATTGCGCGCCGCCTGCCCGAGGATCTCCATCGTCGCGGTCTCGACGTCGCTGTAGGAGGGGCGCGTCACGCCGACGGGTGCTGCGGAGATCTTGCGCACCGACTCGAAAAGCTCGGCGGCGAGCTCGCGGTCGGCGCGGCCGAAGGCGGCTTGCATCAGCCCGACTGCTGCGCGAGGCGCAGCCAGCGGTCGGTGATCCCGGGGTCGATGCTCACCGCCCCGATGAGCTCGGCGATGCGCGCGACGCCATGGCGCCCGCAATAGGCTTCGAGCCCCTCGATGATGCGGACCATCGCCGCGGGATCGAGGAACGAGGCGGTGCCGACCTGCACCGCGGTGGCGCCGGCAAGCAGGTGCTCGACCGCGTCCTCGGCGGTGACGATGCCGCCGCAACCGATCACCGGAATCTTCACTGCGCGGTGGCACTGGAACACCATGCGCACGATGAGCGGCCGCACCGCGGGGCCCGATAGCCCGCCCATGACGTTGCCCAGCCGGGGCTTGCGCGTTTCGGGGTCGATCGCCATGGCGAGGAAGGTATTCGCCACCACCAGCGCATCCGCGCCGGCGTCTTCTGCGGCGCGCGCGATCTCGGCGATGTCGGTCACATTGGGCGTGAGCTTGGCCCAGATCGGCAACCGCGTGCGCTTCTTCATGGCGTGCAACGCCGCGTGGGTGTCGGTCGCCGACATGGCGAAGGCACGGCCGTCGGCTTCCAGGTTGGGGCAGGAGATGTTGGCTTCGATCGCCGCGATGCCGGGTGCGGAGAAGACCTCGCAGGCCATGCCGAACTCCTCCGCCGTGTCGGCCGAAACGCTGGCGACGAGCGGAGCGGATACTGCGGAATAGTGCGGCGCGATCTCCTCCAGGAAATAGCGCTGGCCGTGCGAGGGCAGGCCGATCGAGTTGAGCATGCCGGCGGGCGTCTCGCAGACGCGCGGCACCGGGTTGCCGATGCGGCTCTTCGGGGTCACGCTCTTGGTCACCAGCGCGCCGAGGCGCGAAAGATCCAGCGCCTGTTCGTACTCGTAAGCAAAGCAGCCCGAAGCTGGCATCACCGGGTTCTTCAGGATCAGCGTTCCGATGTTGACTCTGAGATCAGCCAAATTGCACCTCCCCGGATACGGTCGCTATCGGGAACACCGGCCCTTCACAGCACACGCGCCGGAACACTTTCTCGCCGCCCTCGTTGAACAGGCGCACGCACGACAGGCATACGCCCATGGCGCAGGCCATTTGCTGCTCTAGGGCCGCCTCTCCCCGCATCTGCATTTTCTGCATCAGAAACAGAAGGCGATTGGAACCGCAGGTATACACCATGTCGAAGCGCTGGCGCAGCAGCACGTCCCTGAGCAGGGCCTCCACGCGGTCCACCGCGGAGCTGCCATCGGAGTCGTAAACCGCATGCACCTGCGCCGGCGCGCCGCGCAGGAACTCCTCCTGCATCAGGTCCGACGGGGCGCGCGCCGAGAGCAATGCGGTGATGCCCACGCCCGCGCGCGCCGCAAGCGGCACAAGCGGGGCCATGGTGGCGAGGCCGACGCCGCGGGCAACGAGCAGGATGCGCTGCCACTGCGGCGAGAAGCGGAAGCCCCGGCCGAGAGGCCCGAACATCTCGAGCGTGCCGCCCGGCCGCAGCCGCTCGAGGGCGCGCGTGCCGACGCCCTTGACGTGGTAGAGGAACTCGATGCGCTCGTCCTGCGGGCCGATGCCGTAGACGCTCATCGGCCGGCGCAGGAAGGGCTGCTCGGTTTCGCCATGCGGGCAGGCGAGCTGGAAGAACTGCCCGGCGACGGTGGCGCGCGCGAGCGGCGCCGGGCAGCGCAGGCGCAGGTACTTGTAGCGCGCGTTGACCCAGTCGTGCTGCAGCACCTCGCAGGAATGGCTTTCGACCTTCACAGGAGCAGCCGCGGCAGCGCGGTCGAGATGGCGGGCACGTAGGTGATCAGCACCAGCACCGCGAGGTTGACCCCGATAAACGGCCAGATGCCGCGAATCACCGTCTCGACCGGGCGGCGGAGGGTGCTGGAAGTGACGAACAGGTCGAGGCCGAACGGCGGCGTGATCATGCCGATGCAGATGTTGAGCGTCACCAGCAGCCCGAAGTGCAGCGGGTCGACGCCCAGCGCCGCGGCGACCGGATAGAGCGTGGGCACGAACAGCAGCAGGATCGAGTTGGGGTCGATGAACATGCCGGCGACGAGCAGCAGCAGGTTGACGAAGAGCAGGAAGCTCACCCAGTTCATGTCGAGCTTCTTCACCAAGGCGAGCGCGATGTCGGGCACGCCCGCCAGCACGACGAAATGCGACAGCAGCGCCCCCATCGCGAGCAGGATGAAAATCGCCGCGACGGTGACGGCACTCGACTCGGCGATGCGCACCAGCTCGCGCCAGCCGAAACCGCGGTAGACCGCCATCTCGACGAACACCGCGTACACTACGGCCACGGCGGCGGCCTCGGTTGCCGTGAAGACGCCAGAGTAGATGCCGCCGAGGATGACCAGCGGCAGCCCCAGCGCCCAGGCGCCGGCCTTGAAAGCGCCCAGCCGCTCCGCCCTGGAAGGTTTTTCGCCGCGCCGCGCGCCGACCTTCCAGGTTTCCCACTGCACCAGCGCCATGAAGGCGACGCCGAGCACGATGCCGACGACCAGGCCGCCGGCGAAAAGCGCAGCGATCGAGGTGCCGGTGATCCAGCCGTAGATGATCATGGTGATCGAAGGCGGAATGAGCAGCGCGCACTCGGCCGAGGCGGCGATCAGGCCGAGGCTGAACTTCTCCGGATAGCCCGCGCGCCTCAGCTCCGGGTCGCAGAGCCGGCCGAGCGCGGCTACGGTTGCCGGCGCGGAGCCGCACACCGCGCCGAATGCCATGCACGAGCCCACCGTGGTGTGGCCGATGCCGCCCGGCAAGTGACCGATGAGGGCGCGCACCATGGCGGTGAGCCGCTGCGCGATCACGCCGCGCGCCATCAGGTCGGCGGCGAAGATGAAGAAGGGAATCGACAGCAGCGTGCCGACGTTGACGCCGCCGAGGATCTTCTGCGGGATGATGACGGCGGGCATGTTCGGGTGGAACGCCAGCTTGGCGAGAACCGCCGGCAGTCCCATCACCAGCAGCATCTCGAAGCCGAGCACCAGCATGGCCAGCGCGAGCACGCAGAGCGCCGCGACGATCATGACTTCACCCCGAGCCGCCCGTCGGTGCTGAACAGCTCGAGGGCGTAGCGCAGGCCGAGCAGCACGAAACCGACCGGCATCGCCGCATACAGCCAGCCGGTCGAGATGTCGAGCGTCGGGCTCGCCTGGCCGCTTCTCGCGACCAGCAGCGTAATGTCGAGCGAGAGCTTGGCGACGTACAGGCTGAAGGCGAGGCCGGTGAGATCGATGGCGAGCTTGATCGGCCGCCGTACGCCGCGCGCCAAGCGCTCGAGGAGGCTCGTCATGGCGATCTGCCGCCTCTGCTCCAGCGCGAGGCCGAGACCGAGGAAAACGAGCCAGGCGAGCGCGTACAGGCAGGCCTCCTCGATCCAGGCGAACTTCACGGCGTAGGATGAGGCGAGCTCGCGCACGCCGACATTGACGGCGTAGAGCACCGACATGACGATCATGAGCGCCGCCACGGCGGCGCCCTCCAGCCGCCGCAACAACTCAAGCACGGTGCGCATGCAGCACCGCTGCGGGCCTCAGTCGCTCAAAGGCCGAGCTTCTTCAACTCCTGCTCGTAGAGGCCGACCAGCTTCTGGCCTTCGGCGCCGGTGCGCTCAAGATACGCCGCGCGGGCGCGCGGATACATCGCGTCGCGCATGCGCTTGCGCTCGCCCTCGTCGGCGACGCGCACGCTGGTCTTGCCCGCGGCGCGAATGACCTCGAGCGCCTTGGTCTGGGCCTCGTCCTTCATCTTCTCGAACTGCGGACGCACCTCGTCCATCGCCTTCACTATCACGTCGCGGTGCGAGGCCGGCAGCTTGTTCCACCACGCCGGGTTGATGAGGAACACGTCCTCCATCGCGCCGTGCTCGGTGACCACCAGGTTCTTCTGCACCTCGTGGAATTTCATGGTGGCGATGGAATCGAGCGGGTTCTCCTGGCCGTCCACCACGCCGGTCTGCAGGGCGGTGTAGGTCTCGCCGAACTGGATGGCCACCGCGGAGGCGCCCACCGCCGCGAACTGCTCCATCAGGATCTTCGAGTCCATAACGCGAAATTTCTGGCCCGGCAGCGCATCGAGCTTGTCGAGCGACTTGTTCGAGGTGATCGACTTGCGGCCGTTGGGCCACAGCGTGAGCGCGACGAGCTGGCGCGAAGCGAAGCTGTCGAGGATCGCCCGCCCGAATGCAGAGCTGCGCAGCTGCTGGCTCTTTGCGCGGTCGCTGGGGTAGATGTACGGGATATCGAGGATCGACACCACAGGGTTGAAGCCGGCGATGAACGCCGCCGGCATCATGCTCGACTCGATAGTGCCGAACTGCACGCCCTCGACCTGCTGGCGCGCGTTGCCCAGCTGCGCCGCCGGGAACAGCTGGATGTCGACTTCCCCGTTGCTGCGGCTCTTCACCAACTCGGCCACCTTGAGGAGCGCCTGGTGGCGCGGCTGGGTGGGCGACTCGAGGTGCGCGATCTTCATCGGAAACTTGCTCTGCGCAACCGCAGGGCCGGAAAGAACGAGCGCGACGCAGGCCGAGAGCAGGGTCTTGAGCATGGACTGCCTCCTAGCTTAACGGGTCATTCTAATATTAACATGGGAGGATCAGGCGTCTTCCAGCAGATCGGGGCGCCGCACGCGCCTACTCAGGGTTCGGGTCTATTCAACCTTGACGCCTGCCTCGCGCACCACCTTGCCCCACTTCTCGATCTCGCGTCGCACGAACGCGCCGAACGCCTCTGGCGTGGAGCCGCCCGGTTCCGCGCCGAGCTTGAACCAGAGCTCCTTGATGTCCGCCTCCTCGAAAGCCCTGGCGACCGTCGCCTGAAGCTTCTGCACCACGGCGCGCGGCGTGCCCGCCGGCACCCAGATACCGTACCAGGAGGTGATCTCGAATCCGGCAAGGCCCGATTCGATCGCCGTCGGGATGTCGGGAAAGGACGGCGAGCGCCTTGCCGAGGTGACCATGATCGGGCGGATTTTCC
>VGIA01000010.1 GCA_016868105.1 Betaproteobacteria bacterium | reverse complement strand
AGACGAAAGTTCAAAAGCGTTACTTCGGCAACATCTGGCTGGCGAAATCCGGCTTCGGCGGCACCGAGTACCTGCTGCCCGCGCTGGTGTCCGAGGGCACCCGGCGCGGACTGTCCTACAACCAGATCGCGCGCCTCACCAGCTACAACGCGGCGCGGCGCTACGGCCTGAACTCCAAGGGCGACATCGCCGAAGGCCTCGACGCCGACCTCGCACTGGTGGACCCGAGGGAAACCTGGACCATCCGCGCCGGGGACTCCGAGTCCACCCAGGGCTACACCCCGTTCGAGGGCATCGAGCTCTCGGCGCGGGTCAAGGCCACCTATCTGCGCGGCAAGCTGGTGTACGACGGCGCCAAGGTCCTGGGCAAGCCGCACGGCCGCTACCTGCACCGCCCGACCGGCTGATCGCGCCCCCCTTCCCGGTGGTTTATCCTTGGCGCATGAAAACAAAAAACGTGCTCGCCCTGTTGGAGCTGCCCTTCACGCAACTGGTCCACCGGCCCCAGGTCGTGCATCGCGGACATTTGGAGCCCGATCGCGTGCAGCTCTCCAGCCTGCTGTCGGTCAAGACCGGCGCCTGCCCGGCAATCCGGAGGCCGCCCGGGATAGCGAGATGTTCGCCCGCCTCGGCATGAAGGCCGTGGCGCCGTTCGCCTGACCGCGGCCAAGGCCGCAGCGCCCGCCCCGCCCGGGCAAGTATTCCTTCCAACGTGAACCGCAAGGAGGTGCCCGCATGGACAAGAGAAGCCACCAGGAACGCTACGCCGCCGGCCTGAAGACGCGCCGCGAGGTGCTTGGCGCCGAGTACGTCGACAAGTCGATGGCGAGCGTGGACGAGTTCAACCGGCCCTTCGTCGAGCTGCTGAATACCTACTGCTGGAACGAGATCTGGAACCGCCCCGGGCTGGAGCGCAGGTCGCGCTCGATGCTCAACCTCGCCATGCTCTCGGCGCTGGGCCGCACCCATGAACTCAAGCTGCACATCAACGGCGCGCTCAACAACGGCCTCACCAAGGAGGAGATCGGCGAGGTGTTCCTGCAGGTCGCGATCTACTGCGGCGTGCCGGCGGCGGTGGAGAGCTTCCGCAGCGCGAGGGAGGTCTTCAAGGAACGCGGCCTGTGATCATCGGCTTGATCGGCCTGCGGGCTGGACAGGAAGGCGATGCTGGAGGCGATCAACGCCTCGACCGGGAAGGACAGCATCACCGCGCGCAGCCTCACGCCGCGCGCCGCCCATAGGCAGCTGTAGCACTACCTGCGGCGGCTGCCACCTCCGCCGCGGCCTCCAGCTCGCGCCGCAGCTTCACGGCCGGCACGTTCTCTTCGACGGCCACGTCGCTCCAGCTGAGCGCCTGGCCGGCGGCCACCGGCCGCAGCAGCTTCCAGCCGTGCGCCAGGCCCAGCGGCAGGCAAGCCTGCGCCAGCGAATCGGCCGCGGGCATCAGGCGCCCCACCACGGTGTAGCCGCCCTCGCCGTCGAGCACTTCGCCGGCTTTCAGGTCCTTCTTCGCCACCGCCACCGCATCGGCGCGCCAGCCGGTGGCGCAGCCGGTGGGCTCGCCACGGATGCCAACCGAGGCTACCGAGATGCCGACCTCCAGGCCGATCAGGTGCCAGCGCTTGTACAGGCAGGCGTAGCGGCCCGAGGCATCGGTCTTCACGCCGTACTCGGAAAAGCAGCGTCGGATGTAGTCGGTCTCGCCCTCGAACACCACGAACACGCCGAAGCGGATGTCGTAGGCAATCGGCGTACCGTCCGCCTCCAGCGACGACACCACTTCGACCTGGCCCTTGTGGTGCAGCACGCCGCCTTCCGACCGCGGCCGCATCAGCTCCGGGATCCGGTCCACCGGTCCCGGCGGGTACAGCAGGCCCTCTGGCGCCGGGGTCAGGCCGGTGGCGTTGCACACCGCGCTCGACTCGATCGCCGGCTTGGAGCCGTCGAGGAACGAATTGAACATCTTTGCATTCAGGCCGCCCAGCTTCGCCTGCTCCGGGGTCAGGCCGTAGTGGCCCCACACCGTTTCCGGCGTCGACTGCGCGAATTGCGGCAGCCACTTGTGGCCGCGGCCCGCTGCGACCACCGGGAATCCAGCCGCCCGCGCCCAGTCCACCAGGTCACAGATGATCGCAGGCTGGTCGCCGTAGGCGAGGCTGTACACCACGCCCGCGGCCGCGGCGCGCCGCGCCAGGATCGGACCGCAGAACGCATCGGCCTCCACCGTCACGTTCACCACGTGCTTGCCGTGGCGGAAGGCCTCCAGGATGTGCTCGACGGCGGCGACCGGGTTGCCGGTGGCCTCGATGACGATGTCGATCTCCGGGTGCGAGACCAGCTTCTGCCAGTCCTCGACAATGGGGGTGGCGGCAATCTGCGCCGCGGTCCATCCGACGCGCTCCAGATTCGCCCTGGCGTTCGCCGGCGCGAGGTCCGCGATCTGCACCAGCCGCACCCCGGGGGTGCGCGGCACCTGCGCGAGGTACATCGCCGCGAACTTCCCGGCGCCGATCAGGCCGACGCGGAGCGGCTTGTCCCTTCGTTCCAGCAGCCTGGCGTAAAGGTTCATGCAGCCTTCAGCGCGCCCCGCAGTTCCTCGGCCGGGGTGCCGTCCTTCCAGGGCAGCGGCACCACGTAGTCCTTCAGCAGGCAGTCGTCCGGCAGGCACTCGATGGGGGTGAAGTCGCGGTGCGCAATGTAGCCCGGGCGCTTGAAGCGACGGATGTGGTTGGACACCGCGCACAGCGACAGGTAGACGCTGACCCGGTTCCAGGGCGACAGGTTGGAGGCCGAGGCGTGCACCAGGCAGCCGTGGAACAGGATCATGGAGCCCGCCGGCCCCTTGGGGGCGACGATGCCGCCGCGCTCGGTCAGCCTGCGGATGGTGTCGTTGTTGATGGTCCACAGCGGGTAGCTGGTGGTGGAGGTGTCGTGCGCCGCCTCCAGCACCCCGAGCTTGTGGCTGCCCGGGATGAACATCAGCGGCCCGTTGAACTCGTTGACCTCGTCCAGGAAGATGGCCACGTTCATCGCGCGTGCCTCCGGCATCTGGTCGTCGTTCTTCCAGGTGCCGTAGTCCTGGTGCCACTGCCAGAGGTCGCCGTCGAAGGCCTGCTTGCCGTTGATCTTGAACTGGTGCATGTAAACCGGCTCGCCGAACAGCTGGCGCACCGGCTCGACCATGCGCGGGTGGCGGGCGAGGCGGGCGAAAGGGGCGCTGTACAGGTGAGCCGCGAAGTTGGTCCGCACCGCGTCCCCGGTCTTCTCGCGCACGTTCTCCGGGCGGCGCTGGGCATACAGGGCCGGCACCTCATCCACCAGGGCCTGGACCTCGGAGGGGCTGAAATGGCCCGGGAAGAACAGGTACCCGTCCCGTTCGAACTGTGCCACCTGCGCTTGCTTGAGCCTCATCCCGGCCTCCCTGGGCGATTCCGGAGCCTCCGATTATAGGGCCGGTCTGCTAGACTCGGGTATCCCGGGAACATCCCGGAATCCCAATCCTGAGGAGGAACAAAACGTGACATTCAGATCCATCCTGATGGCCGCTGCGGTCGCCGCCGCGCTGGGCCCCGGCGCCGCGCAGGCCGCGCCGCTGAAATGGGCGGCCCAGAACGACATCCTGACGCTGGACGTGCACTCGCAAAACCATGCCACCACCAACGCCATCCTGCAGCACTCCTACGAGGGCCTGGTGCGCTACACCAAGGACTACAAGGTGGAGCCTGCGCTCGCCACCGGCTGGAAGCAGCTGTCCGACACCCATTACCGCTTCAACCTGCGCAAGGGCGTCAAGTTCCACGACGGCTCGCCCTTCACCGCCGACGACGTGGTGTTCTCGTTCGGCCGCATCCAGCAGCCGCAGGGCACGATGCAGATCTACGTCACCGGCATCAAGGAAGTGAAGAAGATCGACGACTTCACCGTCGACTTCATCCTCTCCGGCCCGGTGCCGGTGCTGCTGCGGAACATCACCGACTTCCGCATCATGAGCAAGGCCTGGTCCGAGAAGACCAAGTCGACCAACGTCCAGGACTACAAGAAGAAGGAGGAGACCTTCGCCTCGCGCAATGTCAACGGCACCGGCCCCTACATGATCAAGGGCTGGTCGCCGGACAAGAACATCGCCTTCGAGGTCAACAAGGGCTGGTGGGGCAAGCTGGATGGCAACGTCACCGAGGTCACCTACAACCCGGTCAAGGCCGACGCCACCCGCGTCGCCGCGCTGATCGCCGGCGACGTGGACCTGGTCACCGACCTGCCGGTGCAGGACGTCGAGCGCCTGCGCAACAATGCGAAGCTCAAGGTGCTGGACGGCCATGAGGTGCGCACCATCTTCATCGGCATGGACCAGCACAACGACGAGCTCAAGTACTCCAATGTCAAGGGCAAGAACCCCTTCAAGGACGTGCGCGTGCGCCGGGCCCTCAACATGACCGTGGATCGCGAGGCGATCAAGCGCGTCACCATGCGCGGCCTGTCGATCCCGGCGGGCATCATGGTCGCCCCGGGCGTGCACGGCCACTCCAAGGCGATCGACCTGTTCCCGAAGGTGGACGTCGCGGCGGCGAAGAAGCTGCTGTCGGAAGCGGGTTACCCAAACGGCTTCGAGGTCACGCTCGACTGCCCGAACAACCGCTACGTCAACGACGAGAAGATCTGCCAGGCGCTGGTGGGCATGTGGGCCAAGGCGGGCGTGACGGTGAAGCTGAATTCCATGCCGTTCGCCAACTTCATCCCCAAGATCCTGAACATGGACTCCAGCGCCTATCTGCTGGGTTGGGGCGTGGCGACCTTCGACGCGCTCTACACCTTGCAGTCGCTGGTGCGCACCAAGACCACGGGCGCGGACGGCAACTTCAACCAGGGGCGGGTGAGCGATCCCAAGCTGGACAACACCATCGACGCCATCAAGATCGCGACCGACCCCAAGGCGCGCGATGCGCTGCTCAAGGAGGCGCTGGAGAAGACGCGGGATGAGGCCTATTACATCCCGCTGCACCACCAGTTGCGGCCCTGGGCGATGAAAAAGGGCGTCACCGCGGTGCATAGCGCCGACGACCGGCACCAGTCGCGCTTCACGCGCGTGGGCGGCGGCAGCTAGCGGTTCCGCCTAGAGCCGGTTGAGGTAGAACCGGCCCTGCTTCATGACCGCCAACGGCCCCACTCCCGGGGCCGTTAGCATTTGCAGGCTCTGCGTCGGGTCGCCTTCCACCACCACCAGGTCGGCATAGGCTCCGGGCGCGATGACGCCGATCTTTCCCGGCTGCTGGAGCAGGTCGGCGGCGATGCTGGTCGCACCCCGCAGGATTTCCGCCGGGCTGAGCGCCGGCGCCCGCAGCGCATACTCCGTCGCCTGCCGGGGGTGCATGTGGCCCAGCAGGTCGGTGCCGAAGGCGATCGGCACGCCCTCGGCCTTGGCGATGCGGATCGCCTCGATGCCGCGGTCCTGGACTCGGCGCAGCTTCTCCCGCTGCGCTGGCGAAACGTTCAGGCCGCCGGCCTCCTCCGCCAGCGCCGCGTAGGTCGCCAGGGTCGGCACCAGGAACGCGCCGCAGGCCTTCATGGTCCGCGCCGCCGCCTCGTCCAGCAGGTTGCCATGCTCGATCGAGCGCACCCCGGCGCGCACCGCGCGCTCGATGGCACTGGGCGAGTAGGCGTGCGCCATGACGTAAGTCCCGGCGGCCTCGGCCTCCTCGCAGGCAGCGCGCAGCTCTTCCATCGAATACTGCGCGCCCTCGATCGGGTCGGTGGGGCTCATCACCCCGCCCCCGGCCATGACCTTGATCTGGCTGGCGCCGTTGCGCAGCTGGTCGCGCGCGGCCTTGCGCACCTCGCCGACGCCATCGGCGATGGCGCCGTAGAGACCCAGGCCCGCGCAGGTGCAGATCATGCTGCGTGCGCCCTTGGGCCGCACGTCGCCGTGGCCGCCGGTCTGCGACAGGGGCTGGCCGGAGATGAACAGGCGCGGGCCGGCGAACAGGCCGCGCTCCACGGCCTCGGCGAGGCCGAAATCGGCGCCCGCGGCGTCGCGCACGGAGGTAAAGCCGCGCGCCAGCATGCCTTCCAGGACTTCCTTGGACTGCGCAGTGATCAGGGACGGTGGCGTCAGCGCCAGGCGCAGGACGTCGTGGCTGACCGCGGTGACATGAACATGGGCGTCGATCAGGCCCGGCAGCAGCGCCCTGCCCGCAAGGTCGTGCACCAGCGCGTCGTCGACCGTCACCGCGCCGAACTCGACCCCGGCGATCAAGCCCCCTTCCACCACCACCGTGGCGCCGGGGCGCATCACCCCGGCGCGGCTGTCGAACAGCGCCGCGTTGCGGAACGCGATGCGTTGCCGGGAACCGCTCACCGTCGCTGCAGGGGAACGTTCGCGAAGAGGAAGAACACCTCGTCGTGCTTGACCATGCCGAGCTCGAAGCGGGCGCGCTCCTCGACCGCGTCCAGTCCCCGCTTGAGGTCGCTCACCTCGGCCGCGAGCGAGCCGTTGCGTGCCTCCAGGCCGCCATTGCGCGCCACCTGCGCGCCCAGCTGCCGGTCCACCTCCCACACCCGCAGCCAACCGCCCTTGCCCAGCCAGAGCGGAAACTGCAGCGCCAGGATCAGCGCGACGAGGATCCCACCCAATGCCTTCATCCGCACGCCCGGAATGCGCCGCGCCCCGGGTAGGACGCCGAATCGCCCAGGTCCTCCTCGATGCGCAGCAGCTGGTTGTACTTGGCGGTGCGGTCCGAACGCGACAGCGACCCGGTCTTGATCTGCAGCGCGTTGGTGCCCACGGCGATGTCGGAGATGGTGGTGTCCTCGGTCTCGCCCGAGCGGTGCGAGATCACGGTGCCGTAGCCGGCGCGCTTGGCCAGCTCGATCGCGGCGAAGGTCTCGGTCAGGGTGCCGATCTGGTTGACTTTGATCAGGATGGCGTTGGCGGCCCGCTGGTGGATTCCCTCCTTCAGGATCGCGGTATTGGTGACGAACAGGTCGTCTCCCACCAGCTGGACTTTCTTGCCGAGCCTTGCGGTGAGCGCTTTCCAGCCTTCCCAGTCGCCCTCGGCCATGCCGTCCTCGATGGAAACGATCGGATAGCGTTCGGCGAGGCCGGCCAGGTAGTCGCACATTTCCGGGGAGGACAGGGAGAGCTTTTCCGCCGCGAGTTCATAGCGGCCGCCGCGGTAGAACTCGCTTGCGGCGCAATCCAGCGCCAGCATCACGTCGCGCCCTGGCGAATATCCGGCCTTGCCGACCGCCTCCAGGATGAGCTCGATCGCGGCGGCATGGTTGGGCAGGTTGGGCGCGAAACCGCCCTCGTCGCCCACTGCCGTGGACATGCCCATGCCGTCGATGATCTTCTTCAGCGCCTGGAATACCTCGGCTCCGCAGCGCAGTGCCTCGCGGAAGGACTGCGCGCCGACCGGGACGATCATCAGCTCCTGCATCTCCAGGCTGTTGTTGGCGTGAGCGCCGCCGTTGACCACGTTCATCAGCGGCACCGGCACCTGCATCGGCCCGGAGCCGCCGAAGTAGCGGTACAGCGGCAGGCCGGACTCTTCGGCCGCGGACCTGGCCGCTGCCATGGACACCGCCAGCAGGGCGTTGGCGCCCAGCCGCGACTTGTTCTCGCTGCCGTCCAGGTCGATCAGCGTGCGGTCGATGAACGCCTGCTCCGAGGCGTCCAGGCCGACGATGGCCTCGCAAATCTCGGTGTTGACGTGCTCCACGGCCTTCAGCACGCCCTTGCCGCCGTAGCGCCCGCTGTCGCCGTCGCGCAGCTCGCTGGCCTCGCGGCTGCCGGTCGAGGCGCCCGAGGGCACCGCCGCGCGGCCCATGACGCCGGACTCGAGCAGCACGTCGGCCTCCACCGTGGGGTTGCCGCGCGAATCGAGGATCTCCCTCGCCACCACGTCGACGATCGAGCTCATGTGCGGCTCACTTTCATCTCGGCGAATCCGTTCTTCTTGGTTGTCCGGTCCAGTTCGGCCAGAGTGTCCAGCAGCTCGGGCATCAGCGCCAGCGGCCAGGAATTGGGGCCGTCGCACAGCGCTTCATCGGGCTTCGGGTGCGTCTCCATGAAGAGGCCGGCGATGCCAGCCCCGACCGCGGCGCGCGCCAGCACCGGGATGTGCTCGCGCTGGCCGCCGCTTGCACTGCCCAGCCCGCCGGGCAGCTGCACCGAGTGGGTGGCGTCGAACACCACCGGGCAGCCGGTGTCGCGCATGATGGCGAGGCCGCGCATGTCCACCACCAGGTTGTTGTAGCCGAAGCTGAAGCCCCGCTCGCAGACCATGATGGCCTGGTTGCCGGTGGAGCGGGCCTTGTCGACCACGTGCTTTATTTCCCAGGGCGACAGGAACTGCCCCTTCTTGATGTTGAGCGGCTTGCCTTGCTTGGCCGCGTTGCGGATGAAATTGGTCTGGCGGCAGAGGAAGGCGGGCGTCTGCAGCACGTCCACGACCGCGGCGACCTCCGCGAGCGGGGTGTCCTCATGCACGTCGGTCAGCACCGGCACCCCGATCTTGCGCCGCACGGTATCCAGGATCCGCAGGCCCTGCGCCATGCCGGGGCCGCGGTAGCTGTTGCCCGAGCTGCGGTTGGCCTTGTCGAACGAACCCTTGAAGACGTAGGGCATGGCCAGCCGCGCGGTGTGTTCCTTCAGCGCGCCCGCGACGTCCAGGCACAGCTGCTCGCTCTCCAGCGTATCTGGCCCCGCAATCAGGAACAGCGGCCGGTCCAGGCCGACCTCGGAGCCGCCCAGCTTCATGCCTTGACGACGGAAAGCTTTCCATCCGGCGACGCGCGGTCGGCGCGCTTGCGGTGGGCGAGTGCCGCCTGGACGAAGGCCCTGAACAGCGGATGCCCTGAGCGCGGAGTGGAGGTGAACTCCGGGTGGAACTGGACGCCGAAGAAGAACGGATGCCCGGGCAACTCCATCATCTCGGGCAGGTTCTCGCTCGCGGTGCGCGAGGACACCTTGTAGCCTTTGCCTTGCAGGAGGGGCAAGTAGACGTTGTTCACTTCGTAGCGGTGCCGATGGCGCTCGTTGACCTCGGCGCCGTAGATCTTCGCCGCCAGCGTGCCGGGCTCGATCGGGCACTTTTGCGCCCCCAGGCGCATGGTGCCGCCCAGGTCAGAGCCCTCGCTGCGCTTCTCGATGCGCCCGGTGCGGTCCAGCCATTCGGTGATCAGCGCCACGACCGGGTGCGGGGTCTCCGGGTCGAACTCGGTGCTGTTGGCGCCCTCGAGGCCGGCCGCGTTGCGCGCGAACTCGATGGTCGCCAGCTGCATGCCCAGGCAGATGCCGAGGTAGGGCACGCCGTTCTCCCGAGCGAAGCGGATGGCCGCGATCTTGCCCTCGGTGCCGCGCTTGCCGAAGCCGCCCGGCACCAGGATGGCGTCCATCCTATGCAGCGCCGTGCTAGCGCTGTTCTCGATCTCCTCCGAATCCACATAGTGCACCCGCACCCGGCTGCGGGTATGGATGCCGGCGTGGATCAGGGCTTCGTTCAGCGACTTGTAGGAATCCTGCAGGTCGACGTACTTGCCGACGAAGGCGATGTCGGTCTCGGCCTCGGGATTCTCCTGCGCGTGCACCAGCGAGCGCCAGGCCGAGAGGTCCGCGGCGCGGGCCAGGATCTGCAGCTTGTGGCAGACGATCTCGTCCAGCATCTGCTCGTGCAGCATCATCGGGATCTTGTAGATCGAATCCACGTCCCAGGCCGAGATCACCGCCTGCTTCTGCACGTTGCAGAACAGGGCGATCTTGCGCCGCTCGTCGTCCGGCAGCGGCCGGTCGGTGCGGCACAGCACCACGTCGGCCTGGATGCCGATCTCGCGCAGTTCCTTCACCGAGTGCTGGGTGGGCTTGGTCTTGATCTCCCCGGCCGAGGCGATGAACGGCACCAGCGTGAGGTGGATGTAGCAGACGTTGCTGCGGCCCAGCTCCAGGCCCATCTGCCGGATGGCCTCCAGGAACGGCAGCGACTCGATGTCGCCCACGGTGCCGCCCACCTCGACGATGGCGAGCTCGGCCTCGCCCGCGCCGCGCTTGATGTTGAGCTTGATCTCGTCGGTGATGTGCGGGATCACCTGCACCGTGCCGCCGAGGTAGTCGCCGCGGCGCTCCTTCTTGATCACCGACTCGTAGACCTGTCCGGTGGTGAAGTTGTTCCAGCGCCGCATCTTCGAGGACTGGAAGCGCTCGTAGTGGCCGAGGTCCAGGTCGGTCTCGGCGCCGTCCTCGGTGACGAACACCTCGCCGTGCTGGAACGGCGACATGGTGCCGGGATCCACGTTGATGTACGGATCCAGCTTGATGTTGGTGACGCGGATGCCGCGCGACTCGAGGATGGCGGCGAGGGAGGCGGCAGCGATGCCTTTTCCAAGGCTGGAGACCACGCCACCGGTGACAAACACGTACTTCGCCATGACCGCCCGATCAGGACGCGAATGCCGGAGTCTACCGGAATCGCCCGCAGCCCGCAAAACCGGCCGCCCTCGCTAGCTCTGCGCCAGCTCCGCCCGCCCCCGGAAATACGCCAGCGCCTCCGGGTTGGCCAGCGCCTCCTGGTTCTTCACCGCCCGCCCGTGGATCAGGTCGCGCACCGCGAGCTCGACGATCTTGCCGCTCTTGGTGCGCGGGATGTCGGGAACCTGCAACACCTTGTCCGGCACGTGGCGCGGCGTGGTGTTGGCGCGCACCTGCTGCTTGATGCGGGCGACCAGTGCCTCGTCCAGCACCAGGCCCTCCTTCAGCTTGACGAACAGCACCACGCGCACGTCACCGGCCCAGTCCTGGCCGATCACCAGCGCCTCCACCACCTCCTCAAGCTGCTCCACCTGGCGGTAGATCTCGGCAGTGCCGATGCGCACCCCGCCCGGATTGAGCACCGCGTCCGAGCGGCCGTAGATGACCATGCCGTCGTGCGCCGTCTCCTCGCACCAGTCGCCGTGGCGCCAGAGGTTCGGAAAACGCTCGAAGTAGGCCGCGCGGTACTTCGCCCCGTCCGGGTCGTTCCAGAACCCGATCGGCATCGCGGGGAAGGGCCGGGTGCAGACCAGCTCGCCCTTGCCGGACTTGAGCGGCCGGCCGTCCTCGCCGAAGACCTCCACCGCGAGCCCCAGGCCCTTGGCCTGGATCTCGCCCCGCCAGACCGGCCCGGCGGGGTTCCCCAGCACGAAGCAGGACACGATGTCGGTGCCGCCGGAAATGGAGGCGAGACACAGGTCCTGCTTGATGCTGCCGTAGACATAGTCGAAGCCTTCGGGCACCAGCGGCGAACCGGTGGAGAGCATGACCCGCAGCTGTTCCAGCCGGTGGCTTTGGCGCGGCTTGAGGTTGATCTTGGCGATAGCATCGATGAACTTCGCCGAGGTGCCGAAGTGCGTCATGCGCTCGGCGTCCGCGAAATCAAACAGGATGCGTCCCCGGGAGACGAAGGGCGAGCCTTCGTACAGCAGCAGCGTCGCGCCGGAGGCAAGGCCGGAAACGAGCCAGTTCCACATCATCCAGCCCAGCGTGGTGAAGTAGAACAGCCGGTCGCCGGGCCGCAGGTCGCTGTGCAGTTGATGTTCCTTCAGGTGCTGCAGCAGCGTGCCGCCGGTGCCGTGCACGATGCATTTCGGCACGCCCGTGGTGCCCGAGGAGTAAAGGATGTAGAGCGGGTGGTTGAATTCGACCGGCTCGAAGGCGACCGGCCCCGCGGCGAACGGACCGATAAACGCCTCCAGGGGCTCGCCCACCACCGCGCCCGACCCGGTGTAGGGAACGGTGACGCAGCGGGGTTGGCCGGGCAGCCCGGCGAGAATGTCCCTCGCCTTCTGTGACGAATCGAACTCCTTGCCGCCATAGAGGTAGCCGTCGGCGCAGAAGAACACCCTGGGGGCGATCTGGCCGAAGCGGTCGAGCACGCCCTGGACGCCGAAGTCCGGCGAGCAGGACGACCAGATGGCACCGATGCTGACGGTGGCGAGCATCGCCGCCACGCCCTCGGGCAGGTTCGGCAGGTAGCCTGCGACGCGGTCGCCCTTGCCCACGCCCGCCGCCCGCAATGCCTGCGCCAGGCGCGATACCAGGTCATGCAGTTCGGCACGGCTCAGGCGCCGCCGGATGCGCTCCTCGCCCCAGAACACGATGGCGTCGCTGCCGCTGCGATCGCGCAGCAGGTTGTCGGCGAAATTCAGCCGCCCATCCGGGAACCACTTCGCCCCCGGCATGCGCTCGCCGTTCACCAGCGTGCGCGCCCCCTTGGTGCCTCGTACGCCCGCAAATTCCCAGACCCGGTTCCAGAAGTCCTCGCTGTGCTCGACGGACCAGCGGTGCAGCGCGGCGTAGTCCTGTTGCCCCGCCTCGGCCATGAAGCGCGCGATCAGGGTCTGAGCGGCCCGGTCCGGGCTCGGACGCCAGAGCGGCGAATCGCTCATGCCGGCGCTTGCGTGCGCTCGAGGCGCGACCGGATGTCCTCGGGGATCCGCTTGGACTTCTGGCTCACCAGGTCCACGAACACCACCACCGCCGCGCCCTCGGCATAGGGAAGCGGATCGCCCTCGAGCCGCAGCTCGTAGAAGGTCGGCACGCTCGCTCCGCCCGGCTCCCCGACGTAGAGTCGGACTTCCACCGTGCCCGGGTAGGTCAGCGCGCGCTGGTAGTTGCAGGACGCGTTCGCGATCACGATGCCGGTGGACTTCCAGGCCGCATCCTCCGGCACCAGGCGGTCGAACCAGCTGATGCGCGCCTGCTCCATGAAGCGGAAATAGACCGTGTTGTTGACATGGCCCATCGCGTCCATGTCGCCCCAGCGAATCGGGATGCGCTCGACATGCGCCAGCGTTCTCTTCTCGTCCATGGCCTGAATCATATAATGCGCGCATGATCCGCGAATCCATGGAGTACGACGTCGTGGTGGTCGGCGGCGGCCCTGCCGGCCTCGCCGCCGCGATCCGCCTCAAGCAACTGTCCCCCGGGGTCTCGGTGTGCGTGCTGGAGAAGGGCTCGGAGATCGGCGCCCACATCCTTTCGGGCGCAGTGATGGACCCGCGCGCCATCGACGAGCTGTTTCCCGACTGGAAGTCGAAGGGTGCACCGCTGAACGTCCCGGTGAGCGAAGACCGGTTCCTGTTCCTCACTGCATCGGGCTCGCTCAAGACGCCCAACTGGCTGCTGCCGGCCTGCTTCCAGAACCACGGCAACTACGTCATCAGCCTGGGCAGCGTCACGCGCTGGCTGGGCCAGCAGGCCGAGGCCGCGGGCGTGGAGGTCTTCCCCGGCTTCGCCGCCGCGGAGGTGCTGTACGACGAGAGCGGTGCGGTCAAGGGGGTGGCCACCGGCGACATGGGCCTCAGCCGCAAGGGCGAGAAGACCGATGCCTACCAGCCCGGCATGGAGCTGCATGCGAAATACACCTTCTTCGCCGAAGGCTGCCGCGGCAACCTCGGCAAGCTGCTGGAGGCGAAGTTCGACCTGAGGAAGGGCGTGGATCCGCAGGTCTACGGCATCGGCTTGAAGGAGCTGTGGGAGGTGAAGCCGGAGCAGCACCGGCCCGGCCTGGTGCTGCACACCGCCGGCTGGCCGCTTGAGCGCGACACCTACGGCGGCTCGTTCCTGTACCACCTGGAGAGCAACCAGGTCGCGGTGGGCTTCGTGGTCGGCCTGGGCTACGCCAACCCCTACCTTAGCCCCTACGAGGAATTCCAGCGCTACAAGACGCACCCGTCGATCCGCGGCATCCTCGAGGGCGGCAAGCGCATCGCTTACGGCGCGCGCGCCATTGCCGCCGGCGGCCTGCAGTCGCTGCCCAAGACGGTGTTTCCCGGCGGCTGCCTCATCGGCGACGACGCCGGCTACCTGAACGCCTCGCGCATCAAGGGCAGCCACTGCGCCATCAAGTCCGGGATGCTGGCGGCGGAAGCCGCGGCCGAGGCGCTGGGCCAGGGCCGTTCGCGCGACGAACTGACGGCCTATCCGGAGACGTTCCGCCAGTCCTGGCTGTTCGACGAGCTGTACCGGGCGCGCAACTTCAAGCCCTGGATGTCCAGGGGCCTGTACACCGGCACCCTGATGGTCGGCATCGACCAGGTGGTGTTCGGTGGCAAGGCGCCCTGGACCCTGCGCCACGACCACGCCGACCATGAAACGCTGAAAAGAAAGGCGCAGGTCGAGCCCATCGCCTATCCGAAGCCAGACGGAGTGCTTACGTTCGATCGCCTCACCAGCGTGTCCTTCTCCGCCACCAACCACGGCGAGGATCAGCCGATCCACCTCACGCTGAAGGACGCCTCGGTCCCGGTGAACGTCAACCTGGAACGGTACGACGCACCCGAGCAGCGCTACTGCCCGGCGGGCGTCTACGAGATCGTGCGCGACGAGGGCGGCGCCAATCCCCGCCTGCAGATCAACGCGCAGAACTGCGTGCACTGCAAGACCTGCGACATCAAGGACCCGACGCAGAACATCGTCTGGGTCACGCCCGAGGGCGGCGGCGGGCCCAATTACCCGAACATGTAGGAGGAGGCACCATGGCCAAGCCAGCCAAGCGCTATTCGAGGTTTGCGGAGTTCTATCCCTTCTACCTCTCGGAGCATGCCAACCGCAGCTGCCGGCGGCTGCATTTCGTCGGCACCACGCTGGGGTTGGTATTCGTGCTGCACGCGTTCTCGACGCTCAACTTCTGGTGGCTGCTGGCGGCGCTGGTGTGCGGCTATGCCTTTGCCTGGGTCGGGCACTTCGTCTTCGAGAAGAACCGCCCCGCCACCTTCAAGCACCCCTTCTACAGCTTCGCCGGGGACTGGGTGATGTGGAAGGACCACCTGGTGGGCAAGATCAAGTTCTAGCGCCGCTCAGGCCGCCAGGAACTGCTCCTCCTCCAGCGCCATCACCGCGGCGGCGCCGCCGGTGACGGTGGCGGCGAGACCCGGTGCCTGCGACAGCACGTGGTCGGCATAGAAGCACGCGGTGGCGATCTTGGCGACGTAGAACTTCGACTCGCCGTCTCCGGCTGCCAGCTTTCTCTGGGCAACCAGCGCCGCCCTCGCCATCTGCCAGCCGCCGGCGGTAATGCCCATGAGCTTGAGAAACGGCACCGCGCCCGAGAATGCCGCGTTGGGATCCTTGCCCGCAGTCGCAAGCAGGTACTCGACGCACTGCGCAACGCCCTTGGCGCCGGCGGCAAGGGCCGCGCGCAGCCCCTGGAGGTCCGCATTGCCCGAGTTCGCCAGTTCGCCATCGAACTGCTGCAGCATTCCCAGCCAGCCCTTCACCGTCGCCCCGCCCTCGCGCGCGATTTTTCTTCCCACCAGGTCGTTGGCCTGGATGCCGGTGGTGCCTTCGTAGATGGTGGTGATGCGCGCATCGCGCAGGTGCTGCGCGGCGCCGGTCTCCTCGACGAAGCCCATGCCGCCGTGGATCTGGACGCCTAGGGATGCGACCTCGATGCCGCTCTCCGTGCTCCAGCCCTTGACCACCGGGATCATCAGGTCGACGAAGGCCTGGTTGCGGGCGCGGCTGTCCTTGTCCGGGTGCCGCGCGGCGGCGTCCATGGCGCCGGCGACGACGTAGGCGAGCGCCCGGGCCGCCTCGGTCTGCGACTTCATGAGCATGAGCATCCGGCGCACGTCCGGGTGCTGGATGATGGGCACGGTCCTGCCGCCGGTCAGTTCCTTGCCCTGCACGCGCTCGCGCGCGTAGCCGAGCGCGCGCTGGAAGGCGCGCTCGGCGATGGCCACGCCTTCCAGGCCGACGCTGAAGCGGGCCGCGTTCATCATCACGAACATGTAGGACAGGCCCTTGTTCTCCTCGCCCACCAGGTAGCCCACGGCGTTGTCGAACACCATCACCGCGGTCGGGCTGGCATGGATGCCCAGCTTGTGCTCGATGGAGGCGCAGGTCGCGCGGTTGCGCTCGCCGAGCGAGCCGTCGGGTTTCACCAGGAACTTGGGCACCACGAACAGGGAAATTCCCTTCACGCCCTCGGGGGCATCCGGCGTACGCGCCAGCACCAGGTGCACGATGTTGTCGGTGAGATCATGGTCGCCGTAGGTGATGAAGATCTTCTGCCCGGAGATGAGGTAGTGATCGCCGTGCTCGGTAGATGCGCGAACGGCTCGCGAGCGCACCAGCGCCAGGTCCGAGCCCGCCTGCGGCTCGGTCAGGTTCATGGTGCCGGTCCAGGCCCCGGCGATCATCTTGCCCATGAAAGTCTTCTTCAGGGCCTCCGAGCCGCACAGCTCCAGGGCGTGGATCGCGCCCTGGGTGAGCAGCGGGCACAGCGAAAACGACATGTTGGACGAGGTGAGCGTCTCCTCGACCGCGGTGGCCACCAGCTTGGGCAGGCCCTGCCCGCCCCACTCGGGCTGGAACGGCAGCGCCGGCCAGCCGCCTTCGATGTACTGCCGGTAGGCTTCGCGAAAGCCCTTAGGGGTCTTCACCCCGGCCTGCGTCCAGTGCGCGCCTTCCCGGTCCCCGCTGTGGTTCAGGGGATCCAGCACGCCACTGGCGAACTTGCCCGCTTCCTCGAGGATCGCCTCCACCGTATCCGGGGTGACATCCGCGTAGCCGGGCAGCCTGGCCACTTGCGCGAGTCCGGCCAGCTCGTTCAGCACGAACTTCATGTCCTTCAGCGGCGCGACGTAGGTGCTCATGTTGTTCTTCTTGCTAGCCCTTCTTCAGCTCATCCACCAGCTGAGGCACCACCTGGAAGAGGTCGCCCACGATGCCGTAGTCGGCCACCGAGAAAATGGGCGCTTCCTCGTCCTTGTTGATGGCGACGATGACGCGGCTGTCCTTCATCCCGGCCAGGTGCTGGATGGCGCCGGAAATGCCGACCGCGATGTAGAGCTCCGGGGCGACGATCTTACCGGTCTGCCCCACCTGCCAGTCGTTGGGCACGAAACCGGCGTCCACCGCGGCGCGCGAGGCGCCCATCGCGGCATTGAGCTTGTCGGCCAGCGGCTCCAGCAGCTTGAAGTTCTCGCCCGAGCCCATGCCGCGGCCGCCCGAGACCACGACGCGCGCCGAGGTGAGCTCGGGGCGCTCGGACTTGGCCACTTCGCGGCCGACGAGGCCCGACATCCCGCTGTCGGCCGGCGCCGCGACGCTCTCCACCGCCGCCGAGCCGCCGGTGGCCGCCACTGCGTCGAACCCCGTGGTGCGCACCGTGATGAGCTTGACGGCGTCCGAGGACTGCACCGTGGCAAGCGCGTTGCCGGCGTAGATCGGGCGCACGAAGGTATCGGCGCTCTCCACGGCGATGATGTCCGAGATCTGCTGCACCTCGAGCAGCGCCGCGGCTCGCGGCAGCACGTTCTTGCCGTTGGCGGTGGCCGGCGCCAGCACGTGGCTGTAGCCCCTAGCGAGCGACACCACAAGCGCCGCCACGTTCTCCGCGAGCTCGTCGGCCAGCGCCGGCCCGTCCGCGTGCAGGACCTTGGCCACGCCGGGGATCTGTGCCGCCGCCTTGGCCGCTTGGCCGCAGCTGTGACCGGCGACCAGCACATGGATGTCGCCGCCGATCTTCTGCGCCGCGGCGACGGTGTTCAGGGTGGACTTGCGGACGGCCTTGCCGTCGTGTTCCGCCAGGACCAGGTTGGCCATCTAGATCACCTTCGCTTCGTTGCGCAGCTTGTCCACCAGGGCACAAGCGTCGGGTACCTTCACGCCGGCCTTGCGCTTGGCCGGCTCGAGCACCTTCAGGGTCTTCAGGCGCGGCGCCACGTCCACGCCGAGCCCATCGGGCCTGAGCACCTCCAGCGGCTTTTTCTTCGCCTTCATGATGTTGGGCAAGGTCACGTAGCGCGGCTCGTTCAGGCGCAGATCGGTGGTCACCACCGCCGGCAGCCTGAGCGACAGGGTCTCCAGGCCGCCGTCCACCTCGCGGGTCACCTGCGCCTTGCCGCCGGCCACCACCACCTTGGAGGCGAAGGTCGCCTGCGGCCAGCCCAGCAGCGCGGCCAGCATCTGGCCGGTCTGGTTGGAATCGTCGTCGATCGCCTGCTTGCCCAGGATCGCGAGTTGGGGATTCTCCTTCGCGCACACCGCCTTGAGCAGCTTGGCCACCGCCAGCGGCTGCAGTTCGGCGTCGGTTTCCACCAAAATGGCGCGGTCGGCGCCGATGGCGAGCGCGGTGCGCAGTGTCTCCTGGCAGGCCTGCACGCCGCAGGACACCACCACGATCTCGGTGGCGACGCCGGCCTCCCTCAGCCGCACCGCTTCCTCGACCGCGATCTCGTCGAACGGGTTCATGGACATCTTGACGTTGGCGGTCTCGACCCCGCTGCCGTCGGCCCTGACGCGCACCTTGACGTTGTAGTCGACCACGCGCTTGACGCTGACCAGGATTTTCATGGGCCGGATGGAGGGGAAAGAGGGCCGAATTATAGCCTTGCGGGTAAACGGGCTTTCGTTTGAAACACACCCTGCCCGAAGCGTGCGCACAGTGAGACAATCCGGGCACGGAGGAGTTTCACATGAGCGACCTTTCCCAGGTTCGTATCGCATCCCTGCGCGGCAAGGTGAGCGCCACGGAGTGGCAGGCGCGGGTGGATTGCGCCGCCACCTACCGGTTGATCGCCCTGTTCGGCATGAACGACCTCGTCTACAACCACGTCTCGGCGCGCGTCCCGGGCGAGGAAGGCCACTTCCTCATCAATTCCTACGGCTACGCCTACGAGGAGGTCACCGCCTCGAGCCTGATGAAGATCGACTTCGAGGGCAACATCGTGCTGGATTCCGGCACCGGCTACGGCATCAACCGCGCCGGCTTCGTCATCCACAGCGCCATCCACCGCGCCCGGCCTGACGTCGGCTGCGTCATCCACACCCATTCGCCGGCCGGCATGGCGGTGTCCGCGCTCAAGTGCGGCCTGCTGCCGCTCACCCAGAACGCCATGTTCTTCGGCCAGATCGGCTACCACGACTACGAGGGCCCGGCGGTGGACCTGGACGAGCAACAGCGCCTGGTGCGGGACCTGGGCGCCGGCGCTGCGCTGATCCTGCGCAACCACGGCCTGCTCGCCGCGGGGGCCACGACCTGCGAGGCCTTCGTCACCATGCACTGGCTGGAGAGGGCCTGCCAGGCGCAGATGATGGCGCTGGCGGCCAACACCGAGCTCAACCACCCGGAGGCGAAGACCGTGGCGCTCACCCACGAGCGCTACAAGCCTGGCCAGCGCCGCAGCATCACCGAGCTGGAGTGGCCGGCGATGCTGCGCATGCTCGAGCGCCGCGATCCATCCTTCAGGGAGTAGGTCCTCGATGCTGAAAGACAAGGTTGTCATCGTCACCGGCGCCGGCAACGGCATCGGCCGCGATTTCGCGCTCGCCATGGCCGCGCGCGGCGCCAAGGTGGTGGTCAACGACATCGGCGCCTCGGTGTCCGGGGAAGGCCAGGACGCCGGCCCGGCGCAGAAGGTGGTGGACCAGATCGAGGCCGCCGGCGGCAGCGCCGTGGCCAGCACCGACAGCGTCGCCGACTGGGAGTCCGCCAACCGCATCGTCAAGACCGCGATCGACGCCTTCGGCCGCCTCGACGTGGTGGTGAACAACGCCGGCATCCTGCGCGACCGCTTCTTCTTCAACATGTCGGTCGAGGAATGGAAGGCCGTGATCGACGTGCACCTGAACGGCACCTTCTTCGTCTCGCGCGCCGCGGCGCCCTACTTCAAGAGCCAGAACTCGGGCCGCTACATCAACATGACCTCCACCTCCGGCCTGATCGGCAACTTCGGCCAGGCCAACTATGCCGCGGCCAAGCTGGGCATCGCGGCGCTGTCCAAGTCCATGGCGCTGGACATGGCGAAGTTCAAGGTCACCTCCAACTGCATCTCGCCCTTTGCCTGGAGCCGCATGATCGGCACCATTCCGGCGGAGACGCCGGACCAGAAGGCGCGGGTGGAGAAGCTCAAGAGCATGCAGACCGCCAAAATCGCCCCGCTCGCGGTGTACCTGGCCAGCGACGCCTCGCAGGAGGTCACTGGGCAGATCTTCGCGGTGCGGGCCAACGAGATCTTCCTCATGGGCCAGAGCCGGCCGCTGCGCTCGGTGCATCGCTCGGAAGGCTGGACCCCGGAGAGCATCGGCGAGCAGGTCATCCCCGCCCTGCGCGCGCAGTTCTATGCGCTGGACCGTTCGCAGGACGTATTCTCCTGGGATCCGGTATGAGACTGATCGCCGCCCTGCTCCTGAGCGCGCCGCTGCTGGCCGTGGCGCAGGCCTACCCGGCCAAGCCGGTGCGCGTGATCGTACCGCTGGCCGCGGCCGGGACCGGCGACACGCTGGCGCGCGTGGTGAGCGAGGAGATGGCGAAGATCCTGGGCCAGACCTTCCTGGTCGAGAACCGGCCGGGCTCCGGCGGCATCATCGGCACCGAATCGGTCGCCAAGGCCGCGCCCGACGGCTATACCCTGCTCTCGGCCAGCCCCTCGCACGTGATCCATCCCGCGCTGCGCCCCAAGGTCGGCTACGACCCGATCAAGGATTTCGAGCCGATCACGGTGATCGCCAACACCCACCAGCTGATCGTGGGGCACCCTTCGGTGCCGGCCGCCACGGTCAGGGAACTGGTGGCGTACGCGAAGAACAATCCCGGCAGGCTGAACTACGGCTCGGCTGGCACCGGCTCGGCGACGCATCTGAACATGGAGATGTTCAAGTCCATGACCGGCATCTTCATCGTCCACATCCCCTACCGCGGCAGCACGCAGTCGCGCCAGGACCTGGTGGCGGGCGAGGTCCAGCTGTCCGTCGATGGCCTGCTGCCGACCCTGCCGCTGATCAAGGCCGGCAAGCTGAAAGCCTTCGGCCTCACCAGCAGCCGGCGCTCCCCCGTGGCCCCGGAGATCCCGACCCTCGCCGAGGCGGGCGTTGCGGGCTACGCCTCGGACACCTGGTACGGCCTGGTCGCACCCGCCGGGACCCCGAAGGAGGTGATTGCCGTGCTGCACGCGGCCGCGGTCAAGGCATTGAACACCGCCTCGGTCAGGACCCGCCTGACGCAGCAGGGCGCCGAGCTCGTGGCCAACACCCCGGCGGAGTTCCGCGCGCTGCTGGAGCGCGAGCTCCAGCTCTGGAGCAAGGTCGTGAAAGACTCCGGCGCGAAGGTGGATTGATGCAACGCCAATCCACCCGCCTGCGCGAGCTGCTCAGGGCCGGGCCGACCCTGTTCGTTCCCGGCTGCTTCAACGCCATGAGCGCCCGCGTGCTCGAGAACGCCGGCTTCCCCGCCATCTACATGAGCGGTTACGGCACCTCGCTGTCCCTCACCGGGCTGCCTGACGCCGGCCTGGTGACCATGAGCGAGGTCATCACCAACGCGCGCTACATTGCCCAGGCCGTGAAGCTGCCGGTGATCGCGGACGCCGACAACGGCTACGGCAATGCCCTCAACGTCATCCGCACGGTGCGCGAGTTCATCGGCGCCGGCCTCGCCGGCATCCACCTCGAGGACCAGGTCAGCCCCAAGCGTTGCGGCCACGTCGCCGGGCGGCTGGTGGTGCCGCTGGAGGAGGCGGTGGGCAAGATGCGCGCCGCGGACGACACCCGCAGGGAACTGGACCCGGACTTCGTGCTCATCGCCCGCACTGACGCGCGCGGCGCCTCCGGCGGCACGCTGGAGGAGGCGATCCGGCGCGCGAATGCGCTGCTTGAGGCCGGCGCCGACCTCGCCTTCGTCGAGGGCCCGGCCTCGGTGGAGGAGGTGAAGCGCGTCTGCGCCGAGGTGAAGGGACCGGTGTTCTACAACATGACCGGCGTCTCGCCGCGCTTTTCGCTGCAGGAGATGAAAGCGCTGAGGATCGCGATCACCATTTCCGCCGGCGCGCTCCTGCGCGTGTCGCTCGCCGCGATGCACGACCTTGCGGTGAAGCTGCGCGACGAAGGGCCGATGGCCGAGGCGCGGTTCATCGCCGAATTCAGCAAGCACCCGCTGGGCGACCTGCACACCTTCGCCGGCTTCGACCGCCTCCGCGCCCTGGAGCAGGAATACCTGGGCGAGGAAGCGATGCAGAAGTACGCCGACTCGATCGGGCACATGCCGGTGCGCAGATAACCGCCGCGCATGGGCCGCACGCTGTACGAGAAGATCTGGGCCGCGCACGAGGTGGCCTGCGGCCCCGGCGGCCGCAGCCTGCTTTACGTCGACCGGCACCTGATCCACGACGGCAGCTTCCATGCCTTCGAGGCCCTCAGCCATGCCGGGCGCAAGCTGCGCCGGCCAGACCTGTGCCTGGCCACTCCGGACCATTACGTGCCGACGCGGGATCGGCTCAATATCCCCGATCCGCAGGTGCGCGGCAAGATGGAATCGCTGCTCGCCAACGCCAGCGCCGGCGGCATCCGTCACTTCAGCATGGACGACGCGCGCCAGGGCATCGTGCACGTGGTCGGCCCCGAGCAGGGCTTCACCCAGCCCGGCGTGACGCTGGTTTGCGGCGATTCGCACACCTCCACCCACGGCGCCTTCGGCGCCATCGCCTTCGGCATCGGTGCCTCGGAAGTCGCCCAGGTGCTGGCCACCCAGACGCTCTGGGCGCGACGCGCCAAGACGCTGCGGATCAACGTCAGCGGGACACTGGCCCCCGGCATCGCTTCCAAGGACCTCATCCTGGCCATCATCGCCAGGATCGGCGCCGCGGGCGGCGCAGGCCACGCGCTGGAGTACGCCGGCAGCGCCATCCGCGCGCTGTCGATGGAAGCGCGCCTCACCATCTGCAACATGTCCATCGAGGCCGGCGCGCGCTGCGGCATGATCGCCCCCGACGACACCACCTACGCCTATCTCGCGGGCAGGCCCTTCGCGCCCGCTGGCGCCGACTGGGACCGTGCCCTCTCGCGCTGGCGCGAACTGCCTACGGACGCTGACGCGCGCTTCGACCGCGAGGTGGATCTGGAGGCCGGCGCGATCGCCCCGATGGTCACCTGGGGCACCAGCCCCGAGGACGCGCTTGCGGTCAGCGCCCTCGTCCCGGAGGGCAAGCCCGATGCGCTCAAGTACATGGGCCTGGAGCCCGGGCAGCGCCTGGAGGGCCTCGCCATGGACCGCGTGTTCATCGGATCCTGCACCAACAGCCGCCTGGAGGACCTGCGCGTCGTGGCCGCCGTGGTGAAGGGCAGGAAGGCGGTCATCCCCTCGATGGTGGTGCCCGGTTCCGGCCTGGTGAAGAAGGCCGCCGAAGCCGAGGGCCTCGACAAGGTGTTCCGCGAGGCGGGCCTGGAATGGCTCGAGCCGGGTTGCTCCATGTGCGTGGGCATGAACGGCGACCTGGTGGATGCCGGCAAGCGCTGCGCCTCGACCTCGAACCGCAATTTCGAGGGCCGCCAGGGCAAAGGCGCGCGCACCCACCTCATGAGCCCTGCGATGGCCGCGGCGGCCGCGGTCACCGGATGCATCACCGACGTGCGCAAGCTGCTGGCGCCATGACCGGGTACTGAGCATGGAACCGTTCACCAGGCTGGAGGCCGTCGCCGCGCCGCTGGACATCGCCAATGTGGACACCGATCGCATCATCCCGGCGCGCTTCCTGCGCCTGCCGCGCTCGGCCGGCTATCACAACTATCTCTTCCACGACCTGCGCGAAGCCGGCGGCTTCGTGCTGGATGATCCGGCCTACAGGTCGGCCAAGATCCTGGTCGCCGCGGAGAACTTCGGCTGCGGCTCCTCCCGCGAAGGCGCCGTCTGGGCGCTCGCGGGCGCCGGCCTGCGGGCCTGGATCGCGCCCTCCTTCGGCGACATTTTCTTCGAGAACTCGTTCAAGAACGGGGCGCTGCCGGTGATCCTCCCGGCGCCGCGGGTGAGGCAGATCCGGCAGCTGCTCGCGGCGAGGCCGGGCACGAAGCTGGTCATCGACCTGGCGGCGCAGACCGTCGCGCTGCCCGAGGGCAGCCTCGAGCACTTCGAGGTGGATCCGTTTCGCAAGGAATGCCTGCTGAAGGGCTGGGACGAAATCGACCTCACGCTGCAGCACGAGGCCGCGATTGCCGCCTACGAGGCGCGGCAGCGCAGCGAGACGCCGTGGCTGGCGAAACCATGAGCCTGCGCGCCCCCGAGGGCGTTCCGGACTCCCGCGGCCTGAACCTGTTCGAGGCCGATCGGGGCTTCCGCAGCCTGCTGGAGCTGCACCTGGAGCCGGCGCTGGCGGCGCACCTCATGCCGCATTTCGAGCGCCTGGGCGCGATGGCCGGGGCGGAACTGGACGAGCTGGCGCTGGCCGCCGACAAGAACCCGCCACAGCTGGCCGGCCAGCGCATCGACAAGCACGCCTCCTACCGGCGCCTCGAGGAGGTGGCCTTCGGCGAGTTCGGCCTCGCCGCGATGTCGCACCGCAGCGGCGTGCTGGGCTGGCCGCAACCGCTGCCGCCGGTGGCCAAGTACGCCCTGACCTACCTCTACGTGCAGGCGGAGTTCGGCGTCTGCTGCCCGCTGTCCATGACCGACGCCCTCACCCGCACCATCCGCAAGTTCGCCGATCCGGCACTGGTGGCGCGCTACCTGCCCGCGCTCACCTCGCAGGACATGGACGCGCTCACCCAGGGCGCCATGTTCATGACCGAGCACAAGGCGGGCTCGGATGTCGGCGGCACCGAGACGCGCGCCTTGAAGGATGGCCACGCCTGGAAGCTCCATGGCGACAAGTGGTTCTGTTCGAATGCCGACGCCGGCCTTGCGTTGGTGCTGGCACGCCCGGAAGGGGCGGCCGCGGGCACCCGCGGCCTGTCGCTGTTCCTGATGCCGCGCACCCTGCCCGATGGCACGCCCAACAGCTACAGCATCGTGCGCCTGAAGGAGAAGCTGGGCACGCGTGGCATGCCCAGCGGCGAGACCCGGCTCGAAGGGGCGAGCGCCTACCTGGTCGGCGACCCCGGGCGCGGCTTCGTGCAGATGGCCGACATGATCAACATGTCGCGCCTCTCCAACGGCATGCGAGCCGCCGGCATGATGCGCCGGGCCCTGACCGAGGCGCTGTTCGTGGCGCGCAACCGCCGGGCCTTCGGCAAACCGCTGATCGAGTTGCCGCTGCTGCGCCGGCAGCTGCTGAAGCTGATGCTGCCCACCGAGGCCGCGCGCAGCATGGTGCTGTACACCGCGCTGGAACTGGCCAGGGCCGACGCCGGCGACGAGGCCGCCCGGCGCCGCGTGCGCCTGCTCACGCCGCTCATCAAGTTCCGCGCCTGCCGCGATGCGCGCAAGGTGACAGGCGATGCCATGGAGGTGCGCGGCGGGGTCGGCTACACCGAGGAATGGTCCGATCCGCGCCTGGTGCGCGACGCGCACCTGGGCTCCATCTGGGAGGGCTCGTCCAACATCGTCGCACTCGACGTGCTGCGGGCGATCCGCAAGGAAGGTGCCCTGGAGGCCTTGCTCCCCGAGCTGAAGCAGAGAATCGAGCGCGCGCCGCGCCTGCTGGCGGCGCGCCTGGCCGCCTCGCTGGACAAGGCGGCGGAGTTCGCTCAGGCCACGGCCGCGGCGGATCTGGAGTCCCATGCGCGCCAGGCCGCGACCGGCCTGTATTACGCCGTCGCCGCCGCGCTGCTGGCCGACGAAGGCACGCGCCTGGGCGAGCGTGGCGACTGCCGCCGGCACCTGCTCGCGCTGCTCGCCTACCTCCATCGCCTGGCGCCGCGCGACCCGTTGCGCCGCGACAGCGCCGGCATCGACCCCGCGATGTCCTCGGCGCTGCTGCCGGAAACGCCGGTGGCGCCGCAGGTCCTGGAGAAGCTCCTCCTGGCCATTTCTCACTAGCAGGCGCCTCATGCCCGGCCCGCTTTCCCATATCCGCGTCCTTGACCTGTCGCGCGTGCTCGCCGGTCCCTGGGCGGCGCAGAACCTGGGCGACCTCGGCGCGGAGGTGATCAAGGTCGAGCGGCCAGGCGCCGGCGACGACACCCGCAGCTGGGGGCCGCCGTTCATGAAGGACCGCGACGGCAAGGACACCGGCGAGGCCGCCTACTACCTCTCGGTCAACCGCAACAAGAAGTCCATCACCCTGGACATCGCCAAGCCCGAGGGCCAGGCCATCGCGCGCGAGCTGGCCGCCAGGTGCCAGGTGCTGGTGGAGAACTACAAGGTCGGCGCGCTGAAGAAATACGGCCTGGACTACGACCAGCTGAAGACGGTCAACCCCTCCCTCATCTACTGCTCGGTCACCGGTTTCGGCCAGGACGGCCCCTACGCGCCGCGCCCCGGCTACGACTTCATCTTCCAGGGCATGGGCGGGCTGATGTCCATCACCGGCGAGCGCGACGGCCAGCCCGGCGCCGGGCCGCAGAAGGTGGGCATCGCCATCACCGACATCCTCACCGGCATGTACGCCAGCGTCGCCATTCTCGCCGCGATCACCCACCGCGAACGCACCGGGGAAGGCCAGTACATCGATGCGGCGCTGCTGGACACCATGGTCGCCTTCAACGCCAACCAGATCGTGTCCTACTTCGCCTCGGGCCGGATCCCGGTGCGCTGGGGCAACGCGCACCCACAGGTGGTGCCCTACGAGGTGTTCCCCGCCGCCGACGGCCACATCATCCTGGCGATCGGCAACGACGGCCAGTTCGAGCGCTTCTGCCAGGTCGCGGGCTGCGCCGAGCTGGCCGAGGAGCCCCGCTTCAAGACCATGTCGCAACGCATCATCCACCGCGCCGAGCTGGTCCCGCTTATCGCCGAGGTGATGCGCACCCGCACCAAGCGCGAGTGGATCGAGATGCTGGAAGCGGCCACGGTGCCCTGCGGCCCGATCAACAACATGAAGGAAGTGTTCGAGGACCCGCAGGTGCAGCACCGCAAGCTGCGCGTGGACATCCCCCATCCCCTGGGCGGCGTGGCGCCGGTGGTGGCGAGCCCGTTGCGGCTGTCGAAAACCCCGGTTGAGTACCGCCTCGCGCCGCCGATGCTGGGGCAGCACACCGAGGAGGTGCTGAAGGACCTGCTTGGCAAGTCGCAGGCGCAGATCGAGAAGCTCAAGGCGGGCGGGATCCTCTAGCCATGCGCGTCCTCGTCATCGACCCGATCGACCCAACGGGCGAAGCCCACCTGCGCGAGCATGCGGAGGTTATGCAGCTTGACGAGGCTTCGCAGGAGGAGATCCGCCGCGCCGCGAGCAGCGCGGACGCCCTGATCACCCGCAGCCGCGTGCCCGACGACATCTTCCAGGCCGCGCCCGGGCTGCGCGCGGCCCTGATCCATGGCACCGGCACCGACCTGGTGCCCCTGGCCGCCGCCACCGCGCACGGCGTCGCCGTCGGCCACCTGCCCGGCGGCAACGTCCAGTCGGTGGCCGAGTACTGCGTCATGGCGATCCTGATGCTCGCGCGCAACGTCACCGCGATCACCGCTGCCCTGCGCAGCGGCCCCTGGGACGCGGCGCGGCGCCTGGGCGCGCACGCGCACGAGATCTCGGGCCTGACCGCAGGCCTGGTCGGTGTCGGCGGCATCGGCGGGCGCCTGGCGAAAATGCTGCGTGACGGCTTCGGCATGCGGGTGCTGGGCAACCAGCGGCGCCTGGACCGGCTGCCGCCGCAAGCCCAGCCTGCGGACCTCGACCGGCTGGTGGCGGAATCGGATTTCATCGTCATCAGCGCCCCGCTCACCCCGCAGACGCATCGCCTGTTCAACGCCGAGCGCATTGCCCGCATGAAGCCCACCGCATGGCTGATCAACGTCGGTCGCGGCCCGGTGATCGAGGAGGCGGCGCTGGTGGACGCCCTGCGCGAGCAGCGCATTGGCGGGGCCATGCTGGATGTCTACGAGCACTACCGCCTGGAGCCGGGCCATCCCTATTTCGCCCTGGACAACGTGGTGCTGACCCCGCACCTGGCGGGCATGACGAAGGAATCGCGCCGCCGCATGGGCCGGCAGGCCGCGGAGGACACGCTGAGGATGCTGGCCGGCGAGCGCCCGACGCATTTCGCCAACCCGGAAGTCTGGGACCGATTCACTGCCAGGTTCGAAGACAGGTCATGAGCAAGGACCTGAGGATCATCGACATCCGCGCGTTCCCCACCTCGTTCCCGATCCCGCCCGAGAGCCGGGTGGCGCTGGGCATCGGCACCGCCATCAAGCGCGACGCGGTGGTGGTGAAGGTCACCACCGCCGGCGGCCTGGTGGGCTGGGGCGAGTCGCACCACGGCCGCGCCCACACCGCGGTGGCCAAGCTGATCGAGACCACGCTGAAGCAGCTGGTGCTCGGCATGGACGCCGCCGACGTGGTCGGGGTGTGGAGGAGAATCTACGACAAGCAGCTCGCCAGCCACGGCATGGGCGCGGGCACCTGTCTCGCCATGAGCGGCATCGACTGCGCGCTGTGGGATATCAGGGGCAAAGCGGCGGCCATGCCCCTGTATCGTCTGCTTGGTGGTTCCCGCCGCCCGCTGCCCGCCTACGCCGGCGGGGTGTCGCTCGGCTTCCAGCCGCCGGCCGAGCTGCTGGCCGAACTGGGGAAGCACCTGGATGCCGGCTACAAGGCGGTGAAGCTGCGCGTCGGCGACCGCCCTAAGCGCGACCTGGAGCGGATCAGGGCGGTGAGGAAGGCGGTGGGCGACGAACTGGTGATCCTCACCGACGCCAACACCGGCTACAGCGTGGAGGACGTGCGCCAGGTGATGCCGGGCATGGACGAGCTGAACGTCGCCTGGCTGGAGGAACCCTTCCCGGCGCACGACCACCGCAGCTACCGGCTGGCGCGCGGCTTCGGCCGCACGCCGCTCGCGGCGGGCGAGAACCACTACACCCGCTACGAATTCAACCGCGTCATCGAGGACGGCAGCATCACCATCCTGCAGCCGGACCTGTCCAAGACCGGCGGCCTTACCGAGACGCTGCGCATCGCGGCCATGGCTTCGGCCTACAAGCTGCCGGTGCATCCGCACAGCTCCATGACCGGCCTCAACCATGCGATCTCGATCCATTTCCTGGCCGCGATCGACAACGGCGGCTACTTCGAGGCTGACGTGTCCAGGTCCAACAAGTTCCGGGATGAACTTTGCTCGCCCGCCTGCGAATGGGATGGCAAGGGCACCGTGCTGCCGCTCGAGCGGCCCGGCCTGGGCGTGGAGGTGGACGAGGCCTTCCTCCTCAAGCACCCGGCCATCGAAGGGCCGGGGTACATTTGACCCAGACGAGCGCAACGGAACCCGCCATGAGCAACTCCATGATCCCCGCCGAATCCAGCCACCAGGCCCTGCGCGAAGGCGTGCGCGGGCTGTGCCTGCAGTTCGACTCCGCCTACTGGCAGAAGGTGGACGAGGGGCGCGACTACCCGGAAGCCTTCGTCGATGCCCTCACCAAGGCGGGCTGGATGGCGGCGCTGATCCCGGAGGAGTACGGCGGCTCGGGGCTCACCCTCACCGAAGCCTCGGTGATCATGGAGGAAGTGACGCGCTCCGGGGGCAACGCCGGCTGCTGCCACGGCCAGATGTACAACATGAACACCCTGCTGCGGCACGGCTCGCCGGAGCAGAAGAAGAAGTACCTGCCCCGTATCGCCTCGGGCGAGCTGCGCCTGCAGTCCATGGGCGTCACCGAGCCCACCGCCGGCACCGACACCACGCGCATCAAGACCGTCGCGGTGAAAAAGGGCGACCACTACGTGGTCAACGGCCAGAAGGTCTGGACCTCGCGCCTGCAGCACTCCGAGCTGATGATCCTGCTCGCGCGCACCACGCCGCTGGCCGAGGTGAAGAAGAAGTCCGAGGGTATGTCCATCTTCATCGTCGACAAGCGCGAGGCCCTGCACCGCGGCATGACCCTGAAGCCGATCCGCAACATGGTGAACCACGAGACCAACGAGGTGTTTTTCGACAATCTCGAGATCCCGGCGGAGAACCTGATCGGCCAGGAAGGCTCGGGGTTCAAGTACATCCTGGACGGCCTCAACGCCGAGCGCATCCTGATCGCCGCCGAGTGCATCGGCGACGGCTACTGGTTCATCGAGAAGGCGACGCGCTATGCCCGGGAGCGCGTCGTGTTCGACCGCCCCATCGGCCAGAACCAGGGCGTGCAGTTCCCGATCGCCGAGGCCTACACGGAGATCGAGGCCGCCAACCTGATGCGCTACAAGGCTGCGGCGCTGTTCGACCAGAAGAAGCACTGCGGGGCCGAGGCCAACATGGCCAAGCATTTGTGCGCCAAGGCCTCGTGGGAAGCGGCCAATGTCTGCATCCAGACCTTCGGCGGCTTCGGCTTTGCCGCAGAGTACGACGTGGAGCGCAAATTCCGCGAGACGCGCCTGTACCTGGTGGCGCCGATCTCAACCAACCTGATCCTGTCCTACGTCGCCGAGCATGTGCTCGGGCTGCCGCGGTCGTTCTAGCGCTCGAAGTCCGCCTTGAGCTGCTGCTGGCCTGCTGCAGACATCCCTGCCGATACACATTCCTGCACCTGGTCTGCCTCAAGGCGAACGCCGCCGCCCAGCACAGCACCGAGCTGCCGATGCTCATCCCCGCGAGCACGAACAGCGCCAGCCAAGCCCACCGCAGGGCGCGGCCGCCCCCGGCCGCCGGGTTGCGGATGAGGAGGAACCGCGGCTACTTGTTCCAGGAAGGCGCGCGCTTCTCGATGAAGGCATTCATGCCTTCCCGCCCTTCCGGGTGCGCGAAATCCGAGGCAATGACCTTGTCCGCGAGGGCGTAGGCCTGCTCCAGGTTCAGGTCCATCTGCTGGTAGAAGCCGCGCTTGCCGGCGGCGACCGTGGCCGGGGGCTTGGCGGCGAGCTTGCGCGCCAACTCCTCCGTCGCGGCATCGAGCGCCGCGGCCGGGACGATGCGGTTGACCAGGCCCCATTCCATGGCGCGCTGGGCGCTGATCGGCTCGCCCGTGAGCAGCATTTCCATGGCGTGCTTGCGCTGCAGGTTGCGGCCGATGGCCACCCCGGGCGTGGAGCAGAAGAATCCCAGGTTGACTCCGGAGGTGACGAACTTCGCCGTGTCCACGGCGACGGCGAGGTCGCACTGCGCCACCAGCTGGCAGCCGGCGGCGGCGGCGGCCCCTTGCACCTTCGCGATCACCGGCTGCGGCAGCCTGGGGATCGCGGCCATCATGCGGCTGCACTGATCGAACAACGCCGAGATCTTCTGCTGCTCGCCCAGAGCCTTGATCTCCTTCAGGTCGTGGCCGGCGCAGAAGCCCCTGCCGGTGCCGGTGAGCACGACGACACGGATGGACTTGTCCCCCGCGATGGCGTCGAACGCGGACTGCAGCGCCCAGAGCATCTCCGAGGTGAGCAGGTTCATCTGCTGCGGCCGGTTCAGCGTCAGCGTGGCGAGGCCGTCGCGGTCCTCGCGCAGCAGCACGGGGCCTTCGGTCTCGGGAACGGCGCTCATTTTTCCTCCTAGGTGTCGATCGCGCCGGTGGCCTTCGCCCTCTCGCGCAGCACGAATTTCTGGATCTTGCCGGTCGAGGTCTTGGGCAGCTCGCCGAAGGCCACCGCCCTGGGCGCCTTGAAGTGCGCCAGGTGCTCCCGGCAGAAGGCGACGATCTGGGCTTCGGTCACGCTCGCGCCGGGCTTGAGTTCGACGAAGGCATAGGGCGTCTCGCCCCACTTGGCGTCGGGCTTGGCCACCACCGCGGCGGCGAGCACCGACGGATGCCGGTAGAGCACGTCCTCCACCTCCAGGGACGAGATGTTCTCCCCGCCCGAAATGATGATGTCCTTGGAGCGATCCTTGATCTTGATGTAGCCGTCGGGTTGCATGACCGCAAGGTCGCCGGAATGGAACCAGCCGCCGGCGAAGGCTTTGCTGGTGGAAGCCGGATTCTTCAGATAGCCCTTCATGGTGATGTTGCCGCGGAACATGATCTCGCCCATGGTTTCGCCGTCGGCGGGCACCGGCCGCATGGTCTCCGGGTCCATGACGGTGAGCCCCTCCTCCATCAGGTAGCGCACGCCCTGGCGGCCGTTGAGGCGCGTGCGCTCGGCGATGTCCACCGCGTTCCACTCCTCGTGCTTGGCGCAGACCGTGGCCGGGCCGTAGACCTCGGTCAGGCCGTAGACATGGGTGATGTCGAAGCCCAGGCGCTCCATGCCCTCGATCATCGCCGCCGGCGGCGCGGCGGCGGCCACCATGCCGTGGACGCGATGGGAAATGCCCTGGCGCAGCTCGGCCGGGGCGTTGATCAGCGTCGAGTGCACGATCGGCGCGCCGCAGTAGTGCGACACCTTGTGCGTGCGGATGGCATCGAAGATGGCCTTCGCCTCCACCTTCCTCAGGCAGACGTTGGTGCCCGCATTGGCCGCCATGGTCCAGGGGAAGCACCAGCCGTTGCAGTGGAACATGGGCAGCGTCCACAGGTACACCGCGTGCTGCGGCATGCCCCAGGTGATGATGTTGCACACCGCGTTCAGGTACGCGCCGCGGTGGTGGTAGACCACGCCCTTGGGGTCGCCGGTGGTGCCGGAGGTGTAATTGAGGGAAATCGCATCCCACTCGTCATCCGGCAGCTTCCAGGCAAACGCGGGATCGCCCGCCGCGATGAATTTCTCGTAGTCGGTTTCGCCGAGGCGCTTGCCTTCCCCGCGGTACTCGCTGTCGTCCACGTCCACCACGAAGGGCCTGTGTCTGGCGAGCTGCAGCGCCTTCTCGATGGTGGGGGAGAACTCCCGATCGGTGATCAGCAACTTTGCCTCGCCGTGGTCCAGCATGAAGGCGATGGCCTCGGCATCGAGGCGCGTGTTGAGGGTGTTGAGCACCGCGCCGGCCATCGGCACGCCGAAATGGCATTCGACCATCTCCGGGGTGTTGGCCAGCATGGCCGCGACGGTGTCGCCCTTGCCCAGCCCGCGCTTCGCCAGCGCGCAAGCGAGGCGGCGGCAGCGGGCATGGGTCTGCTGCCAGGTGAAGCGGCGCCTGCCGTGGATGACGGCAGTGCGCTTGGGGTACACGTACGCGGCGCGCTCCAGGAATCCCAGAGGCGTCAAAGGGGCATGGTTCGCCGGGTTCTTCGCCAGGTCGCGATCGTAGGGGTTGGCGGTGGCGCTCATACTGGGCAAGTATAAATCCAGGAAACCTGTCCGCCGCAGCCACCCCATCGTGCTCGCCTGGGCCTGGCCGCGAACCCGGAACTGAGCCGTCATGGAACACAATGTGGAGCGGCTGGCGGTCTAGGGCTGCAGCTTGCGCCAGACGCTGGCGCCGCCCTTGGCCGCCTTGTCCAGCGCATCCAGGTAGGCCTGGTGCGCGGCCTCCTCCTCCTTGCTTGCCTTGAGCACCTCGAGTTTCGAGGCGTCCAGGCGTGCTGCCGCGGCCGCCGCCGCGGCCGGGGTGTCCAGTTCGATGACCAGGCTCTCCTGCCCGCGCGTCATCGCGAGGTACACATCCGCCAGCAGGCGCGCGTCCAGCTGCGCGCCGTGCAGGGTGCGGTGCGCGTTGTCGATGGCGTAGCGCTCGCACAGCGCATCCAGGGAATTTCGCTTGCCCGGGTGCAGCTCGCGCGCCATCGACAGCGTGTCCACCACGCCCGAGACGTGGCCCCTGAGCGCGCCCAGCCCGGCGTGCTTGAGTTCGGCGTCCAGGAAACCGACGTCGAAGTCGGCGTTGTGGATGATCAGTTCCGCGCCGGCGAGGTAGTCGAGGAACTCGGCGGCGATGTCGGCGAAGCGCGGCTTGTCGGAGAGGAACTCCAGCGTCAGGCCGTGCACCTTGGCCGCGCCCTCCTCGATGTCGCGCTCCGGATTCAGGTACTGGTGGAAGCCGCGCTCGCCCACCCGCCGGTTGAGCAGCTCGATGCAGCCGATCTCCACCACCCGGTCGCCGTTGCTCGCGTCCAGGCCGGTGGTCTCGGTGTCCAGCACGATCTGCCGCGCCGCCATGTCAGCCGGCCTCCCCGGCGCCCTTGTTCGCCAGCGCGTCCGCGCGCTCGTTCTCCGGGTGCCCGGCGTGCCCCCTCACCCAGTGCCACTCCACCTCGTGGCCGCCGGCGACTTCGTCCAGCACCCGCCACAGGTCGGCGTTCTTCACCGGCGCCCTTGCGGCGGTGCGCCAGCCGCGCCGCTTCCAGTCGTGAATCCACTCCGAGATGCCTTTCTGCACGTACTGCGAGTCGGTGTAGACCTTCACCCGGCTGCGGCGCTTGAGCGCCGACAGGCCTTCGATGACCGCCTGCAGTTCCATGCGATTGTTGGTGGTGGCCGCCTCGCCGCCGTAGAGCTCCTTCTCGCGCCCGCGGGCGCGCAGGACGACGCCCCAGCCACCGCACCCGGGGTTGCCCTTGCAGGCGCCGTCGGCGTAGAGCTCGACCACGTCCTCACTCATGCCGGTGGCGTGCCGAGCCGTTGCGCTGGGATACCGCGGCCAGCGCGCGCCGCCGCGCGCGCTCGCGCCGCCAGGCCGGCGTGATCAGGCGCATGCCGTGCACCCGCTTGACCGCGCGCACCACGTAGGTGCCGCCCATGATGGGCCACCAGCGCGCGCCGGCCCTCTCCATGAACTCGAAGCGCTGCAGCCATGCCGGGCTCGCAAACGGCGGCGCATAGCAGCCGAAGCGCCCGCCGTTCAACTCGAAGCCAAGCAGGCGCAGCCATTCCTTCAGACGCGGCAGCCCGATGAAGCGGCCGTCCCAGGGCGCGCCGGCGGCCGTGCGCCTGGTTTCGCCCATCGCCATCTGGCGCAGGCGCCACAGCGAAAGCGGGTTGAACCCGGAGATCACGAGCTGCCCCTCGGGCATCAGCACGCGCTCGGCCTCGCGCAGCACCAGATGCGGATCGGCGCTGAACTCCAGGGCGTGGGGCAGCACCAGCAGGTCGACGCTCTGGCCGGCAAGCGGCAGCTGGAGCGGGTCGGCGGCGAGCGCCGCACCCGGCTCGATCGCGACCGAGAAACGGAACGGAATGCGGTTGCCGGCGAGGAAATCGATCCCGGGCAGGCCGGCCTGCAGCGCGCGGAAGCCGAACACGTCCTCGGTTGCGCTCGCGAACTGCGCCAGTTCCCACGCCAGCACGTGGCGACCCTGCGGGGTGGTGAACCAGTCGGCGAGCTGGGCCGAGCGCGGCCCCTTCGCGCCGTTATACTTGGCCGCGCCATTCGAAGCGAAGGATTGCCGATCCATGCTCCAGATCGTTCCGCTACCGGCCTTCAGGGACAACTACATGTGGACGCTGCGCAAGGGCAGCTTCGCCGCCGTGGTGGATCCGGGACAGGCCGCCCCGGTGCGCCGATACCTTGACGAGGAGGGCCTCACGCTGTGCGCCATCCTGGCAACGCACCATCACCCGGACCACGTCGGCGGCATCGCCGAACTGGTGCGCGACGCGAAGGTCCCGGTGCACGGCCCGAAGGGCGAGCCCATTCCCGAGCTGACGCACCCGGTCGGGGAAGGCGATGGCGTGGAACTCCCGCAGCTCGGCCTTGTCCTGTCCGTGTTCGACATCCCGGGGCATACGCGCGCGCATGTGGCCTATTATGGCGCAGGATCGCTTTTCAGCGGCGACACGCTGTTCGCCTGCGGCTGCGGCCGCGTGTTCGAAGGCACGCCTCCGCAAATGCTGGCCTCGCTGGGGAAGTTGGCGGCGCTGCCGGACCAGACACGGCTCTACTGCGGGCATGAGTACACCCTGGCCAACATCGAATTCGCGCGCAAGGTGGATCCCGGCAACGCCGCCCTCGCGGCGCGCGAGGAACGCGTGCGGAACCTGCGCGCCGCCGGCAAGCCCTCGCTGCCCTCGACGCTGGGCGAGGAGCGCGCCACCAATCCCTTCCTGCGCTGCGCCGAGCCGCCGGTGATCGAGTCCGCGAACAAGTACCTGGGCTCCCGCATCGGCGACCCGGTGGGCGTGTTCACCGCCATCCGCGAGTGGAAGAACCGCTCGTGACGGCACCCTAGCCTCGGGCATGCTCCGGCTCGCGCTCGGAACGCTTGCCCTGCTCGCGCTTGCCGGTTGCGAGTCGCTGCCGCAGTCCCCCGCGGCCCCGGCGCCCGTGGCCCCGGCGCCCGTGGCCCAGGTGCCCGCGTTCCCGGCGCCCGCGGTCCCGGCGCCCGCCTCGCGCCACCAGCCCGACTCGCCGGTGCTCGTCTTTCGCGATGCGCCTGCGGTCCCTGCGTCGGCCCCGGCCCAGCCGCTCGAGGCCGCCAGCCTGGTGCCGTTCGAAGGCTCGCGCGAGGAGCTCCGCCTCGGGCCGCGCATCGCGACAGTGGACCGCACGCTGCGCGCCGACGACGTCTGGCAGCGCATCCGGGACGGGTTCGCGATGGCGGACCTCGACGGGCCCCTGGTGCGCGAGAAGATCGCCTGGTACGCGGCGCGACCGGACTACCTCAGGCGCGTGTTCAACCGCAGCCGGATCTACATGTTCCACATCGTCGAGGAAATCGAGCGCCGCGGCCTGCCAACGGAACTCGCGCTGCTGCCGATGGTGGAGAGCTCCTTCAACCCGATGGCCTACTCGCGCGCCCACGCCTCCGGCCTGTGGCAGTTCATCCCCGGCACCGGCAAACGCTACGATCTCAAGCAAAGCTGGTGGTACGACGCCCGCCGCGACATCGTCGCCTCCACCGCAGCGGCGCTGGAGTATCTGAAGGATGTCTACGACATGCACGGCGACTGGCACCTCGCTCTCGCCTCTTACAACTGGGGCGAGAACGCCGTGGCGCGCGCGCTGGAGAAGAACCGCGCCGCAGGGCTGCCGCTGGATTACTCCAGCATCAACATGCCGCAGGAGACGCGCCACTACGTGCCCAAGCTGCAGGCACTGAAGGCCATCATCGCCGACCCCAAGGTGTTCGGCCTTGACCTCGACCCGATCCCGAACCAGCCTTACTTCGCCACCGTAACCAAGACGCGCGACATCGACGTGCGCCTGGCGGCGCGCCTGGCCGAGATGCCGGTGGAGGAGTTCCTGGCGCTCAACCCGGGCTTCAACCGTCCGCTGATACCGGTCAACGTCAACCCCCGCATCGTCCTGCCCGCCGACCGGGTGGAGGTGTTCCACGCCAACCTGATCAAGCACGACGACAAGGGGCTGGTGTCGTGGCAGACCTACTCGCCGAAGAAGGGCGAGACGCTGGAGGCGATCGCGCGGCGTTTCAGCGTCGGCCTGGCGCAACTGAAAGAGGTCAACGGCATCACGCCGCGCAACCGGGCTGTCCCCGCGCTGCTGGTGGTGCCCACGAACAGTGCCGCGGCCTCGGGCAAGCGCCTGCCGATCATGTACGCGCCCCCGATCCCCACCCCGCAGCCGCGAACCTCGGCGCACCGGGTCAAGCCGGGCGAAACTCTCGCTTCCATCGCCGCCCACTACCGTGTCAGCGTCGAGGACCTGCGGCGCTGGAATCCCATCGGCCGGCTCCAGGTTGGCCAGACCCTCAAAATCCAGACCGGGGCGGCACCCTCCGGAACGCCCATCAGGAAGCCTGCTGGAGGCAAACCCAAACCACTTACAACTAAGAAAATTATCAGTAAATCATAGTATAGATTAATTTATTTAAAGTCATATCTTGAATCCTGTTGCAGTGCAGTATTCTGGCGACCGGGAGTCGGCACCGACTGCGCGGGGCTGCTCTTTTCACCGGCTCGCGCCCCTGCCCGAGGACCTCGGTCAGTGGTTGCTCGCCGTGCTCGAGCGGTAGAGCAGGCAATTCACCGTCCGCGTCGGGCTCAGCCGCGTGCTCTGCGGCCAGTGCCGCGCGCATTCCGGCAGCGCCTTCGGGCAGCGGGGGTGGAAATGGCAGCCCGCGGGCGGGTTGGCCGGCGAGGGCAGGTCACCGGCGAGGCGCACCCTGCGCTGCCGCCCGTCGATCTGCGGCACCGCGGAGAGCAGCGCCTCGGTGTACGGATGCCGCGGTGAGCCCAGCACCTCCTCCACCGTTCCCTGCTCCACGATCCGCCCCAGGTACATCACCGCGACTTCGTGGGCGAGGTACTCGACCACCGACAGGTTGTGGGTGATGAACAGGTAGGCAAGGCCCAGCCTGGCCTGCAGCTCGCGCAGCAGGTTGAGGATCTGCGCCTGCACCGAGACGTCGAGCGCGCTGGTGGGCTCGTCGCAGATGATGAGCCGGGGCTCCACCGCGAGCGCGCGCGCGATCGCGATGCGCTGGCGCTGGCCGCCGGAGAACTCGTGCGGGTAGCGCGCCACCACCTCGCGCGGCAGTCCCACCTGCTCGAGCAGGGCGCCGATCTTCGCCGCGCGCCCGGACTCCTCCCCGCCCACCCCCAGCGCGCGCATCCCCTCGGCCAGGATGTCGCCCACGCGCATGCGCGGATTGAGCGACGCATAGGGGTCCTGGAACACGATCTGCATCGCGCGGCGCCGCAGTCGCAGCTCTTCGCCGGATAGCGCGGCCAGGTCTTCCCCGCCGTAGCGTACGGTGCCACCGGTGGGCGCGAGCAAGCGCAGGATGGCCTTGCCCACGGTGGTCTTGCCGCATCCGGACTCGCCCACCAGCGCCAGGGTACGGCCCTCGCGGATCTGCAGCGAGACGCCGTCGACCGCCTTGAGGTGGCCGACGGTGCGCTTGAACAGTCCGCGCCGGATCGGGAAATGGACCTTGAGGGCTGCCACCTCGAGCAGCACCTCGCCCTCGCCGGCGGACGAACTGCGCTTGCCGGCGAGCACGGTCACCTCGCCCGGCGGCGCGGCCGGCCCCTTCTCCCGCAGCAGGCAGCGCGACAGGTGCCCCCCGGGGAGCGCCACCAGGCCGGGCGCCACCCACTTGCAGCGCTCGAAGGCCTGGTCGCAGCGCGCGGCGAAACGGCAGCCGCGGAACTCGCCCAGCAGCGAGGGCACCTGCCCGGGAATCACCGCCAGCTCGCCCGGGCGTTTCTCCGGCGTGGGCACGGCGTCGAACAGCTTGCGGGAGTACGGGTGCTGCGGGGCGCGGAAGAACTGCTCGCGCGTGGCCAGTTCCACGATCTGGCCGGCATACATGACCGCGACCCGGTGCGCCATCTGCGCCACGATGGCGAGGTCGTGCGTGATCAGCAGCAGCGCCATGCCGCGCTCGGCCTGGAGCCTGGCGAGCAGCTCCAGGATCTGCGCCTGGATGGTGACGTCGAGCGCCGTGGTCGGCTCGTCGGCCACCAGTACCTCCGGATCGGCCGCCAGTGCGGCGGCGATGATGACGCGCTGCTTCAGGCCGCCGGAGAGCTGGAACGGGTACTCCTCGAAGCGCCGCGCCGCGTCCGGGATCCCCACCGAGTCCAGCAGCGCGAGCGCTCGTGCCTTGGCCTCCTCCGCGCCCAGGCCCAGGTGCCGGTCGATGACCTCCAGGATCTGGCGCCCGACCGTCAGCACGGGGTTGAGCGCCGTGGCGGGTTCCTGGAAGATCATCGCCACGCGCCGGCCCCGCACCGCCCGCATCGCCGCCTCCGGCAGCGCGAGCAGGTCGTGACCCTCCAGCAGCACGCGGCCCGCGGCGATCCGTCCCGCCTCGGGCAGCAGGCGCAGCAGCGACAGCGCGGTCATGGACTTGCCGCACCCGGATTCGCCCACCAGGGCGAAGCATTCGCCCTTGCGCAGCTCCAGGTCGATGCCGTCCACCGCCCGCAACTCGCCGGCTGCGGTGTCGATCCGCATCGCCAGCCCCTCGACGGCCAGGGTGTTCTCGCTCATGCCGCCGCCTTCGCCAGCGCGCTCACGCGCACCCGGGGATCGAAACCATCGCGCACCGCATCGGCCAACAGGTTCGCCGCCAGCACCAGCACGAGCATGAAGCCGAAGGCAGTGGCCAGCGCCCACCAGACCACGGGCTCGCGCGACATCTCCATGCGCGCGGAGTTGATCATGGTGCCGAAGCTGCTGGTGGAGGGGTCGACGCCGACGCCGATGTAGGACAGCACCGCCTCGGCGA
>VGIA01000009.1 GCA_016868105.1 Betaproteobacteria bacterium | reverse complement strand
CCAGCGGATCCTTCGGCAGCAGGGACCTCTCCGGGTAGGCGTCCTCGAGGTACTCCAGGATCGCCGAGGACTCGCACAGGCGCGTGCCGTCCACCTCCGCCCAGGGCACCTTGCCCATCGGGCTCTTGTCCAGGTAGGCCGCCTCCTGCGAGGGCTTCACCGTGGCGTCCTCCTCGTAGGGCACGCCCTTCTCCAGCAGCGCGATGAGCACCTTGTTGTGGTAGTTGCTGACGCGGAATCCGTGCAACCGCAGCATGACGCCTCCTCCGTGGGGTTGGAAGCATTATAGTCGGGGGCATGAGCACGACGCCGACCGACCGTCCCGAGTTCATCACCGACCTCGCCGCCGACACCTCCTATGGCAGCTACCTCGCGCTACCGCAGCTGTTGTCCGCGCAAAAGCCGCGCTCGGCGCACCACGACGAGATGCTGTTCATCATCCAGCACCAGACCTCCGAGCTGTGGATGAAGCTGATGCTTCACGAGCTGGCCTCCGCCATCGCGCTCATCCGCGCAGGCGAGCTCGCGCCCTGCTTCAAAATCCTGGCGCGCGTGAAGCAAGTGCAAAGGCAGCTGTTCGAGCAGTGGGCGGTGCTGGAGACGCTCACGCCCTCCGAGTACGCGCAGTTCCGCCCGGACCTTGGGCCCGCCTCCGGCCTGCAGTCCTACCAGTTCCGCGCCATCGAGTTCATGCTCGGAAACAAGAACGCCAGCATGCTGGAAGTCCACCGCCACGACGCCGCGATCCACAGCTGGCTGACAGGGCTGCTGGAATCGCCCAGCCTCTACGACGAGTTCCTGCGCCACCTCGCGCGCCGCGGCATGTCGCTGCCGGCGCAGGTGGTGGAGCGAGACTGGACGCAGCCCTACGCTGCGCACCCCGGCGTGGTCGCGGTGTTCCGCGCCATCTACCAGGACCCGAAGGCGCACTGGGATGCCTACGACATGTGCGAGAAGCTGGTGGACGTCGAGGAGAACTTCCAGCTCTGGCGCTTCCGGCACGTGAAGACCGTGGAGCGCGTCATCGGCTTCAAGCGCGGCACCGGCGGCACTTCGGGCGTGGCGTTCCTGAGGAAGACGCTCGAGCGCACCCTGTTCCCGGAGCTTATCGACGTGCGCACGGGGCTGGGGGCGTGATCTACCTCCGGAAGCGGCGAGTATTTCGGCGCAGCAGATGCGCCGCGGCGTCAAGACCGACGCCCGCGGGGAATACCTGCACCTGTGCCCGGACATCCTGAACCCGGAGGAGGAGCTGCAGGCGGCGGCGCGGGCGGTGGGAACGGTCCTGTCGGGGGGGCCTGAAACCCCGCTCAATGTAACCGCTCGGTTACATTGGGCGGGAAAAGCGGGCCACGGGCATCCAGATGCTATGATGCGATCGCATCATAGCATCCAGCACCCCGGGAAAGGCCCCGCCATGCGCACCACCATCGACATCGAAGACGACGTCCTGCTCGCGGCGAAGGAACGCGCCGCACGGGAGAAGATCTCCCTAGGCCAGGCGCTGACGGCGCTGGCGCGCGCCGGCCTGTCCTCGCCCGCCGCGCCGGCCGGCAAGGCCGCAAAGCTGCGCGGCCGCCTCGCGCTGCTGCCCCGGCGCGGGGAAATCGTCACGCTCGCGCATGTGCGCAAGGTGGCCGACGAAGAAGGGCTCTGATGCGGGCCTTGCTGGACGTGAACGTCTGGATTGCCCTCCTGGACGACGCCCACGTCTTCTCCGACCGCGCCAATGCCTGGCTGCAGGCACAGGCGCGGCCGATCGCAACCTGTCCGATCATCGAGAATGGCGTTGCCCGGATCCTCAGTTCCCCCGCGTACAGCAAGGAGGCCTCGCTCACGCCGGGGCAGGTGACCGGGCACCTGCGTACGGCCTGCGCGCAGATGGATCATGCGTTCTGGCCGGACGACCTCAGCCTGCGCGACCAGCGGCGCTTCGACTTCTCGCGCCTACACGGTCATCGCCAGATCACCGACGCCTACCTGCTGGCGCTCGCGGTGGACAATGACGGCTGCCTGGTCACCCTCGACGAATCACTGGCGCTCGGCGCGGTTCGCGGCGCGACGCGCAAGCACCTCAGGCAGATCTAGGTCGAGCCTGGCCGGCGGCGCCAGGATCTCCTAGCGCGCTCGTCGCGGTCGCCACCAGCGCGAGCAGCGAAGCCGCCAGGGGCCTCATCACCCCCGCTTTGCCTTCGCCAGCGCCTCCGCGATCGTGCTCTGCTCGGCGATCTCCTGCTTGGCGATGGCGTTGCGGTGCACTTCGTCCGGGCCGTCGGCGAACCGCAGCGTCCTCTGGTGCGCGTAGGCGTTGGCGAGGCCGAAGTCGTCCGACACGCCGGCCGCGCCGTGCACCTGCATCGCCCAGTCGATGACCCGCAGGGCCATGTTGGGCGCGAGCACCTTGATCATGGCGATTTCCTTGCGCGCCACCTTGTTGCCCACGGTATCCATGCGCCAGGCGGCGTGCAGCACCATGAAGCGCGCGCTGTCGATCATGATGCGCGCTTCCGCGATCCGCTCGCGCGTCACGCCCTGCTCGGCCACGCTGCGGCCGAAGGCAACGCGTTGCGTCGCGCGCTTACACATCTTCTCCAGCGCCCGCTCGGCCTGGCCGATGGAGCGCATGCAGTGGTGGATGCGGCCCGGTCCCAGGCGGCCCTGCGCGATCTCGAAACCGCGCCCTTCGCCCAGCAGGATGCTGGAGGCCGGCACGCGCACGTCCTTGAACTCGATCTCCATGTGGCCGTGCGGCGCGTCGTCGTAGCCGAACACCGGCAGGTGTCGCAGGATCTTCACGCCCGGGGTGCCCGCGGGCACCAGGATCATGGACTGCTGGCTGTGGCGCGAGGCGTGCTCCGGGTTGGTCTTGCCCATCACGATGTAGATCTTGCAGCGCGGGTCGCCCGCGCCCGAGGACCACCACTTGCGGCCGTTGATGACGTAGTCGCCGCCATCCTTGCTCATGCTCATCTGGATGTTGGTGGCGTCCGACGAAGCCACCGCGGGCTCGGTCATCAGGAACGCGGAGCGTATCTTCCCCTCCAGCAGGGGATCGAGCCATTGCTTCTTCTGCTCCTCGGTGCCGTAGCGCTCCAGGGTCTCCATGTTGCCGGTGTCCGGCGCCGAGCAGTTGAAGACTTCCGGCGCCCAGCTCGCGCGCCCCATGATCTCGCACAGCGGCGCATAGTCCAGGTTGGACAGGCCGCCGCCGGGGGCGCGCGGCGACCTGGGCAGGAACAGGTTCCAGAGGCCAGCGGCCTTCGCCCTGGGCTTCAGCTCCTCGATGATGGGCACCGGCTGCCAGCGCTTGTCGCTGCGCACGTGCTCGTAGAAGTTGTGCTCGTTGGGATAGATGTGCTCGTCCATGAAGGCGAGCAGCTTGTGCTGCAGTTCCTTCGTCCTCGCGCCGTACTCGAAATCCATTACCGACTCCTTTTCAGAATATTCTCCACTTGCTGCCAGCCGAGTTCCGCCATCATCGGTGCCCTGCCGCCCGCCTCGGCCGCGTGCGTCGAGGCGGCGGTGCCCTCCACGACGCGCTTGGCGATGCCCTGAAGGATGGCGGCGATGCGGAACAGGCTGTAGGCCATGTAGTAGTCCCAGGTGGAGCGGTCGGGCTGGCCTCGCCCGGTGCGCTGGAAGTAGCGCGCCACGTACTCGCGCTCGGCCGGTATGCCCAGCGCCGCGAGGTCCAGGCCCGCGATGCCGCGGAACTTGCCCGGCGGGATATGCCAGCTCATGCAGTGGTAGGAGAAGTCCGCGAGCGGGTCGCCCAGCGTGGACAGCTCCCAGTCCAGCACCGCGAGGATCCTGGGCTGCGTGGGATGGAACACGGTGTTGTCCAGGCGATAGTCGCCGTGCACCACGGTGGTCTCGGCCGCGGCCGGGATGTTCTGCGGCAGCCAGGCGATGAGATTGTCCATGGCCTCGATCTTCACCGTCTCGGAGGCCTGGTACTGCTTGGTCCAGCGCCCGACCTGGCGCTCGATGTAGCTGCCCGCCTTGCCGAAATCGGCGAGGCCCGCGGCCTTGTAGTCGATGGAATGCAGCAGCGCGATGACGCGGTTCAACTCGTCCCACACCGCCGCGCGCCCCGCCTTGTCCATGCCGGGCAGCGACTGGTCCCACAGCACCCGGCCCTCGATGCAGTCCATGACGTAGAACGCGGTGCCGATGACCGCATCGTCCTCGCACAGAACGTAGGGCTTCGCCACCGGGAAGCCCTGCTTGTGCAGCGCCGAGATGACCTTGAACTCGCGGTCCACCGCGTGCGCCGAGGGCAGCAGCTTCCCCGGGGGCTTGCGGCGCAGCGCGTAGCGCTTGCCGCCGGCGGTGATGCGGTAGGTGGGATTGGATTGGCCACCCTTGAACTGCTCGACCAGGGGCGGCGCCTCGAAACCCTCGACCTTGCCGCGCAGGAAATCCTGCAGGCGGGCGATATCGAAACGATGGCGTTCCTCGACCGGTTTGACGCCGGTGAACTGGTCGGACATGGTTGGGTGAAGGATAATCGAAAACACGCGGCTGAACCCCACCAGGGGCTGGTGAAACGCATCCTCGGCGGCCACTGGGGCGCGGCGCCGCGGCTGGGTGCGCTCGCGATGGCGAACAAGGTCCAGGCCTACAACTGGCCGCAGGGCGTGATCGCGCAGCTGTACCGCGCCATGGACGCGCGCATCTTGCGCGACGCGCCGATGCTCCCGGGTTGAGCCTCAGGCGGGGATATCGGGCACCAGGCGCGCGCGCAGGCGATTGAGGGTGTCCTTCAGCAGCAGCTTTCTCTTCTTCAGCCGGCGCAGCTGGAGCTGGTCCTGGGTCGGATGCTCGGCGAGGCGCAGGATCACGTCGTCCAGGTCCTGGTGCTCGATCTCCAGCGCCAGGATCCGCGCCTCGATCTGGGCTCGCTCCTCGTCGGTGAGCGTGAGGATTGCCAACGCCATCCCCTGATTGTCAGAATGGGATAGAACCGCGTCCGCGCGGCGGCGCGCGTGAACTACCTCACCGCCCCGCGCTGAACCTTTGCGCATCCTATCCGTTCCGGAACCCGTGGAAAAGGGTCCCCGGACCGGCAGCTGTCGCGCCCCTGCGAGTATGCCGGGCGCCGCTCTCGACGCTCAACGCGGGCGTCGAGCCCTATCCAAGGGACAGGGTGATCCGGTAAGGATCAGAAGCTCTGCTTCTGCCTGAAATGCGTGGCGCGGTCGATCGAGCGCAGCTTCAGGTCCTTCACCTGCGCGCCCTGCAGGAAGCGCAGCGGAATCTCGACCCCGGCCGCGCCGCGCGCCCAGACCTTGCGGTAGAACTCGGCCAGCGTCGAGACCGGCTCCTCGCCAACGCCGATCAGGATGTCCCCAGCCTTCACGCCCGCGACATCCGCCGGCCCTTCGGGCGAAACCCTCGCGACCATGAGGTGGCCGCGGATCTCCTCGGCGTTGATGCCCAGCCAGGGCCGGACCGGGGCGTTGGAACGCCCCATCGCAATCAGATCCTTCAGGATCGGCCGCAGCAGGTCCGCCGGCACGAACAGGTTGCCGGGCGAGGGGACCCCGGCCCCGGCGGCATCGCCGACGATGAGCGAGCCGATGCCAAGGAAATCACCCTTCGGCCCGATCAGCGGGGCACCGGACCAGTTCGGCACCGCCGGGTAGGTCCAGATCGCCGACTCGAGCAGGTATTCCCAGCTGCCGGAAAAGGCGCGGCGCGAGATCACTTGGACGACGCTCACGGCCTCGCGACCGCCATGGCCCGCGACCAGCACCAGGTCGCGCTCGTCGAGCGCGGCAGAGTCGCCGATCAGCAGCGGCTTGCCGGCGAGCGACGCGAGCAACCGGACCAGGCCGAAGCCACTGGCGTGGTCGTAGCCAGCCAGGATCGCCGGCACCGATTTTCCATCGGCGCCGGTGACCTCGATGGTCTCGGACTCGATGACGAGGTAGCCGATGGTGGCGACGTAGCCGTCGCGCACCAGCACCCCGGACCCTTCGCGCTGCAGGCCGAGCGTCTGCGCACTGCGCGCGTTGGGCAGGATCTTCGCCCGCACCCGGACCACCGCCGACAGGATCTCGGCCGCCTCCAGTCCCGCCCCGACATCCTTGTCCTGCGCCTGCGCCGGCAGCGCGAGGACGACGAGCAGTGCGAAGGGGGCGAGCAGGCGTGCGATCATGGCGGGACCCCGGGCAATCCAAGCGTGGATTATGAATCCGATCAGCTGGAACATCCAGTCCGGCCGCGGCACGGACGGCCGGGTCGAACCGGCGCCCATTGCCGAGGTCGCACACTCGAGCCGCTGCGCCGTGCGCACCTGGAGGCGCGGGAGGCGGCGAACCCGGGACTAGCCGCCGGCGATCCGCCGCCGCAGCGACTCGACGCGCGCGCGGTTGACACCGAAGTCGCGCCGGCCGAGGCGCGAGGAGGAGCGCACATGCAGCACGCCGGCCTGGCCGTCGAAGGCGAACTCCACGTCGTCGACGAAGCCCAGCAGCTGCGAGCGGAACTCGGCATAGAGGTAGCCGGGCGCCTCGCCCACCACCATGGCGCGCCGCATGCCCTGGACGGCCCTGCGCGCCGCGGCGATGGCGGCCGCCGCGTCGCCCCGGAACGGGATCGGCGCGACGTAGTGCACGGAATCGGCGGGGTCGGCCTGGCTGGATACGCAATTGGGCGTGCGCCGGCAGGGCGCGAGGCGGCCGGCCGTCACGCCGAGGTTGCCGGGGCGCTTCCAGGAGAACACGGCGGGAATGCTAACATCGGCGCACTTTGAGGCAGGCTTGGGGAACCAACTGGCCGGCGCGCGCAGCGGCCGGGCGCAGGCGACACGCTCGACTTCAGCAAGCCGGGCTGATCAGAAGTCCTGCGGCGGCGGCGGGAAGGCGGGCGGCCGCTTCTCGCGATGCGAGGCGAGCCCTTCCTTCACCTCGGGCCCGGTGAAGCCCAGCATCTCCAGCGCCATCGAGGCGTCCAGCGCCGGCCCCGCCATGCGCAGCCAGTTGTTGAGACTGTACTTGGTCCAGCGCAGCGCGGTCTGCGCCCCGCCGGCGAGCTTGCGCGCCACCTCCAGCGCCCTCGCCTGCAAATCGGACTCCTCCACCGCCATCGACACTAGACCAATCCGCTCGGCCTCTTCGCCGGACACCTGCTCGCACAGAAGCAGGTAGTACTTCGCCTTCGCCATGCCGCACAGCAGCGGCCAGACGATCGCCGCGTGATCGCCCGCCGCCACGCCCAGGCGCGTGTGGCCGTCGATGATGCGCGCGTTCTTGGCCGCGATGGACACATCCGCCAGCAGCCCGGCCACCAGGCCCGCGCCCACCGCCGGGCCGTTCATTGCCGAGACGATCATCTTCGAGCAGTTGATGACGTTGTAGACGATGTCGCGCGCCTCGCGCCAGGTGCGCGCGCGCACCTCGAAGTCCTGCACGATTCTCTCGATCATGGCGAAATCGCCGCCGCCGGAGAAGCCCTTCGCGGAACCCTTGAGGATCGCCACGCGCGTCTCCGGGTCGCGGTCCACGTCCAGCCAGACTTCGGCCAGCTCCCGGTGCATGCGCGCGTTCGCGGTCGGCAGCCTCGCCGGATCGGTGCCCATGGCGATTTCCAGGATGCCCGGCTCCAGGCGCCGGATGTTCAGTTCACTGTACTTGGAGTAGTCCATGGAGAGCATTCTACAATTCAGGCATGCCGCCTCCGATCCGCACCCCCGACGAGCGCTTCGCCTCCCTGCCTGGTTTCCCCTGGCGGCCGAACTACCTGGACTGGCGCGGCCTGCGCGCGCACTACCTGGACCAGGGCGCGAAGGACGCGCCGGTGCTGCTGGCGCTGCACGGCGAGCCGACCTGGAGCTACCTGTACCGCAGGATGATCCCGCCGTTCCTGGCCGCGGGCTGGCGCGTGGTGGCCCCCGACTTCATCGGCTTCGGGCGCTCGGACAAGCCGGTGGAGGAGGCCTTCTACACCTTCGAGATGCACCGCGCGTTCCTGCTCGAGTTCGTGGAGAAGCTCGACCTGAAGAACGTCGCCCTCGCGGTGCAGGACTGGGGCGGGCTGCTGGGACTGACCGCGCCGATGGAAGCGCCCGAGCGCTATTCGCGGCTGCTCATCATGAACACTGCGCTCGGCACCGGCGATGCGCCGCTCACCGAGGGTTTCCTCGCCTGGCGCGCGTACGTGAACAAGAACCCGGACATGGACTGCGGCAAGCTGCTCGGGCGCGCCTGCCCGCACCTGACGCCGGCGCAAGCCGCCGCCTACGAGGCGCCGTTCCCCGACGCCGCATCGAAAGCCGGCGTGCGCCGCTTCCCGAACCTGGTGCCCGATCTTCCCGATGCCCCGGGCGCGGCGGTCTCGCGCCGGGCGCGCGACTGGTGGCGCAGCGGCTGGAAGGGCGAGGCGTTCATGGCGGTGGGCGCCAAGGATCCGGTGCTCGGGCCGCCGGTCATGAGCGCGCTGCAACGGATCATCCGTAACTGCCCCGAGCCCTGGCTGCACGCCGAGGGCGGGCATTTCCTGCAGGAATGGGGCGAGGAGGTGGCACGGGAGGCATTGCAGCGATGGACATGAGCCTGAAGGTTTCCTGGGGCGACGTGGCGGAGGCGCACGAGCGCATCCGGGCGCACGCGCGGCGCACGCCGGTGCTCGATTCGGCGACGGTGAACGCGCTCACCGGCGCGCGGGTGTTCTTCAAGTGCGAGAACTTCCAGAGGATGGGCGCGTTCAAGTTCCGCGGCGCCTACAACGCGCTGTCGCGCCTGTCGCCGCAGGCGCAGGAACGCGGCGTGGTGGCCTTCTCCTCGGGCAACCACGCGCAGGCGGTGGCGCTTGCCGGGCGCATGCTCGGCATCCCGCGCGTCATCGTCATGCCGCAGGACGCGCCGCGCGTGAAACTGGAGGCGACGCGCGGCTACGGCGCGCAGGTGGTGACCTACGGCCCGGGTGAGAACAGGGAAGAAACTGCACGACGTATCGCCGGCGAACGCGGCCTGAGCGTCATTCCGCCCTTCAACCACCCGCACATCGTCGCCGGCCAGGGCACCGCGGCGAAGGAGCTGCTGGAGGAGACCGGACCGCTCGATGTGCTGCTGGTGCCCTGCGGCGGCGGCGGCCTGCTCACCGGCTGCGCGGTGGCGGCCAAGCACCTGGCACCGGGCATCCAGGTCATCGGCGTCGAGCCGCAAGCCGGCGACGACGCCACGCGCTCGTTCTGGACCAAGACGCTGCAGTCGGTGAAGGCGCCGCAGACCATCGCCGACGGCGCGCGCACCGAATCCATGGGGGATGTCACCTTCCCGCTGATGCTCCAGTACGTGGACGAGATGATGACGGCCTCCGACGCGGACCTGCTGAAGACGATGTTCTTCCTGTGGGAGCGGATGAAGTTCATCTGCGAGCCCACCGGCGCGCTCGGCGCCGCGGCGCTGCTGCAAAGGCGCCTGGAGCCGGCGCGCATCGCGGGCAAGCGCGTCGGCGTGGTGATCTCCGGCGGCAACGTGGACCTCGCCTGGGCCGCGACCCAGCTGCGCTCAGGCTAGAATCCGCGCCCCATGACGATGCCAACCCGCCCCATGACGATGCCAACCCATATGCAAGCCGTCGAGATTGCCTCGCCCGGGGGCCCCGAGGTGCTGGTCCCGGCCAAGCGGCCGCTCCCGGTCCCCAAACCCCACGAGATCCTGGTGAAGGTCGCCGCCGCCGGCGTCAACCGCCCGGACGTGCTGCAGCGCCTGGGCAAGTACAAGGTGCCGGCGGACGCCTCCGACCTGCCGGGCCTGGAGATCGCCGGCGAAGTCGCGGCCTGCGGCGCGGAGGTCAGGATGTGGAAGCCCGGCGACCAGGTCTGCGCGCTGGTGCACGGCGGCGGCTACGCGGAATTTTGCGTCACGCCGGAAGTGCAGGCGCTGCCGGTGCCGAGGGGCCTCACCAGGGTCGAGGCCGCGGCGCTGCCAGAGACCTTCTTCACGGTCTGGTCCAATGTGTACGATCGCGCACATCTGGCGCCCGGGGAGACCCTGCTGGTGCAGGGCGGCTCCTCCGGCATCGGCACCGCCGCGATCCAGATCGCCGCGGCCATGGGCAACCGCGTGTTCGCCACCGCCGGATCGGACGAAAAATGCGCCGCCTGCGTGAGGCTGGGCGCGCAAAAGGCGATCAACTACCGCACCCAGGACTTCGTCGCCGAGGTGATGGCCGCCACCGGCGGCAAGGGCGTGGACGTGATCCTGGACATGGTGGGTGGGGACTACGTGCCGCGCGAGTTGAAGTGCCTCGCCGACGAGGGGCGCCTGGCGTTCATCGCGGTGCTGGGCGGCTGGAGGACGGAATTGGACATCAGCGCGGTGATGGGCAAGCGCCTGACGCTCACCGGCTCAACGCTGCGCCCGCGCACGGTCGCGTTCAAGGGCGCGATCGCGAAAAGCCTGCGCGAGAAGATCTGGCCGCTCATCGAGGCCGGCAGGATCAAGCCGGTGATCTACAAGACCTTCCGGCTGGCGCAAGCGCACGAGGCGCACCGGCTGATGGAGACCTCGCAGCACATCGGCAAGATCGTGCTCACGCTGTAGCACGCGGCTCGGCGGGCGAGCTGATGCGGCGCGCTCAGCCGCGGAACATTTCCCGCAGCCTCAGCTTCCAGAACTTGCCGGTCGAGGTGCGCGGGATCGTCTCGAGGAACTCGACGCGGCCGGGAAGCTGCCACTTGGCGAAACGCGAGGCAAGATGCGTGCGAAGCTCCTCGGGCGTGGCGCGCTGACCGGGCTTGAGCACCACGCAGGCGAGCGGCCGCTCGGTCCATTTCGGATCGGGCACCGCGATCACCGCCGCCTCGGCCACGGCCGGGTGCGCCATGAGCAGGTTCTCCATGTCCACCGAGCTGATCCACTCCCCGCCCGACTTGATCAGGTCCTTCATCCGGTCGGTGATGCGCAGGTACCCGTGCGGGTCCATGGTGGCGACGTCGCCGGTGCGCAGCCACCCGTCGACGGTGAATTTCTCCGGGTCGTGCGGCACCTCGTGGTAGCTGCCGGCGATGAAGGGGCCGCGCACCTGCACCTCGCCCACGCTCCTGCCGTCCCATGCGCGTTCGCGGCCGTCCTCGCCGGCGATGCGCAGGTCCATGATCGGCGCCGGCACGCCCGCCATCGCGAAGTACGGATAACGCTCCTCCTCCGGCAGGTGCTGCAGCTCGGGCTTGACGTACGAGATCGTCCCCAGCGGGCTCATCTCGGTCATGCCCCAGCCGTGGCAGATCTGCGCGCCGTGGCGCCGGTAGGCCCGGATCATCGCCTCCGGCACCGGTGCGCCACCCACGAGCATGCGTATCCCCGGCGGCAGCCGCCAGCGATCGGGTCGCGCCTCGAGCAGCTGGAGCATGGACAGCCAGATGGTGGGCACCCCGAGCGCATAAGTCGGGCGCTCGGCGTCCATCAGGTCGAGCAGGTCCTCCGGGTGCAGGTGCGGTCCCGGGAAGATCAGCTTGATCCCCATCATCACGCAGGCGTAGGGCACGCCCCAGCAGTTGGCGTGGAACATCGGCGTCGCCGGCAGCACGCTGTCCTTCGCCGCAAGGCCCCAGTGATCGGGCTGGTTCGCCATCAGCGTGTGCAGGATCGTCGAGCGGTGCGAGTACACCACGCCCTTTGGCCGTCCGGTCGTGCCCGAGGTGTAGCACATGGCCACCGGGTCGTCTTCCGCGTGCGGGACGTAGGCGAAGCCGCCCGCCTCCACCGCGATGAACTGCTCGTAGTCGGTGTACGCCGCCTCCACCGGTGCCCCGCCAAAGGGCACCACGATCACGCGCTCGAAACGGTGCCGGTCGCGGAACTGCTCGTACAACGGCAGCAGGACATCGTCCACGACCAGCATCCGGTCCTCGGCATGCGCCGCGATCCAGCCGATCTCCTCCGCAGAGAGCCGCAGGTTGAGCGTGTGCATCACCCCGCCGGCGGCCGGGATGCCGAAGTAGCACTCCAGGTGTGCATGGTGGTTCCAGCACAGGGTCGCGACGCGCTCGCCCTTCCTCAGCCCGGCGGCGACGAGCGCCGCCGCCAGCCCCCGCGCGCGGCGGTAGAACTCGGCGTAGCGGTGCCGCACCAGTGACTTGTCCGGACGGCGACTGACGATCTGCGAATCCGGATAGAGCCGGCCCGCGCGCTCGAGCAGGTGATGGATGGACAGCGGCACCCGCTGCATCGTCGAACGGATCATCAGCCCTTACAGTTTGAGTGCAGCGCAGCAAGGATGCAACACGCGCATCTGAACTGCAAGCAGATGACCATGACGAGGCCACCCTCGAACTCGCCGCTGCGGCCCTGTGGCTGGTGCTCGGCCAGTCGCTCAAGCTGCGCCACAGCGCCGGCCACACCACCTGCGCCGGATCCACTGACAGCGAGGTGGCGCTGAACTGGACGGAAGACTGCGATCGGGTGGAGTCGTGCCGCCCTGGCGGCAGCCCTCCTCCTGCAACGGCTCCGCCCGAGCGCAGGTTGTACCTCTTAGAATAGGGGCCCTGCTTCCCCTGTCCGGATTCCCCATGTTCACTGATGGCCTACTCAAGGGCAAACGCATCCTCATTACCGGTGGTGGCACCGGCCTGGGCAAGGAAATCGCGACGCAGTACCTGAAGCTGGGCGCCGAAGTCTGGCTCGCCGGCCGCCGCGGCGCGGTGCTGGATGCCACCGCCAGGGAACTGATGGCCGCGCACGGCGGCGCGGTGCGCACCCATGCCGTGGACATCCGCGACGCGCAGGCGGTGGAGGCCATGGTGCAGCGGCTCTGGGACGAGGCCGGCCCCCTGACGGGCCTGGTCAACAACGCCGCCGGCAACTTCATCAGCCCGACCAAGGATCTGACGCCCAACGGCTTCAACGCCATCGCCAACATCGTGTTCCACGGCTCGTTCTACGTCACCCACGCCGTGGGCAAGCGCTGGATCGCGGGCGGGCACAAGGGCTCGGTGATCTCGATCCTGGTCACCTGGGTGCACACCGGCTCGCCCTACGTCGTGCCCTCGGCGATGTCCAAGGCCGGCTTGCACGTCATGACCAAGTCCCTCGCGGTGGAGTGGGGCCGCTACGGCATCCGGCTGAACGCCATCGCCCCCGGGCCCTTCCCCACCGAGGGCGCCGCCAAGCGCCTGCGGCCCGACGGCAGGTTCGAGGACGCCAACGGGTCGAACCCGATGCGCCGCGTCGGCCAGATGCCGGAGTTGCAGAACCTCGCCACCTTCCTGATGGCGGATGGCTGCGAGTGGCTGACAGGGCAAACCATCGCCATCGACGGCGCCGGCTACCTCGCCAACGGCGCCTCGTTCACCGAGCTGGACCACCTCAGCGACGCCGACTGGGACCGGATGCGCGCCAAGATCAAGGCCCAGAACGACAAGGACCGCGCCGGGCGCACCGCGTGAGGAGCGCCGCGCCCAAGAAGATGGAACCGCGCCCGGCGGCGACGATCCTGCTGCTGCGTGACGACCAGCACGGGCCGGAGGTGTTCATGCTCCAGCGCAACAAGGGCTCGGCATTCCTGCCGGGGGCCTACGTGTTCCCCGGCGGCGCGCTGGAGGCGAGCGACCGCGACGCGCGCGCCGCGCGCCGCGTGCGCGGCCTCACCGACGCCGAGGCGAGCGCCAAGCTGGGCCTGGATTCCGGCGGTCTCGCCTACTGGATCGCGGCGGCGCGCGAATGCTTCGAGGAGGCCGGCATCCTGCTCGCGGTGGACGCCGCCGGCGCGCCGGTCGCCCCGGCGCGGGTCGCGGCGCTGGAATACCTGCGCGAGCCGATGAACGCAGGCGGGGCGAAGTTCGCGGACCTGCTCGAGGCCGAGGACCTCTACGTCCCGGCGCAGGAGATCGTGTACTTCAGTCACTGGATCACGGCCGCGGGGCGGCCGCGGCGCTTCAACACCCGCTTTTTCGTCGCCCGCGCGCCGCTGGACCAGGCTGGCGCCCACGACCACAGCGAGACCGTGCACAGCTTCTGGATCAGCCCGCGCGAGGCGCTGGCGCGCCAGGAGCGCGGCGAGATCGACATCATCTTCCCGACGCGCGTGTCGCTGGCGGACCTGGCGCGCTTCACCACCTCGGCGGTTGCGGTGGACCACGCCCGGAGCCTGGGCGAGATCCAGGTGGATGCAGCGGTCTGGGCGCTGGACCACGAGGGTTCGGCGCGCCTGTTCCGACGCGCCGACCCGCCTTACCACGAGATCCACTGGAGCGACCCGGAGGAATCCGGCAAGACCTGCTTCGTCATCCAGCCCGGCGTGCCCAAGCGCCTGGATGCGCTCGTCACACGCCTCACAGCGCCCAACCCCGGGGTCATGACCGGTCCGGGCACCAACTGCTACCTGGTCGGCGCGGGCGAGGCGCTCGCCGTGATCGACCCGGGCCCGCCGATCGACGAGCACGTGAAGCGGATCGCGGAGCTGGGCGCCGGGCGCATTCGCTGGATCCTGGTCACGCACACGCACGTCGATCACTCCCCGGCGGCCGCTCTGCTGAAGCAGCTCAGCGGCGCGCAGCTGCTCGGCCGGCCGCCCCCGGCGCACGGCAACCAGGACGCGAGCTTTGTGCCCGACCGCGTGCTGGAGCACGGCGAGCGCCTGGCCATTCCCGGTGCGACGCTACGCGCCATCCACACCCCAGGCCATGCCTCGAACCACCTGTGCTACATGCTGGAGGAGACAAAGATGCTCTTCACCGGCGACCAGGTGATGCAGGGTTCCACCGTGGTGATCAACCCGCCCGACGGCAACATGCTCGCTTACCTCGCGGCGCTGCAGGCCCTGATCAAGCAGGATGCTGCCATCCTCGCGCCGGGGCACGGCTACCTGATGGGCGCGCCGGAGAGGGAAATCCGGCGCCTGATCGCTCACCGCCTGGCGCGAGAGGCGAAGCTGACCGCGGCGCTGGCGCGCCTGGGCGCGGCGACGCTGGAGGAACTGGTGCCCGCGGTGTACGACGACGTCCACCCCCGCATCCATCCGGTGGCGGCACGTTCGCTGACCGCGCACCTCGAGAAGCTCGCGGCCGAGGGCAGGGTGCATGCCGCGGCGGGACGCTATGCGCTGGTAGAATCCGCCCTTGCCCGATAGCATGGTTTGAAGTCCGGGCACTGCGGGGGGAACGCCATCAGCGACGACAAGACGATGACGCTGGTCACCAACCTCGATCGCCCGGCGATCGAGGGCCAGCTGGGCCAGTTGCACGCCGCAGCCAAGGGCAAGGGCCTCGCGGACCTGGCGCAGCTGTTCTCCGGCGCCGGAGGCATGCCAGGGTGGCGATCGAGCAGCGCGTTCACAACGCTCAGAAGTGGCTCGCCGGCAAGGCGGAGCACGCAGACATTGCCGCGCTGCTGGATCTGGTCTGCATGAACCTCAAGAACCTGAAGTAATCTGAAGCAGGACTACGACCTTTTCACCATCGGCGGCGGCTCGGGAGGGGTGCGCGCCAGCCGCGTTTCGGCCTCCTACGGCGCACGCGTCGGCATCGCCGAGTCCGGCAGCTTCGGCGGCACCTGCGTCAACGTGGGCTGCATCCCCAAGAAGCTGTTCTCCTACGCCGCCCGCTTCCGCGAGGAAGTGCTGGACGCGGCCGATTTCGGCTGGTCCACGCCGCAGCCCAAGTTCGACTGGCAGACGCTGCTCAGGAACAAGGATCGCGAGATCGGCCGCCTCAACGGCCTCTACGAGCGCATCCTGGTCGACAACAAGGTCCAGATCCATCGCGGCCGCGCGACCCTCGTCGATCCGCACACAGTGGAAGTCGGCGGCAGGCGGCATACGGCAAAACACATCCTCGTCTGCACCGGCTCCTGGCCCGAGAAACCCGCGATTCCCGGCGCCGAGCTGGGCATCACCTCCAACCAGGCCTTCCACCTCGAGGAGCTGCCCTCGCGCGCGCTGGTGGTGGGCGGCGGCTACATCGCGGTGGAGTTCGCCTCCATCTTCAACGGCCTGGGCGTGGAGACCACGCTCGCCTACCGCGGCGCGCAGCTGCTGCGCGGCTTTGACTCCGACATCGGAACGCGGCTGGCCGAGGAAATGGCGAGGAAAGGCGTCGCCGTGCGCCTCAAGACCAACCCGGTGCGGCTGGAGCGCGGCATCAGGGTCGCGTTCGAGGACGGCAGCAGCGAGAGCTTCGGCCTGGTGCTGTTCGCCACCGGCAGGAAGCCCAACACCGCGGGCATCGGGCTGCAGGCCGCGGGCGTGAAGCTGGCCGCCGACGGCGCCATCGTCGTCGACCGCTACTCCAAGAGCTCGGTGGATTCGATCCATGCCATCGGCGACGTCACCAACCGCATCAACCTGACGCCGGTGGCCACCGCCGAGGCCATGTGGCTGGCCAAGACGCTGTTCCGCAACGAGCCCACGCCGGTGGACCACGAAAACGTCGCCACCGCGGTGTTCTCGCACCCGAACATCGCCACCGTCGGGCTGTCGGAAGCGCAGGCGCGCGAGCGTCACGGTGCGGTGGAGGTCTACAAGGCCGCCTTCCGCTCGCTCAAGCACACCATGGGCTCGAGCCAGGAAAAGGTGTTCATGAAGCTGGTCGTCGATGCTGCGACGCAGCGCGTGCTCGGCGCCCACATGATGGGCCCCGAGGCGGGCGAGATCATCCAGGGCATCGCCATCGCGGTGAAGCTGGGCGCCACCAAGGCGCAGTTCGACGCCACCATCGGCATCCATCCCACAGCTGCCGAGGAATTCGTTACCATGCGCGAAAAATCCGGCTGAACCGGGCCGGGTTTGAGCTAGCGCAACCTGCGGCGCGGGCGCAGGTAAAGGATTGTCAGCATGTTTTTCCAGGCCAGCCTGGAACGCAAGCTAGCCGAACTCGGCGCCCAGGGCGGTGTGCCCCTGGCGGTGGAGTTCTGGGACGGCCGGCGCATCGAACTGGGCGGCAGGCCCACGGTCACCTTCCGCGTTCTGCGCGGCTCCGCGCTGCACAAGCTGACGTGCCTGGACCTTGCCACGCTGGGTAGGGCTTACGTCGAGGGCGACCTCGAGCTCGTCGGACCGATTGACGAGGCGCTGCGCGCCGCCGAGGTGCTGGCGCGGCGCTACGGGGGCAAGCCGGACAAGGGCCGCCTGCCGCGTCTGCTGCGCCACGACCGCGCCCGCGATGCGCAGGCAATCCGCTTCCACTACGACGTCTCCAACGACTTCTACCGCCTGTGGCTGGACGAGCGCATGGTCTATTCCTGCGCCTACTTCCGCGACGGCGCGCAGACCCTGGAGCAGGCGCAGGAGGCCAAGCTGGACCACATCTGCCGCAAGCTGCGGCTCGCGCCCGGCGACCGCTTGCTCGACATCGGCTGCGGCTGGGGCGCCCTCGTGATGCACGCGGCCGAGCGCTATGGCGCCGATGCGACGGGCATCACCCTGTCGGAAAACCAGCACGCGCTCGCCGGCGAGCGCATCCGCGCCGCCGGATTGCAGGACCGCTGCCGCGTGCGGCTGCAGGACTATCGCGACCTCGCGGGCGAAGGCCTGTTCGACAGAATCGCGTCGGTGGGCATGTTCGAGCACGTGGGATTGAAGAACCTGCCGCTTTACTTCGCCGCCATGCGCCGGCTGCTGGCCGACGGCGGCATCGCGCTCAACCATGGCATCACTGCCGTGGACCCGGACAGCCGCGAGGTCGGGCTGGGCGCAGGCGATTTCGTCGAGCAGTACGTGTTCCCGCACGGCGAGCTGCCGCACCTGTCGCTGGTCCTGCACGAACTGTCCGCGGCGGGGCTGGAGGCGATGGACGTGGAGACCCTGCGCCTGCACTACGCCCGGACGCTGGCGCAATGGTCTCGCCGCCTCGAGGCGAACCTGGATGCCGCGCGCCGCCACGCCGGCGAGAAGCGCACCCGGGTCTGGCGCCTGTACCTCGCCGGCTGCGCCCACGCCTTCGAGCGCAACTGGGTCACCATCCACCAGGTGCTGGCGGTGAAATCCGCGGACCCGGCACGCAACCCGCTGCCGTGGACGCGGGACTACATGTACCGCTAGGCCAGGGCCCGGAGTACCAGCGACACGCCGGTGGCCAGCAGCATCAGCGCCACGGCGCGCATCAGCGTCTCGCGCGTGATGCGCCGGAACAGGTGCCCCGCCGCCCACAGGCCGACCAGCCCCGCCGGCACGATCGCGAGCGCGTAGAGCCAGACCTTGAGCTCGAGCAGGATGCCGGTGGCGAAGAAAGCGATGGTGCGCAGCGAGATGCTCGTCAACGCGGCGCATCCGAGCGTGGCGCGGAACTGTTCCTTCGACAGCCCGCGATGCGAAAGGTACATGGCGTAGGGCGGCCCGCCGGCGCCGAACACGGTGCTGGTGACGCCGCCGCCGAACCCGGCCACGTATGCCCACGCCGAACTGATGCGTTGGCTCGATGGGCGGCCGCTGAACAGGCTGTAGAGCGCGAACAGGAACACGAACGCGCCCAGCGCCAGCGTCGCCGCCTGGCGCGGCAGATTCACCAGCAGGGTGACGCCCACCACGGTCCCGAGCACGATGGCGGGCACCATCCGCGTCCATTCGGCCCGCACCGCGTTCCTCGGGTTCTCGAAGCCGATGTGGCAGGCGTTGGCGAGGTCCATCAGCACGAACAGCGCCAGGGCGAAGGGCAGCGGCACCAGGTGCAGCGCGAGCGGAATGGTGATCAGCGCAGCGCCGAAGCCGGTGATGCCGAACACCACCGAGCCGGCGAAGGCGAGCGCGGCGAGCAGCGCCAGCTCGATCGCATCCACGATCACGGCTTCAGCTCCGTCTGCAGCCGCAGTTGCGCGGCGTTCCAGGCGTTCATCCGGCGCAGGCGCTCGACATAGCGCGGAAAGGGCAGGCCGTAGCGGACCTCCAGGCGCTGGGCATCCTGGCGCAGGTCGCGCCAGGGCACCACGGGCGGCGCACCCTTCAGGGCAAGCACGATGATGTTCGGGTCGCGCGGGGCCGGCAGGCACAGCACACTGCCGGCGAAGGCACGCGCCATGCGCTGCAGGTTGCGATCGAAGGCCTTGTCGTCGTCCATGAAGTTCATCACCAGCACGCCGAAGTCCTCCAGCGCGCACCACGCGGCGTCGAAAAAGGCCTGCGACACCAGCGCCGCCGGCGTGCTCTCGTCCTCGAAGCCGTCCACCACCAGCAGGTCGCAGCACTCCGGGGCGAGCGCTTCGATGCCCTCGCCGTGCTCCACTTTCAGCCGCGCGTCGTCCGGCGGCAGGTGGAACAACGCGCGCGCCGTGGCGATGACGCGCTCGTCCAGTTCCAGCACGCGCGTGCGCAGGCGGGGCAGCCGGCGGTGGAAGAACTTGGCGAGCGACCCCCCGCCCAGCCCGATCATCAGCGCGCGCCGCGGATCAGGATGGAACAGCAGGAAGGCCATCATGCAGCGGGTGTAGTCCAGCTCCAGGGCGAAGGGATCGTCCATGCGCATCGCGCTCTGGATCGCCTCGCCGCCCACGTGCAGTTCGCGCACGCTGCGCGATTCGCTCACCGTCAGCGCCGGCCGGCCCTTCGTCATGCCGCGCGCCCGTCGTGCGGCTGCTGCAGGGACACGATGCCGATGGCGGCAGCGAGCGCCAGCAGCGCCGCGCCGAGGATGGGCATGGTGTAGCTGCCGGTGGCGTCGAAGGCCGCGCCAGCGAGCGGCGGTCCGAGCAAGGTCCCGATCCCGGCCGCGGTGTACAGGAAACCGATGATCCCCGACACCGACCGCGCGCCGAACAGGTCCATGGTCACCGAGGGGAAGGTGGCGACGAAGCCGCCGTAGCAGATACCGAAGCCCACCGCCATGAGCGCCAGCGCCGCCTGGCCGGTGCTTGCCCACCACAACACCAGCATCAGCGCCATGCCGAGGTACATCAGCCCCAGCGAGCGCATGCGCCCTACGCGGTCGGCGAAGGCGCCGATCGCGAAGCGCCCGGCCAGGCTGCCCAGGCCGATCAGGCTCACCAGCAGCACGCCGAAGGACTCCGGGTGGCCGGCGTCCACGGCGTAGGGTCCCAGGTGCACCAGCGGCACGAAGCAGCCGAATCCGGACAGCGCCAGGGTGACGTAGAGCACCCAGAAGTTGCGCGTGCCGAGCGCGGCGCGCAACGGCACGCCGGTGCTGGCCTGCGCCTGGCCAGCAGGCCGGTTGCGGATCGCCGCCGCCGCCGCACCGCCCAGCACCAGCGTCGCCGCAGCGAGCGCGAGGTAGGCGCCGCGCCAGCCGAAGAGGTCGATCCACCACGCCGCCAGCGGCGGGCCCAGCAGGTTGCCGGCGCCGATGCCGGACACCGCGATCCCGGAGGCGAGCACCCGGTTCTTCACGAACCAGGGCTGCACCGCGCCGACCGAAGGCACGTAGCTCAGGCCGATGCCGACGCCCAGGCCGATGGAGTACGTGAGGTACAGCACCATCACCGAGGGCGCGAAGCTGGCCGCGGCGAGGCCGGCGGCGAGGAAGGCGACGCCGACCAGGGCCACGTTGCGCGTGCCGTAGCGGTCGGCGAGCATGCCGCCGGGGGCGCCGAGCAGGAAATACAGAAAAGCGCAAAGGGAGAACACCAGCGAGACGTGCGCCCGCGAGGCAGAGAACTCGGCCTGGAAGGCCCTGAAGAACGCGGCGAAGGAGTACGCGGCGCCGAAGCCGACGAACATCAGGGTGAAGGCCGCAGCGACCACCACCCAGCCGTAATTCGCCCGGCTCAACGCTTCTTCTTCGCCTTGTTCCCGGCCGCTGGCTGCGCCGGCTTCTCCGGGATCGCCGCGATCAGCTCGACCTCGAGCAGCAGGTCCTCGTGCACCAGGGCGCTCACGCCCACCAGGGTGCTGGCCGGCATGTTCGGGAAGTTGATGTGGCGCGAGCGCACCTCCCGGTACAGGTTCAGGTCGTCCGGGTTCATGTTCACCATGTAGCCGTTCAGCTTCACCACGTCCGCCCAGGTGGCGCCCGCCGCGGCGAGATTGTGCTTCAGGCTTCTGAACACCTGCTCGGCCTGGGCCTTCATGTCGCCCCTGCCGATGACATGGCCATCGCGGTCGTAGCTCACCTGGCCGGAGACGTACACCAGCTTCACCGGCCCGGAGACGGTCACGCTGTGCGTGAAGAACCGCGGGTCGAACAGTGCCTTGGGATTGAGGTACTGCTTGCGCATGTCTTGCCCCTTTTCGGTCCGCGCTAGGCCAAGGCGCCGCAGGCGGTGATCGGCCACAGGGCCTCGACGACGCCGCCGCGCACGCCAACATACCAGCCCCACAGGTTCACCGTCGGATCGCCATGCCCGGGTATCCACGTCCTCCAGGCGCATGCCAACGACCGCGGGCGGTTGCTGCATCTTCAGGCTCCCAAGGGGCGCGCGGCGCGCTGCGTCGCCCGGAGCCAGATGATCGCGGCCAGCACCAGACCGATCAGCGGCAGCGCCGCCAGGTTGACGTTCTGCCAGCCGGCATTGGTGACGATCAAACCGGAGGTGAAGGACGATACCGCCATCATGCAGAAAATGGCCTGCTCGTTGGTCCCCTGCGCGCGCGCCCGTTCCTCGGGCCGGTAGGTCTCCAGCAGCAGCGTGGTGCCGCCGATGTAGAGGAAATTCCATCCTACGCCCAGCAGCACCAGGGACCACCAGAAATTGGCCACCGCGATGCCGGCGAGCGCGATCGCGACCGCCGCCACGTTCAGCAGCGCCCCCGCCAACAGCACCGGCACCACGCCCAGGCGCTTGATCAGGCCGCCGGTGAAGAACGAGGGCGCGAACATCGCCACCACGTGCGAGGAGATGACGAGCGAGGCGTCGCCGTAGGGATGGCCGCACACCCCCATCGCGATCGGCGTCGACACCATGAGGAAATTCATCACCCCGTAGCCGATGGCGCCGCACATCACCGCGACGATGAACTTGGGCTGGCGCGCGATCTCGCCCAGCGGCCGGCCGGTCGCGGCCTGCTCCGCGGCGCTCGGGTTCGGGATGCGGATCCGGCTGAGCAGCGCAATCGTCACCACGGCGGCCACGATCAGCGCCAGGTAGGCGCCGGCGAAGCGCACCTGCAGCAGGTCCACGGTGTAGCGGCTGGCGGTCGGCCCGATCACGCCGCCCACCAGGCCGCCGGCCAGCACCAGGGACACTGCCATCGGCTTGAAGTCCGGCGGCGCGGCATCCGCCGCCGCAAAGCGGTAGTACTGGCCGTAGGCGTTGCTCGCACCGTAGACGAGCGCGCCGAAACACAACAGCCAGAAGCTCTGGGTCCACAGCGCGGCGGCGCAGATCAGGGCGCCCACGATGCCGATCGCAGAGCCCTGCATCAGGCCGGCGCGGCGACCCACCCGCTTCATGTGCAGCGAGGCCGGCATGGTGACGACCGCCGCACCGATGACCCAGCAGGTGAACGGCAGCGTCGCCAGGAAGGCGGCCGGCGCCAGTTTCAGTCCCGCCAGTCCGTTGATCGCGATCAGCGTCGAGTTGATCGTGAACAGCATCGCCTGGCAGGCGGCGAGCAGGCCGACGTTCAGGCGCACATCGCCAGGGGGGTTGCCGGCTGGGCTGTTCATATATACAGTACCGGGAGGGAAAATCCATTCTAAATGAAGCTGCGCGGCACCGGGTCGTTCATTGCGGGGCGTTTCGAGGCCTTCGCACGCGAGGCGGTGGAGGACGGCTGGACGAACGGATCGGGGCAAGAAGAGGCATCCGCTCCCGAGATGCCGACGAAGGTCGCCGAGGAACGCGCCCGCTCCATCATCGCCCGCAACGATTCGCCGGACATTCCGTTCGAGCAGTCGATCAATCCGTATCGCGGATGCGAGCATGGATGCCCCTATTGCTACGCTCGTCCAAGCCATGCCTACCTGGAACTTTCGCCCGGGCTCGATTTTGAAACCAAACTGTTTGCCAAGACTAATGCGGTGCAGCTGCTGCGCGAGGAACTATCCAAGAAGAGCTACATCTGCAAGCCAATCGCCTTCGGCACCAACACCGACGCCTACCAACCCGTCGAGCGGCGCTACAAGATCATGCGCGGCTTGCTGGAGCTGCTGGCCGAGTGCGACCACCCGCTCACCGTGGTCACCAAGTCCGCGCTCATCGAGCGCGACATCGACCTGCTGGCGCCCATGGCGAACAAGCACCTAGTGAAGGCGTTCGTGTCCGTGACCACGCTGGATCACAAGCTGGCGCGCAAGCTGGAACCCAGGGCAGCCAGCCCCTCCAGGCGCATCGACGCCATCCGGGCGCTGGCAGCCGCGGGCATCCCGACCGGCGTCATGGTGGCGCCGGTGATCCCGGCGCTGACCGACAAGTCGCTGGAAGCGATCCTCGAGGCCGCCGCCGGAGCCGGTGCCATCATGGCCGGCTGGATCATGCTGCGGTTGCCGAACGAAGTGCGGCCGCTGTTCAAGGAGTGGCTTGCGACGCACGCCCCGCAGCGCGCCGACCACGTCATCAGCATCGTGAGGCAGGTGCGCGGCGGGCGCGAGAACGACCCCAACTTCGGCTCACGCATGAGCGGGTCGGGGAATTTCTCGGATTTGATCGACAAGCGCTTCGACCTCGCCTGCCGAAGGTTCGGCCTCAACAGCGAGGACAACCACATGGCTTCGCGCGGCGGGCTGGATTGCACCGTCTTCCGGCCGCCGGGCAGCCGCGCGCAGATGAACCTGTTCGGCTGAGGCCCGCCGTCTTGCGCTAGGCTAGTGCCATGACCGGCGCCAAGGCGCAAGCGCTGCTGGAGGCGCCCATCCTGCCGACGCTGCTGCGGCTGGCGGCGCCCGGGCTGCTGCTGGTCCTGTTCCAGTCCGCGATCTCCATCTCCGACACGCACTTCGTCGGGCGCCTGGGCACCGAGCCCCTCGCCGGCCTGGCGCTGGTGTTTCCCCTGGTGATGCTGCTGCAGATGACTTCCGCCGGCGCCATGGGCGGCGGGATTGCGTCGGCGATCGCGCGCGCCCTGGGCGCCGGAGAGGCGGCGCGCGCCCGCGCCCTCGTGGTCCACGGGATCGTGATCGCGCTGGTCGCTGGCCTCGCGTTCACCCTGTTCGTCATCGTCCTCGGACGGCCGATCTACCGCCTGCTGGGCGGCGAAGGCGCCGCGCTTGCCGCCGCGCTCGCCTACTCCAACGTGCTGTTCGGCGGCGCGGTGCTGGTGTGGATTGCGAACACCTTCGCCAGCGTGCTGCGCGGCAGCGGCAACACGCTGGTTCCGGCGCTCGCGCTGGTGGCCGCGTCCCTGGTCCACATCCCGCTGTCCGCGGCGCTTATCCTGGGCTGGGGGCCGTTCCCGCAACTGGGCATCGCCGGCGCCGGCCTTGCCTATGTCGTCGGCTTCGGCTTGGCCTCCGTTGCCACCGGTTCGTACATCTGGCGCTCGCCGCTGTGTCCGCGGCGCGAGGACTGGAAGCTGGTCGGCGGCCAGTTCCGCGAGATCCTGCGCGTCGGCCTGATTTCCTCGGCGTCCGCGCTGCAGACCGTGTTCACGGCGGTGGTGCTCACCGGCCTGGTCGGCCGCTTCGGCACCGCGGCGCTCGCCGGCTACGGCGTGGGCGTGCGCCTGGAGCTGCTGCAGGTGCCGATCGCCCTCGCCATCGGCCAGGCGCTGGTGGTGCTGGTGGGCACCAACATCGGCGCCGGGAATCCGGCGCGCGCCAAGCGCATCGCCTTCACCGGCGCGGCGATCGCCGCCGGCATCTGCCTCGCCATCGGCGCCACGGTGGCGCTGTTCCCTCGCCTGTGGGTCGGGCTGTTCTCCGCGGATCCCCCGGTGCTCGACTCCGGCGCCACCTACCTGCGCATCGTCGGGCCGTACTATCCCTTCATGGGCGCGGGCATCGCGCTCTATTTCGCCTCGCAGGGCGCCGCGCGCGTCGTGTGGCCGGTGCTCGCCGGCACCGCGCGGCTGGTGATCGTGATCGGCGGCGGATTGATTGCCCTGGCGCTTGCGGCGCCGCTCGCGGCGCTCTACTGGGTGATCGCGCTGGGCATCGTGATCTGGGGCTCGGCCACGATCTGGGCGGTGCGCGCGAGCAATTGGGGGCGGGCCGGCTGAGACCTCACTTGGGCGCCGGCACCACACTTAAGGCGGTTCGCCAGCGCCCTGCCGACGAAGCCGGTGGCGCCGGTCAGGAAAGCGGCTTGGCCCACGCGATCAATGCCTCAAGCGTCGCATCCGGTGCTTCGGACATGAGCGAATGGCCCGAGGGCGCAATGAGCGTGCTGCGCGCCCCCGCGATGGCGGCAGCGAGGGCCTGCGCCGACTTCGGGGGCGTCATGACGTCGCGCGAGCCCAGCACGAACTGCGCCGGGCACCTCACCTTGGCCGCGCTCTCAAGCCCGCCGGCGTAGGCGTTGCAGGCGGAGAGGTCGCAGTGCAGCACGCCGGAGGCGAGGCGCGCGAGCCGCGCCAGCGTGTCGCCGTACATCCACATGCCCGGACTCGGGTTGCCCGCCAGCGGCACCTGCGCCGCGTGGCCCCAGATGGTCTCCATGTCGTAGGCGGCATGGTCGTTCGCCTGCGCCGCTTCAAGAAACGCGTCCGACACCTTCATCGGGTAGGCGACGCCGATGAGGGCGATGCCGGTGACTCTTGCCGGGTGGCGCGCCGCGCACTCCAGCGCAATCAGCGCGCCCATCGAGTGCCCGACCACCGCGGCTTTCGCCACGCCAGCGGCGTCCATCAGCGCCATCACCCAGTCGGCCATCGCTTCGATGCCCGCGAGCGGCGGCCCCTCGGAGCGGCCGTGCCCGGGCAGGTCCGCGGCGAGCACGTTGCGGCCGTGGTAGCCGAAGTAGCGGCTCTGCAGGCCCCACCAGCTGTGATCCAGCCCCGCGCCGTGGAGGAAGACGATCGTCGGCCTCGCCGGATCGATGGCATGCGCCGCGGTATAGGCGAAGGCCTTCTTTCCGGCGACGAGCGCTTCCATCAGCCGGGCGAGGCCGCGCGCATTGCCACCTTCAAACCGCGGTCCAGGTCCTCCACCAGGTCCTGCGCGTCCTCCAGGCCGATGGACAGGCGCACCGTGCCCGGGCCGATGCCGGCGCGCACCAGGTCCTCGTCGGACATCCGGTAGTGGGTCGTCGTCGCCGGGTGGATGACCAGGGACTTGGCGTCCCCGACGTTGGCCAGGTGCGAGAACACGCGCAGGGACTCGATGAACTTCCGGCCCGCCTGCCTTGGATTTGTACCCGGCCCTCCCCTGATGTCGAAGGAGAACACCGCGCCGCAGCCGCGCGCAAGCAGCTTCTTCGCCAGCGCGTGGTCCGGATGGTCGGGCCGCTCGGGATACAGAACCTTGCCCACCGCGGCGTGGCCCGCCAGGAAGTCGACCACCTTGCGCGTGCTCTCGACATGGCGCGGCATGCGCAGGTGCAGGGTCTCGATGCCCTGCAGGATCTGGAACGCGGTCATCGGCGCCATGCAGGCGCCGAAGTCGCGCAGGCCCTCGCGCCGCGCACGCAGGAGGAAAGCCCGCGTGCCCGACTCCTCCTCGAAATCCATGTTGTGGAAGCCGGAATAGGGCGCGGTGAGCTGCGGAAACTTGCCGCTCTTCTCCCAGTCGAAGCGGCCAGAGTCCACGATCACGCCGCCGATGGCGATGCCGTGGCCGCCGAGGAACTTGGTGGCCGAGTGATACAGCAGGTCCGCGCCCAGCTCGAAGGGCTTCATCAGCCAGGGCGTGGTGAAGGTGGCGTCCACCAGCAGCGGCAGCCCCGCCTGGTGCGCGATCGCGGACACCGCCGGGATGTCCAGCACGTCCAGCCCCGGGTTGCCCAGCGTCTCGCCGAAGAGAAGCCGGGTCTCGGGACGAATCGCGTGGCGCCACGCATCCAGGTCGCGCGGCACCACAAACGTGGTGTCGATGCCGAAGCGCTTGAGCGTGTAGCCCAGCAGGTTGTGCGAGCCGCCATAGAGCGACGCCGAGGCGACGATGTGCGAGCCCGCGTCCATCAGCGTCGCCACCGCCAGGTGCAGCGCGGCCTGGCCGCTCGCGGTCGCAATCGAGCCCACGCCGCCCTCCAGCGCGGCCATGCGCTCCTCCAGCACCGCCACCGTGGGATTGGAGATGCGCGAATAGACGTGGCCGGCGCGCTCCATGTTGAACAGCGACGCCGCATGCTCGCTGTCGCGGAAGACGTAGGAGGTGGTCTGGTAGATCGGGACCGCGCGCGAGCCGGTCGCGGGGTCGGGCGAATGGCCGGCGTGCAGGGCCAGCGTGTCGAACCCCGGGTATTTAGGGCTGGACATGGGACGTCCGGTTCAATGCCGACCGGCCACGGTCTCGAAACTCAGTGCAGGTGCTTGCGGGAGGGCCGCGCCGCGGTCTCGAAGGCGCGCTCGGGTTTGGCCGGTTGCGTGGCGCGGTTCTTCCAGTCCTCGTCGAAGAACCGGTTCACCAGCGCGACCAGCTCGCCGACACGCGCCTTGTCGAACTGGCGCGCGAGCACGGCGGTGAGGTCCTCGACCATGCAGCGGCGCTGCGCCTCGTGGATCGCCTGCGCCGTGGGGCCGACGAACAGCAGCCGCGAGTCCTGCTCGCCGTTCTGCAGGTACAGGGTCAGCTCGACCTCGACCGCCTCGTAGCACAAGGGCCCGAGGTTCTCCAGCGCGCTGTCCAGCGCGGGGTGGAAGCTGCGGCCGATCTCGCCGGTCCAGCACAGGATCAGCATCAACTCCTTGTCGTCGAAGCGCAGGCCCGGCTCGTCCTGCTCCAGGCTCTTGAGGTCCGCGAGGCCCTCGGCGTCCAGGTACTCCAGCAGCGGCGCGAGCGCCTCCTCGATCCGCTTGCGGGACACCCCTTCGAGGATCGGGATGTCGGCGTGCAGGTGCACTTCCATGCGCATGGCGGCTGGTCCGGGGGAGATGGGCGCGCATTTTATCACGCGGGGTGCCGCCCGGACCCTTCGCCAGCCGGCCGCCGGCCACCGTCAACGGACCTGCGGTGGCGCGCGTTCATGGCAATGGGGCCAGAATGAACTTGCGGGCGCAGCGCACCTGGCCCCTGGAATGGCAAACAACGCGGAGGTCGCCATGAACCTCATGTACAGCAGCGAGAACTACTACGTGGTCGAGTTTCCAGGCAGCGCGGGCATCGAGCTGGTGGACAAGACCACCGGCCGCGGCGGGTTCCTGGAAGGCGCGGTCGAGGTCAAGTTCCGCGCCCGGATGGCCAACCTCGCCAGCGAGGAACCGGAACCGAGCACCGAGTCGGTGGACGAGTTCCTCGCGCACTACGACGCCCTGCTGATGAACCCGGTCTCGCTGCACTAGGGAATTCCGCTAGCATCGGGGGTGATGCACGGCCCCTGGTTCGTCCCCGATTATTCCGGCAACGGCTTCCTCAACCTGATCGCTTCGCTGGTCGAGGCCTCGGGCGGCCGGCCGCGCCACGCGCCGCTTGGCGCCCTGGCCCAGGCCGAACTGCGGGCCGCGACCAACCTCGTGCTGCTGATCGTGGACGGCCTGGGCGACCAGTATGTGCGCGCCTACGGGCCTGGCGGCGCGCTCGACAGCCGCCGGCGCGATCCCATCAGCGCGGTATTCCCCTCGACCACGGCCACCGCCATCACCACCTCCTGTACCGGCGCCTCGCCGGTGGAGCACGGTCTGACCGGCTGGTTCACCTGGTTCGGCGAGGCGGGCTGCGTCGGCGCGCCGCTGCCCTACCGGCGTCGCGGCGAAGCGCGGCCGATACCGGCACCCAGCGCGCGGCTGTTCCGCGAGGCGCCGCTGTTCGACGGCCTCGCCTCGCGCCCGGTGGTGGTCACCGAGCGCACGATCATCGACTCCATCTACAACCTGCACCACTGCGGCCGCGCCCAGCGCCGCCCCTACGACCGGCTCGAGGAGCTGATGGCGCAGATCGCCGCCGCGGCGAAATCCGGCCCGGAGCGCAAGTTCATCTACTCGTACTGGCCGCAGTTCGACAAGCTCTCGCACGAGCACGGCGTGGCGAGCGACCCGGTGCGCCGGCACTACGCGGAAGTGGACCTCGCCTTCGCCTCGCTGCTGGAGCAGCTCGCGGGCACCGACACGCTGGTGGTCGTCACCGCCGACCACGGCTTCATGGATAGCCCCGCGGAGCGCTCCCTGACGCTTGCCTCGGAGCTGGCGGCCATGCTGCGCTATCCGCTGTGCGGCGAACGGCGCATCGTCTTCGCCCACGCCCATTCGGCGCGGGAGTTCATGGCGCGGGCCCGGGACTGGCTGGGCGAGCGCGCCGAGGTGCGCGCCAGCCGCGAGCTGCAGGACGAGGGCTGGTTCGGCGCCGGGACCCCGCATCCACGCTTCGCCGAGCGCATCGGCGAGGTCGCCATCCTGATGAAGGACGACTGGACGCTCAAGGACTGGGTGACGGGCGAGCCCCGCCACCTGCACATCGGCAACCACGGTGGCGCGACGCGGGCGGAAATGCTTGTTCCGCTCATCGTTGCCACGGCATAGGAGGCGTGATGAAAGCAAGGACCAACGGCATCGAGACCTACTACGAGCTCCACGGCAAGGAAGGCGCGCCCTGGCTGGTGCTCAGCCATTCCCTGGCCTGCAGCACCCGGATGTGGGACCCGCAGATCGAGGCCCTGAAGGGCGAGTACCGCATCCTCGCCTACGACACCCGCGGCCATGGCGCATCCGAAGCGCCCAAGGCGGCCTACACGCTGGAGATGCTGGCCGACGACCTGAAGGCGCTGCTCGAGCACCTCGGCATCGCCAAGGCGAGCTACTGCGGCCTGTCCATGGGCGGCATGATCGGCCAGACCTTCGCCCTGAAGTATCCGGGCGTGTTCACCAGGCTCGCGCTCGCGGACACCACCTGCCGCTATCCGGCAGAGGCCGCCAGGGTCTGGGAAGAGCGGATTCGGACCGCGGAGACCCAGGGCATGGGACCGCTCGCCCAACCCACGCTGGAGCGCTGGTTCACCGCGCCCTACCGCGAGAAGAACCCGGGCGTCGTCGACGGCATCCGCAAGCTGATCCTGGCCACGCCGGTGGCCGGCTACGTCGGCTGCAGCCACGCACTGCCGAAGATCAACCTCACGGCGCGGCTGAAGGAGATCCGCTGCCCGATCCTGGTGATCGTGGGCGAGGAGGATCCCGGCACGCCGGTCGCCATGGCCGAGGAGATCCACGCCAACGCGCCGGGCTCGAAACTGGTGGTGCTGCCGCAGGCGGCGCACCTGGCGAACCTGGAGCAGCCCGAGGGCTTCACCGGGGCGCTGCGGGCGTTCCTTCGCGCAGGATCCTCGCCCGGATAAGGCGCTCGACCTCCTGCGCGGGGCGGCCGAGGATCTCCGCGACCACCCGGCGGCCGTCCTCGCCCAGCGCCGGCAGGCGCGCGCCGGTCGCGGCGCCTTCCATGCGGAACGGGGGATTGGTGGCGAGAAAGCGCGTGCCCCCGGCCGTAACCTCGGCAAACAGCCCGCGCTCCGCGGCATAGGGCGAGGCCATCAACTGCGCCACCGTGCCGAAGCGTGAGCAAGGCACGCCGCCCGCGTCCATGGCAGCCTGGCATTCGGCCACGGTCTTGCCCGCGGCCCAGCGATCCATTTCGGCCAGCATGGCCTCCCAGTTCTTCAGCCGGGCCGCGCCGGCGAAGCGCGGATCGCCGACCCACTCCGGATGGCCGGCGGCGCGCGCCATGGCTGCGAAGTTCGCCTCGGATACCGGCGCCAGCATGATGAAGCCGTCCCTGGCGCGGGTGGGCTTGTACAGCGGCCTCGGATTCGGCTGCCGCTCCTGGGCCTCGCCCACCTCGTAGGCGAGCATGCCCAGCATGGCGTCCATCATCGCGCAATCGATCGCCTCGCCCCTGCCGGTGCGGTCGCGCCTGACCAGCGCCGCGCACACCGCGCCGAAGGCATGCACGCCCGTCAGGTAATCGGCCAGGAACATCCCGGTGTTGAGCGGACGCTGCCGTTCGTCCTGATGCGACAGGTTGGCGAGGTCGTAGCCGCTCGCGGCCTGGACGATCGGCGCATACGCGGGGAGCGAGGCGCAGGCGCCGCCCTGCCCGTACCCGGATATGGAGCAGAACACCAGGCGCGGATTGAATGCGGCCAGCGCAGCGTAGTCCAGGCCCAGCCGTGCCATCACGCCGGGCCGGAAGTTCTCGATCACGACGTCGGCCTTTGCTGCCAGGTCCTTTGCCAGCGCCACCCCGTCGGGATGCTTCAGGTCGAGCGCAACGCTGCGCTTGCCCGCGTTCAGCACGCCGAAATAGAGGCTGACGCCGTCCCGCAGCGGCGGCCGGGTGCGCATGTAATCACCCTCCGGCGGCTCCAGCTTGATCACCTCGGCGCCAAGGTCGGCGAGCAGCCGCCCGCAGTATGGGCCCGAGATCATGGCGCTGAAGTCGAGCACGCGAATGCCCTGCAGCGCCCCGCTCATGTCGCGCTGATCCCGGCCACCCCCCGCGCGATGACCTCGCGCGACTGCTCCAGCACCGCCGCGCGCCACTTCGGGTCCGACGGATAGAACGCCTCGACGTACTGCGCCTGCACCTGCCGCAGGCGCTCCGGATGGTTCGCGCCGTGGAACCGCATCCAGCGCTGCGCCATGCCGGCGCGCTGCATCTCGACCCGCGGCCGGGTGCCGAACTCCACCACCGTGGTGGTCACCTCCACGCCCGGCAGTTGTGCGATGAACGCGTCGGTCAGGATGCCCTTGTAGTCGGCCAGCGCCTTGTGCGTGATGCCCTGCCCGTTCACCGCGCGCTCGCCCCACCAGGCGCGGCAGCGCTCCCACAACGGCGAGCCCGGAACCGCGAAGCCGACGTAGACGTGCTCCAGGTAGGGCCCGATGCCGGTGTGGAAGTCCACCAGCGCAGCGCGCTTGGCGTGCGCCACATGCGAGCGCACCGCGGCGAGGAACGCGTCCTGCGACCATTGCCGCCGCGCGCCGCCGTAGAAGATGCCGTCGGCGTGGCTGTACTGGCCGCCGTTGTAGGCGGTGGAGAAGGCCTTCTCGCCGACGCGCTCGCGGTAGCCGTCCAGCCAGCGGAACGCGGCGGCGATGCTGGCCTCGTCCCAGGATTGCGGCGTGATGTTCGGGTGGATCTCGGCGTAGCCCGGATTGGCCGGTGGCGCGGCGAAGTCGACGAAGTTGCGATTGAGGTCGACGTTGTCCTCGGTGACGCGGGTGCGATGCCGGAAGCCCCAGGGATTGTGGGCATGGAAGAACGCGACCGCGGTGCCTGCCGGCAGTTTCGGCGTCGAGGCGAGCCACGCGGTCTGCGCCGCGGAGCCGGAGAAGCCCTCGATGCCGTGGGTGCCGCTGCCGATGACAAGGAGGTTCGCCGCGTCCTTCGGACCCTGCACGGCGACGTCGAGGTGCAGCCCGCCGCCCAACGGGTGCGGATAGCTCGTTACGCCGGCGCCGGCCGCGCGCGCCGCGTCGAGGAACTTCGCGCGCGCGTCTGCGTAGGTTTCGGAGAAATGATCCAGGATCATGCGCGAAAGCCTACCCGATTAGAATCCGGGCGTGAACCCGGCATATCCCCACCAGGACGACGCTGCGCTGCCGGTGAAGCTGATCGCGGTCGTCTTCATCCCGTTCGCGAGCGGCTTCTTCCTGTCCATCCTGCTGCGCTACGTCAACGCGGTGATCGCGCGCGACATCGCGGCGGACTTCTCGCTCTCGCCCTCGGACCTGGGACTCCTCACCAGCGTGTATTTCCTGGTGTTCGCCGCGTTCCAGATCCCGCTCGGGGTGCTGCTGGACCGCTTCGGGCCGCGGCGCGTGCTGGCGACGCTGCTGCTGTTCGCCGCCGCCGGCGGCCTCGCCTTCGGCCTCGCGCGCGACGTCACCGAACTGGCGCTCGGCCGCGCCCTGCTGGGCCTGGGCGTCTCGGGCTGCCTGATGGGATCGATCAAGGCCTTCACGCTCTGGTTCCCGCTGTCGCGCCTGGCGACGCTCAACGGCTGGATCCTCGCCATCGGCGCCCTTGGCGCGATGGCTGCCACCGCGCCGGTGGAGGCGATTGCCGGCGCCTCGGGCTGGCGCATGGTGTTCTACATGCTGGCCGCGTGCGCTGCGGCGATCGCCGCGCTCATCTTCTGCGTCGTTCCGGAACGGGCGCTGCCGGGCGCGGGCGAGACCTGGTCGCGCCAGTTCTCGGAGATCGGTGGCATCCTGAGCAGCGTGTTCTTCTGGCGCGTGGCGCTCTCGCTCATCGTGGTGCACGGCGCCTACCAGGCGCTGCAGGGCCTGTGGCTCGCGCCCTGGTTGATCGACGTCGGCGGGCTGTCGCGCCAGCAGGTGGCCAATACGCTGCTCGCCAGTTCCATCGCCTACGGCGTTGGCTCTGTCATCTTTGGTACCCTGGCCGACCGCATGGCGCGGCGGCTGCTCGCGTTCAAGGTCGGCATGGCGCTCGCGGTGCTCGCCTTCTTCGCCATTGCCGCCGGGATGCACAAGTCCGCGCCCGTTGTCCTGATGGTCTATGGCTTCGGCGCCTGTGCTGCGGCGCTGCCCTACGCCATCCTGACGCAGCACTTCCCGCGCGAGCTCACCGGGCGCGTCATCACGGCCGCGAACATCTTCATGTTCCTTGCCTCGTTCGGCGTGCAGTGGGGCGTGGGCGCGCTGCTGCGCCTGTGGCCCGCCGTGGACGGGCGCTATCCGGCCGAGGGCTACGCGGTGGCCTTCGGCATCGTCGGCGCCATGCAGCTGGCGGTGCTGCTGTGGCTGCTGCCGATGAAGGAACCGCGGCGCTAGCGCAGGCAAAGGCTATGCCCCAGCGCCCGCGCAGGGGCGAAGTCGGCGAGCACCGACTGGTGGATGGCGCGCAGGTTTCGCCACGGATCGGGGTCGGCGTAGAAGCGCCGCAGGAACAGGAGGTCCGCCAGCAGGCTGTCCATCCAGTTCACGTCCGTGGTGTAGCCCAGCACCGCGCGGCTGCCCGAAACCTTCAGGAACGCCTTCGCGAAGCGCTCTCCCTTCGCTCCTGCAAGCACGCTGCAGGCGCCGAAGTACACCAGGTTGTCGTAGCCCCTGCCCCAGCCGGCGAAGGCGCGGCACAGCGCCGCCGGGCCGATCTTCGCCAGCGCGGTATGGATCTTCCCGGGCGAGCCGTGGAAGGACAGGTAGTAGACGGGCGTGTCGAACGCCTCCGGGTCGCGCCAAAGCAGTCCCTCGCGGCGCCGGGTGTACGCCGCCAGCTGCGCCGGCGAGTCCAGGAAGCGGTGCGCGATGGCGAGCGGCGGGTCAAGCTGCGCCGCGAGGCCCTCGAAGAACGGGCGCACCGAGCGCTCGCGGAAGGCGTGCGGATAGCGGTCCGACCAGTAGGTCTCGAGGCAGACCAGCTTGCGCGGCGCGCGGCGCGCGCCCCCGGTCCGGGTCATCCTTCCTCCTTGCCGCGGGGTTCCGCTAGAGTCACGGCATGAAGATTACCCCTCTACGGGTCGCACGCGGCCACCTGCCGCATCGCCCACGGCGAGTGGTACCAGCCGGCGATCACGGACCTCGAAGGCGTACGCCAGTCATGGAAGTGGACATGGATCGCCTGGCGTGGGACGACGAACTGTTCGGCGGCGCGCCGCGAATCGAGAACGGGGAGCTGGTGATGCCGGAAGTCCCCGGATGGGGGATGGATCCCAACGGGAAAGCGCTGCGGGCCCACCCGCCCATGCAGTAGAGTTGCCGAATCTGTAGCTGCCGCATTTCCGGAGGAGTCGCCATGTTCAGCACCACCATCGCCGGCAGCCTGCCCAAGCCCGGCTGGCTTGCCGAAACCGGCAAGCTCTGGCCGCAATGGCGCGCTCAGGGCGAGGACCTGCAGCAGGCCAAGGGCGACGCCACGCTGCTGTGGCTGAAGGAACAGGAGGACGCCGGACTCGATATCCTCACCGACGGCGAGCAGGCGCGGCAGCACTTCGTGCACGGCTTCCTCGAGGCGGTGGAGGGCATCGACTTCGAGCACAAGGTGAAGATGGGCATCCGCAACAACCGCTACGAAGCCATGGTGCCGGTGGTGGTGGGCCCGTTGAAGCTGAAGGGCCGCGTGCACCAGTTCGAGGCCCGAATCGCGCGCGCCCACACCAACAAGAAGCTGAAGATCACCCTGCCCGGGCCGATGACCATCGTCGACACCATCGCCGACCGGCACTACGGCGACAAGGTGAAGCTCGCCATGGCCTTCGCCGGGCTCCTCAACCGGGAGGCGAAGGCGCTGGTGAAGGACGGCGTCGACGTGATCCAGTTCGACGAGCCGGCGTTCAACGTCTACATGTCGGAGGTGAAGCGTTGGGGCATCAGGGCCCTGGAGCGGGCCGCCAAGGGCCTCAAGTGCACCACCGCGGTCCACATCTGCTACGGCTACGGCATCAAGGCCAACCTGGACTGGAAGGAGACCCTGGGCGGTGAATGGCGCCAGTACGAGGCGATCTTCCCGGCGCTCGCCGCGAGCAGTATCGACCAGGTGTCCCTGGAATGCATCCATTCAAAGGTGCCGCCGCAGCTGATGAAGCTCCTGAAGGGCAAGGACGTGCTGTTGGGCGTGATCGACGTCGCCTCGGACCGGGTGGAGACGCCGCAGGAAGTGGCGCGCACCATCGGCCAGGCGCTGAAGTACGTGCCGAAGAAGCGCCTCTTTGCCTGCACCAACTGCGGCATGGCGCCGATGAGGCGCGAGATCGCGCTGGCGAAGCTGAAGGCGCTCGCCGCGGGCGCAGCGATCGCCAGGAAGAAGTACCGCTAGTCTGCGTAGCCGGGGTTGACCCGGTCCAGCACCCGCATCATGGCCTCGAAGTACAGGCGCTCGCGCTCGGTGCGCGAGTGCTTGTCGTTGGCCGCCGGCGCCTGCACCTGGGCGACGATGTCCTCCGACAGCACCTTCAGCGGCTGCCCAGTGCCCATGGCCAGCACCTGGGCGCGGCATACCCGCTCCAGCATGTAGAGCCTGCGGTAGGCCTGCGCCACGGTGTCGCCCACCGCCAGCACGCCGTGGTTCTTCATGAACATGACGTGCTGGTCGCCCATCAGGCGCGCCAGGCGCTCGCCCTCGGCGAGGACATCCGCGGTACCGCTGTAGGTGTCGTCGTAGGCGACGCGGCCGTGGAAGAAGGCCGCGGTCTGGCTGGCGGGCAGCAGGCGGTTGTTCTCCAGCATGTTGAGCGCGACCGCCCAGTTCTGGTGGGTGTGCAGCACCACCTTGGCGCCGGTGATGCGGTGGATCGGCGCGTGGATGCACTGCGCCGAGAGTTCAACCTCGCCCTTGCCCTCCAGCGTCCGGCCGCCCTCGTCGAACACGATCATCTCGCTCGCCTTCGCCTCGGACCAGTGCAGCCCGAAAGGCAGGATCAGGAAGCGGTCCTCCCGCCCGGGGACGGTGACCGTGAAGTGGTTGTCGATGCCCTCTTCCAGCTCCTCCAGCACCGCCAGGCGGTGGGCGGCGGCGAGGTGGACCTTCGCCTGGTGGACGGGATCGGCGGCGCGCAGCGGGTGGACGGACATGGCGATTCCCCCGTTCAGGTCGGAGACAGGATATGTATCACACGGCCGGCGATGAACTCCTTGGCCTTGGCGCCGTAGGCGGCCATGTGGGGCGCGGCGGCATGGGCCTTGAGCGAGTCCATGCTTTCCCACTTCTCCACCACGAGGAAAGTGTCCGGGCCCCACTTGGTCTGCATCGGCAGCGCCGGATCGGCGTCCACGGCGGCACCGTATTCGATGCAGCCCTGCTCCGCGCGCACGGCGGGGACGTTGGCGCGGAACAGCTGCAGGATGCGCTCCCGCATGCCGGGCTTGGCGGTGATGACGGCGATGACGTGGACCATGCTGGATTCCTCTTCAGTTGATCTTCTCGAGCTTCTGCAGCGAGCGCATGCGCCATGGAATCTTGCTATCCGGAAACAGGCGCGGGTATTCGGTGTAGCTGACCTCGCCGACGTAGATGTCGCCGCGCGAATCGACCGCCAGGCCGTGCGGTGCGACGAACTTGCCGGTTTCCAGTCCCGGGCCCGCCTCTCCGCCCAGGCGCGCGAGCGTCTTTCCCCTGCCATCCGTGATCGTCAGGCGCGGCCCGATGTTGGGCATGTTGCGGTTCACCGGCATACCGGGTCCGAGCTCACCGATGATGAACGTCATCTGCGCCCCCCGGCAACAGTACAGGCCGCAGGGGCGGGACATGTTGACCCACTGCGTTTCGTACCTGCCATTGCCGTCGAACACCTGGACGCGATGGTTCTCGCGGTCGGCGACGTACACCCAGCCCTCGGCGTCGGTGGCGATGTTGTGCGGGATGTTGAACTGTCCCGGATCGGTGCCAGGCGAACCCCAGGAGAGCAGCAACTTGCCATCGGGCGAATACTTGTGAACCCGCGAGTTGCCATAGCCGTCGCTGACGTAGATCTCGCCCTTGGGCGAGAGCGCGGTGTGGGTGCAGCGGTGGAAGGGCTGGCCGCTCATGTAGGGCGCGGGCTTTCCGGGCACGCCCAGCTCGAGCAGCACCTTGCCGTCGGTGGTGCATTTGCGCACCACGTGGCCGAGATCGTCGGTCAGGTAGAGGATGTCGTTGGCGTCGATGTGCAGGCCGTGCGCGCGCGGGTAGCTGCCCTCGCCCCAGGACTTGATGAAATTCCCGTCGCGATCGAACACGATCATCGGGTGCTCGCCGCGGTTGAAGACGTAGACGTTATCCTTGCTGTCGCAGGCGACCGCCGCCGCGTCCTTGAATTCCCAGCCCTCGGGCAGCCTGGCCCAGTCCTCCACCACGCGATAGCGATGCTCGCCGCTGCCCAGGACCGTCGACATCAGGGTCTCCTTGTCCGCCGTTACCACGCCAGCGCGGTGGCCGGGAAGCACTCCGACTTCGAGCCGCGCGGGTCGCATCCGGCTTCCAGCATTCCGGTGTCGCCATCATACTGCGTCGCCGAAACGAAGCCCTCGGTCCAGTCCGGCGCGATATCGAGGTCGTGGCCGCGCGCCCTCAACTCTTCCAGCACCTTCGCGCCAAACCGGGGCTCGATGCGGGTGCGGTTGGGCTCGCTCGCGTGCGGCGCGAAAAAGCCCGGGGTGTGTTCGCTCGACAGGCGCGGCGCCTCGATCGCCTGCGGAATGGACATGCCGAAGGCGGCGCGGCACAGGTAGAACTGCAGCAGCCACTGGCCCTGGTTGTCCCCGCCCATGGTGCCGAAGGCCATCCAGGGCTTGCCGTTCCTGAACGCCATCGAGGGGGTAAGCGTGGTGCGCGGGCGCTTGCCCGGGGCGATGACGTTGGGATGGCTCTCCGGCCCGAGGTAGAAGGTCATCATGCGCACCGACAGCGGGAAGCCGAGCGCCGGGATCACCTCGGCGGATGAAATCCACGCGCCGCTGGGCGTGAAGGAGGCCATGTTGCCCTTCGCGTCCACCGCGTCCACGTGCACCGTGCCCGCGCCCCAGTCCTTCGGGGTCAGCTTCTCCGCTTCGGGCAGCAGCGCAGCCTTGCGCCAGGCATCGCCCGGGCGCAGTTCGCGGCTGGCGCGCTTCAGGTCGATGAGCGCGGCGCGCTGCTTGGCGTACTCGTGGGAAAGCAGCGTCTCGGCGGGAACCTTGACCTGCGCCGGATCGCCGTAGTACTGCTCGCGGTCGGCGTAGGCGAGCTTCATGGCCTCGATGAGCAGGTGGCAGTAGTCCGGGGTGCCGAAGCCGATTCCCGCCAGGTCGAACTGCCACAGGATGGCGAGCGTCTGCAGCTCGGCCGGGCCCTGGCTCCAGAACCCGGTCTTGAAGAGCTCGGTGTCGCCCAGCTTCATCGAGGCCGGCGCCTCGATGCGGGTCTCGAAGGCGGCGAAGTCTTCCATTTCGAGCAGGCCGTCGTGCGCCTTCGAGTACTTCACGATCTCGGCGGCGAGGTCACCCTTGTAGAACGCGGCCAGCGGGTCCTTCTGGCCGGCGAGGTACTCGTAGCTGCGCGCCAGCGCCGGGTTGCGGAACAGCGCCCCCACCTCGGGCACCTTCCCGCCCGGCAGGTACAGCGCTGCGCTGCCCGGCCATTCCTTGAGGAAGCGCGCCTGCATCGGCCCGATGCCGTACTTGTGCTGGTTGCGAAGGCCCTCGGACACCGGGAAGCCGTTCTTCGCCAGTTCGAGCGCCGGCGCCACCACGTCGCGCAACGACATCGTGCCCCAGCGAGTGAGCGCGGTGAGCAAGGCGCCGAAGGCGGCAGGCACGCCCGCGGCGAGGATGCCGGAATCCGGCACATCCTGGAGGCCGCGCGCGCGGTAGGCCGCGGGCGTCGCCCTCATGGGCGCGGCCGTGTTGCCGTTGAGCGCGATGACCCGGTTCTCGCCTGCGAGGCGCAGCAGGATCGGGCATTCGCCGCCGATGGTGTGCATCTGCGGGTTGACCAGGCCCTCGACCAAGGTCATCGCCGCCGCGGCGTCGATGGCGTTGCCGCCCGCCTTGAGCACGTCGGCGCCGGCGTTGGCCGACAGGTGCGAGTTGGACGCGACCGCGCCGCGGCGTCCCATCAGGCGCGGATGGAACGTCGTGGATTCGGTGGCGAGGATGCGGTAGGCGCGTCGGCTCATAGAGGGCGAAGCATAGCCCAGCAGGAGCGAAGCATTGCCCGGCGCGGCGGCTTTCCTTGCGGCTGGTATCCTCCCCGTTTCGATGAACCATCCTGCAGCAGCGGAACTCACGGTCGCCATCGGCAGCCTGGGCGCCATCGGGCGCAAGGTCGCGGCGAAGCTGGACCAAGGCATCCCCGGCCTTTGCCTCGTGGCGGTCTCCGCGCGCGACGCGGCGAAGGCGAGGGCCACGGTCGGCGCCTACCGGCGCCCGGTGCCGGTCGTTCCCCTGGGCGACCTTGCCGGCCATGCCGACATCGTCGTCGAATGCGCGCCCGCGGAAGTGTTCCTGCAGATCGCGCAACCGGCGCTGAAGCAGGGCCGCACGCTGGTGCTGATCAGCGTCGGCGCCCTGCTCGCCCACCCGGAGCTGAAGGAACTGGCCGCAAAGCATGGCGCGCGCATCGTGGTGCCGAGCGGCGCGCTGCTCGGGCTGGACGCAGTGCAGGCCGCCGCCGAGGGCGTGATCCACTCGGTCACCATGGTGACGCGCAAGCCCCCCAACGGGCTGGAAGGCGCGCCGCACCTGGTGCAGAACAACATCAGCGTCCGGGACCTGAAGGCGCCGCTCAAGGTGTTCGAAGGCAGCGCGCGCGAGGCGGTGAAGGGCTTCCCGGCCAACGTGAACGTGGCCGCGGCGCTGAGCCTCGCCGGCATCGGGCCGGACCGGACCACGATCCAGATCTGGGCCGATCCCGCGGTGACCCGCAACCTGCACACCATCAGCGTGGTGGCCGACAGCGCGGAGTTCAGCTTCTCCATCGCCAACGTCCCGAGCGAGAACCCGAAGACCGGGAAGATCACCGCGCTCAGCATCATCGCGGCGCTGCGCAAGATGGCGAGCCCGCTGCGGATTGGAACCTAGCCCGGCCGCTACCCGCTCACAGCAGCCCGGCCAGCCGCGGCAGCCACAGGTACAGCGCCGGGAAGGCCGACACGATCGCCAGCGCGGCGATGTCGACCGCGATGAACGGCAGCAAGGCCCGGATCACCAGCGAAAGGTCGCATTCGGCGATGCGCGCCGACGCGAACAGCGACACGCCCAGCGGCGGCGCCGGCATGGCGCCGATGGAATTGGCGTCGAAATAGAGGAAGCCGGGCATGCCCGCCGCGAAACGCGGCGCCCGCGTCACGCCGGTTGCTCCGCGTCGATGGCGTCGAGCACCTTGCGCAGCAGACGGGCGAGCGTGCGTTCCTCGGCGTCGGTCAGCGTCCGCGTCGCCCGCTTCTGGTGCCCGAGCGCGACCGGGAAGATGCGCCCGAACAGGCGCCGGCCGCGCGGCGTGAGGTGGATGCTGCCGATGCGGCGGTCGCTGGCGCCGGGCTCGCGGCGCACCAGGCCATCGCGCCGCATCTGGTCCACGACGCGAGAGGCGACCGATTGCTCCATGACGGTGACCGCGGCCAGTTCCGACAGGCTGCGGCCGTCCCCTGCCGCCAGCACCGCGAGGATGCGCCAGCGATGGATGGTCACGCCCACGCCGCGCATTTCCTCGCGCAAGTAGGCATTCAGCTGCCGCGAGACGCGGAACAGCAGGTAGGGAATGAAGCGCTCGAGCGCGATGGACGCATCCATGTCGGGGACAGCCTTTAAATTCACATTACATGCTGATAGCATGCAAGTCAATGCCAGCCCCAGCCCAGGCCCGCCTCGCCGCCGACATCGGCGGCACCTTCACCGATGTCGTGCTGGAGCACGCCGGCCGGCGCCACTCGGCCAAGGTACTCACCACGCCGCGCGCGCCCGAGGAGGGAATGCTGGAGGGCATGGCGCGGGTGCTCGCCGAGGCCGGGCTCTCGCCCGCCGGCGTCGGCGTGCTCATCCATGGCACCACGCTCGCCACCAACGCCCTGATCGAGAGGAAGGGCGCGCGCACGGCGCTGCTCACCACCGCGGGTTTTC
>VGIA01000008.1 GCA_016868105.1 Betaproteobacteria bacterium | reverse complement strand
CGGTGTCGCGCACCGCGCCGTCGATGACGAAGCCCGCGATGCCGGCGGCTTTCGCGTGTGCCGCCATCAGGCCGCCGGTGAGCGCGCAGGACAGATCCCCCTTGCCGTCCACCACGATGACGTCGCCCGGCTTGGCCAGCATCAGCGCGGCATGGATCATCAGGTTGTCCCCCGGGCGGACCTCGACCGTGAACGCGGGACCGGCGACCTTCATCGCCTTGGCAAGGCCCTGGATGCGGCCGCCCAGCGTGCCGCGGCGGCCGCCGACGTCGGCGAGGATCGCGGCGGGGAAGCGTTTCGCCGCCGCCACCAGCTTCGCCGGCACCCGCTCGATCTGCCTGTGGATGTGCGGATTGGCCATGTCAGCCTCCCTTGCGCTTGGCCGCGGCCACGGCGAGGTCGTTCCAGACCTTCTGCTCCGGGATCCTGCCGCCCTTGATGAGGAAGCGATCGGTGTAGCGGATGCCCTCGAACGGTCCGCCGTCGGCCCACTGCCCGCGCAGCGTGCCGTAGTTGTAGACCACGGTGCCCTCGGCGGCCTGGAACTCCTCCACGCGCTCGAACAGCTTCTTTACCCACTGGTAGTTGGTGGAGGCGCCCCTGGGCAGCTCGGTGCAATCGGTGAAGGCCGTGTTGCCGGGGAACAGCATCACGCAGCCAGGTGCGAGGTAGGCGTTGGCCTCGGCGTAGCGCCGCTCGGCGAACAGGTGCAGGAAATCCCCCATCAGGCGCCCGCACTCGCCCAGGGACTCCCGGGTCATGGCATGGACGACAGGCTGGGCGCGGAACAGTTCGGCGTCGTGTTTGGCATTCATGCCGGGAAGTCTAGCGCGGGAACCAGACGCGCGGCCGCAGCAGCGTGAGGACGATGAACAGGCCGACGCCCGCCGCCACGCTGCCGAAGGCAAACCCGTAGCCCTTCAGGAACGCAGCGCTGCCCGCCGCTCCTTCGGCGAGCGCCTGTGACTCGGCGCCGTGAAACAAGGCAGAACCGACCACCGCGCAGGCGACCACGCCCAACGTTCGGGTAAAGTTGGTCAGGCTGGAGGCGACGCCGCGCTCCTCCGGCGACAGCGCCGCGATCACCAGATCCGAATACGTCACCTGGAACAGGCCGATGCCGATGCCGCCCAGCGCAAGCCAGCTGCCGATGGTGGCGATGGCCGTGGCGCCATCCCAGGTCGAGGCCACTGCGACGGCGGCCAGATTGAGCAGCATCCCGGCAAAGGCGGCCGGCCGAGCGCCAAAGTTCGCCACCAGCCGCACCGCGAGCGCCGAGCCGAGCATCGCCCCGACCGGGCCGAGCGCGAGCAGCAAGCCGGCCACCTGCGCTGTGAGCCCGAGCTCGCGCACGAACAGGTAGGGACCGAGCAGGAAGACGATGAAGCCGGTGAAATGCACCGAGACCGCGGCAAGATTCGGAACACTGAACGCCGCGGTCTGGAACAGCGACAGCCGGATCATGGGCTGGCTTGAGCGCAACTCGCGGACCACGAACCAGGCGAAGGTCGACACCGCCAGGAGGCCGAAGGCGATGCCGGCGTACCCGGGCAAGGCGATGCCCAGCATCAGGCTGCCGCTCCAGGTGGCGAGCAGCGTGGAACCCGAGATATCGAACCGGCTTCTGGAGGCCTGCGGCGTTGCCGGCACCCGGCCTAGCAGCAACCATGCCCCCAGCGCGAGCGGCAGGCGCGCGAAGTACACCGCCTGCCAGCCAAAAGCGTCCACCAGCGCGCCGCCCAGTGCGGGCCCGAGAGCAAGGCCGCCGGCGAACGCCGCCCCGAACCGCGCCAGCACGCGGGTGCGTTCCGATTCCGGGTAGATGGACAAGGCCAGCGCGGGCGCAGCACCAAGCACCAGTGCGATGCCGATGCCCTGCACCACCCGCGCCCCGAGCAGCCAGGCGTAGTCCGGCGCCAAGCCGCAGGCGAGGAATGCGGCCGTCGAGACCAGCAGCCCGGCGCCGAACACCCTGCGGTAGCCGTACAGATCGCCCAGGCGCCCGCTCACCATCACGCAGCTGCTGAAGGCGACCAGGTAGCAGATGACCACCCAGCGGATCGAGGCCACCTCGAGCCCGAAGGCCGCGTTGATGGCCGGAAACGCGGCGTTCACCGCGCTGTCCAGCGGCGCGACGATGCTGCCGGCGAGCACGATGGCCAGCGCCTGCGCGCGTGCGGCGGAAGGGGTCGCGGACGAGGTCATGCGGGCCGATTATCACGATAAAATGGCCCCCGGCCCATGCTGATCGACTTCTTCCTCAAGCTCAAGAGCCACAAGCTGCCGGTCTCCATCAAGGAGTACCTGACGCTGCTGGAGGCCATGGACAGCAACGTCATCGGCCCGAACGTCAACGACTTCTATTACCTCTCCCGCACCGCGCTGGTGAAGGACGAGGCCAACTACGACAAGTTCGACCGCGCCTTCGCCGAGTTCTGGGAAGGCGTGGAGACCATCCCCGGCATCGAGGCGCAGATCCCGCTGGAGTGGCTGCTCAAGCAGGTCGAGCTGACGCTCAGCGAGGAGGAGAAGAAGCAGATCCAGGCCCTCGGCGGCTGGGAAAAGCTGATGCAGACGCTCAAGCAGCGGCTCGAGGAGCAGAAGGGCCGCCACCAGGGCGGCTCGAAGTGGATCGGCACAGGTGGCACGTCCCCTTTCGGGGCATACGGCTATAACCCGGAAGGCATCCGCATCGGGCAGGACAAGTCGCGCAACCGCAGCGCGGTCAAGGTCTGGGACCAGCGCGAGTACCGCAACCTGGACGACAACGTCGAGCTGGGCACGCGCAACATCAAGGTGGCGCTGCGCCGCCTGCGCAAGTTCGCGCGCGAGGGCGCGCCCGAGGAATTCGACCTCGACAACACCATCCAGTCGACGGCGCGCAAGGCCTACCTGGACATCCACTTGCGGCCCGAGCGCCGCAACGCCATCAAGGTGCTGATGCTGATGGACATCGGCGGCACCATGGACGACCACGTCAAGCTGGCCGAGGAGCTGTTCTCGGCCTCCAAGACCGAGTTCAAGCACCTGGAGTTCTTCTACTTCCACAACTGCCTGTACGACTTCGTCTGGAAGGACAACCGGCGGCGGCACGCCGAGCGCACCCGCACCTGGGAGCTGCTGCACAAGTACGGCCACGACTACAAGGTGATCTTCGTCGGCGATGCGACCATGAGCCCCTACGAGATCCTGCAGCCCGGCGGCTCGGTGGAATACTTCAACGAGGAGCCGGGCGCGGTGTGGATGAGGCGCGTCACCGGCGTGTACCCGAAGTGCGTCTGGCTCAACCCCGAGCCCGAGGAAGTCTGGGCCTACCGCCAGTCGATCCAGATCGTGAAGGAACTGATGAACGGGCGCATGTACCCCACCACCATCGCCGGGCTGGAGAAGGCGATGAAGGTGCTTGCGAAGTAGCATCTGACCGCCAGCTCCCTCTGGCGCTCCGTGCGCCTGTCCTACCTGCCGCCGCTCATGGTCTACATGGCCGCGGGCATCCAGGGCCTGACCGGCATCGTCGGCACCTTCTTCATCAAGGAGTACCTCGACCTGTCGGCCGAGTTCCTGGCGGCGCTGGGCTTCTGGGCGGTGCTGCCCTACACCATCAAGATGGTGGCCGGGCACATCGTGGACCTGGTGTGGCGCTGGAAGGAGGCGCTGGTGTTCCTGGGCGCGGGCTTCATGGCCGCCAGCATCGGCATCATGATCGGCCTGCTGGCCGATCCGGCGGCGATGAGGGAAGTGATGCCGGCGGCGAGCTGGTTCGTGCTCGCCGCCCTGCTCTCGCCGGTGGGCTTCATGATCCAGGACGTGGTCGCCGACGCCATGACGGTGGAGGCGGTGCCGCGCCTGGACGCCGGCGGGCGCGAGATCCCGGCCGAGCAACGCCGCGCCATGCACACCAGCATGCAGACGCTGGGACGGGTGGCGATCATCGGCGGCCTGACGCTGGTGTCGCTGGTCAACGTCTACCTGATGGCCGGCGTGCACCTGCTGCCCGAGGCGCAGAAGGTGGCCGCCTACCTCAGGGTCTACGAGTGGGCCCTCGTGATTCCCGTCGTCTCGGTCTCCGGCGTGCTGCTCGCGGCGTGGATCCGCCGCCGCAACCCGCTCCAGTACCGCCACGAGGTCTCGCCGCCGCCGGTCAACTGGTGGATCCTGGGCGGCGGCGCGGTGTTCACCGCAGTATCGATCGGCGTCGGGCTGGGCCGGTTCCGGTACGGGCAGGAATTCGTGTTCGGCGCCTCGATGGCGGTGGTGCTGTTCATGATCTGGCGCCTGGTGCGGGAACTGGAGGCCGAGGCGCGCGCCACGCTGATCGGCACCGCCGCGGTGATCTGGGTGTTCCGCGCCATGCCGGGCGCCGGCGCCGGCGCCAGCTGGTGGATGATTGACGAGCTCAGCTTCGACCAGCAGTTCCTGGCGCAGCTGTCCCTGATCGCGAGCGGCCTCACGCTGGTGGCGCTGTTCGCCTTTCGCCGCTTCATGGCCGAGCGCTCGATCTACTACATCGTCGGCTTGCTCACCATCGCCGGCACGCTCCTGATGCTGCCGCAGCTGGGCATGTTCTACGGCCTGCACGAGTGGACCGCGGCGCGCACCGGCGGGGTGGTGGACGCGCGCTTCATCGCCATCATCGACACTGCGCTCGAATCCCCGCTGGGCCAGATCGCGATGGTGCCGATGCTGGCCTGGATCGCGAACTCCGCGCCCGAGAAGCTGAAGGCGACCTACTTCGCGGTGATGGCTTCCTTCACCAACCTGGCGCTGTCGGCCTCGCAGCTGGGCACCAAGTACCTCAACAAGCTGTTCACGGTGACGCGCGAGGTGAAGGACCAGGCCACCGGCGCGGTCAAGCTGCCGGCCGACTACAGCCAGCTGGGCGAGCTGTTGATCGCGGTGACGCTGATCGCGCTAGTGCTGCCGTTGGCCACGATCTGGATCGTGCGCCTGGCGCGGATGCGCAGCGGCTAGTGCCTGTCGCAGGCCCGCTGCGCGGCCACCCAGCCGCCCAGCTCGGCGAGGGCGCGGTGGGTATCGCCCGGGTTGGCGATCACGCGGGCGGCGGTCGGGCACCCCCCGCCGAGCCGCGGTCATGAGGGGCGATGATGCGCTGGCAAGGCGGGAGTTCCTCCCGGCGGCTAGAATGGCTCCATGTCCGACGCCGACGACAGCACGCGCCGCCTGGCCGGCGATGTCCGGTTGCGCGAAGTCTGGGCCTGGAGCATGTACGACTTCGCCAACTCCGGCTACACCACCGTGGTCATCACCGCGGTGTTCAACGCCTACTTCGTCGCCGCCGTGGCCGGAAGCGCGCCCTGGGCGACTTTCGCCTGGACCGCCGCCCTGTCGGCGTCCTACCTCGCCGTCCTGCTCACCGCGCCCCTGGTCGGCGCCTGGGCCGATGCCCATGCCGCCAAGAAGCCCCTGCTCCTGCTGTCCACGATCGGCTGCGTCGCGTTCACCGCCCTCCTTTACTTTGCCTCCCCCGGCGCCTTGGCGCTCGCCATCATCCTCATCATCCTGTCCAATTTCTTCTTCGCCACCGGCGAGAACCTCGTCGCCGCCTTCCTGCCGGAACTGGCGACCTCGAAGGCGATGGGCCGAGTGTCGGGCTGGGGCTGGGCCTTCGGCTACATCGGCGGCATCGTTTCGCTCGGGGTGTCGCTCGCCTACCTGATGACCCGGCCGCAGGGCACGCCGGCCACCGAGACCGTCCCGGTGGTGATGCTCATCACCGCGGCCATCTTCGCCGTGGCGGCAGTGCCCACCTTCCTGTTGCTCAAGGAGCGGGCGGTGCCGCAGCCGGCCGAGGCCGATCCCTGGGCGCGGGTGCTGCACACCCTGCGCGAGGCGCGCCGCTTCCAGGACCTGCGCCGGTTCCTGGTCACCATCCTCTTCTACCAGGCCGGCATCCAGGCGGTGATCGCGCTCGCGGCGATCTACGCCCAGGAAGCGATGAAGTTCACCACGCAGCAGACCATCATCCTGATCCTGGTGGTCAACCTCACCGCCGCGGCGGGGGCCTTCGCCTTCGGCCACCTGCAGGACCGCATCGGCCACATCCGCGCCATGCGCCTCGCGATCACGGGCTGGATCGTGATGATCGTGCTCGCGTACCTGGCCGAGGGCGCGACGCTGTTCTGGGTGGCGGCGAACCTCGCCGGCCTGTGCATGGGCGCGGCGCAGGCCGCGGGGCGCGCGATCGTGGGCTACCTCGCGCCGCCGGCGCGGCTGGCGGAATTCTTCGGCCTGTGGGGACTGGCGGTGAAGGCGGCCTCGATCTTCGGGCCGATCACCTACGGCGCGGTGACGTGGATCTTCCCCGGCAACCACCGGCTGGGGATCCTGGCGGTGGGGGTGTATTTCGTGATCGGCATCTTGCTGCTGGCGGGGATTGATGTCGAGCGCGGTCGCAGAGCGGCGCAGGCGCGGCCCTGAAATGTTACCGACCGTGCACATCGCACGCTGCGGTATGATCGCGCTTGCCCGCAAGAACCCCACAAAGGAGAAGGTTTTATGACGATCAAGTCCGGCGACCGGCTGCCCGATGGCAAGCTGATGGAGACCACGGAGTTCGATTCCGCCACGCAGTGCGCGATGGCGCCCAGGGAAGTGAACGTGGCCGAGGCGGCCAAGGGCAAGAGGGTCGCCATCTTCGGCCTGCCCGGCGCCTACACCCCGACCTGCTCGGCCAAGCACGTCCCCAGCTACCTGCAGAACCTGGAGGCGCTGAAGGCCAAGGGCGTGAGCGAAGTCTGGTGCGTGTCGGTGAACGACGCCTTCGTCATGGCGCACTGGGGCAAGGACCAGAAGGCCATCGGCAGGATCCGGTTCCTGGCCGACGGCAGCGCGGCCTGGGCCAAGGCCATGGGCCTGGAGCTGGACCTGAACGCCCGCGGCATGGGCATGCGCATGAACCGCTTCTCGATGCTGGTGGACAACGGCGTGGTGAAGACGGTGAACATCGAGGGCCCGGGCAAGTTCGAGGTCTCCGACGGTGCCACCATGCTGAAGCAGGCGTAGGAAACAACCCGTTACACTGCGTTACTGCAGCACACCGGAGCGGCCGCTAGGGTGCGCGTCGTAAACACATACACAACGCAAAAGGAGCCTCGCCGTGAACCGTACCCTCGCCCTCCTCGGCGCCGCCTTGCTGGGGGCCTCGTTCTTCGCCTTCGCCCAGGCGCCGGCGCCCGAGGCCGACGGCAAGGGCGGCCAGCGCCAGCATCAGATGCGCGAGCACATCAAGGGTGCGCACGAGGCCTGCAAGGACAAGCCCGACCGCATGGCCTGCATGCACGGGCAGATGTGCGCCAAGGCGGCCGACCCGGCGAAATGCCAGGCCGAAGGCAAGGCGCGCATGAACAAGCGCCTGGATGAGCGCCAGGCGATGCACGAAGCCTGCACCGGCAAGCGCGGCGACCCGCTGCAGAGGTGCCTGGCCGAGCAGCACAAGGGCCGCAAGGGGCACCGCGGCCGCGGCGACCAATCGCAGTCCTGACTTCCCGCTCTTTTCTGCCCGCATGAGGGCACGGGAGGGCGATTAGAATCGCCCCCCGTACCCGCTTCTCACCCCGAGTTCCGCCACGGCGTCGGCGCCGGCTGCAGGCCGCCGTGCTGACCGCGATCTGGGTCATGGAACTGATGCTGCGGAAGGGTGTCCTAAGCCTGGTTCCGGGCAACGAGCGCCTGCTGGCGATCGCAGTCGCGATCGCGGTGGCGTGGCGGTTCTGGGTCACCTTCGGTACCATCCCCGCCGGGCTGCTCGCCCTGCATGTTTTCGACTGGATGTTCTGAAATGCTGCCTCGCCTGCTTGCGCTGGTCCTACTGCTTGCCGCGGTGCCTGCGATCGCGCAGGCGCCGGAGAAGGTCACCACCGTCGAAGGCGTCACCGAGTACCGCCTCGCCAACGGCCTGCGCGTGCTAACGGTCCCCGACCCGAGCGCGAGCACGGTCACGGTGCACCTCACCTACCTGGTGGGCTCGCGTCACGAAGGCTACGGCGAGAAGGGTATGGCACACCTGCTGGAGCACCTGCTGTTCAAGGGCACGAAGAACCACCCGGACATCAAGCCCGCGCTCAGCCGCCGCGGCGCGCGCTACAACGGCACCACCTCGCAGGACCGGACCACCTATTTCGAGACCCTGCCCGCCAGCGAAGATAACCTCGACTGGACCCTGGGCATGGAGGCGGACCGGATGGTGAACTCGAATGTGCGCAAGGAAGACCTCGACAGCGAGATGACCGTGGTGCGCAACGAGTTCGAAATGGGCGAGAACAGCGCCGCCGGGGTGCTGTTCCAGCGCATGCAAAGGCTCGCCTTCGCGTTCCACAACTACGGCAATCCCATCATCGGCGCGCGCTCTGACATTGAATCGGTGCCGATCGAGCGCCTGCGCGCGTTCTACCGCACCTGGTACCAGCCCGACAACGCGCTGCTCATCATCGGCGGCCAGTTCGACCAGCAGCGCGCGCTCGAACTGGTGGCGAAGCACTTCGGGCCGATCCCGCGGCCGGCGCGAACGCTGCCGCAGCTCTACACCGTGGAACCGGTGCAGGACGGCGAGCGCGAGGTGACGCTGCGCCGGACCGGGGACATCCAGATCGTCTCGGCGATGTACCGCATGCCCGCGGCGGCGCATCCCGACTATCCCGCGGTCGACGTGCTGGTGCAGGCGCTGGGCGCGGCGCCCACCGGCCGCCTGCACCGCGCACTGGTGCACAAGGGGCTTGCCAGTTCGGCCTGGGCCTACGAACGCATGATGCACGACCCCGGCTACGCCTATTTCGGCGCCGTGCTGGGCAGGCAGGCCCCGGCTGCTCCGGTGCGCGACGCGCTGCTGGCGACGCTGGAGAAACTGGGCGAGGACCCGATCCGGGACGAGGAAGTCGAGCGCGCCCGCACCGGCCTGCTGGCGAGCGTGGACAAGATCCAGGTGGATGCGGGAACGCTGGTGCGCTGGCTGGCGGAATTCCAGGCCGTGGGCGACTGGCGCCTGCTGTACCTGTACCGCGACCGCCTGCGCGCGGTGAGCACTGCCGACGTTCGCCGCGTCGCCGCGCAGTACCTGAAACCCGCCAACCGCGTGCTGGGCGCCTTCATTCCCACCGCGCAGCCCGACCGGGCCGAGATTCCGGCCCGGCCCGACCTTGGCGCCGCGCTCGCCGGCTACAAGGGCAGCGCCCCGGTGGACGCGGGCGAGGCCTTCGATGCTTCTCCCGAGAACATCGAGCGGCGCGTGGTTCGCCGCACGCTCGGCAACGGCATCCGGATCGCCCTGCTGCCCAAGAAGTCGCGCGGCGCAAACGTCGTCGCGCAGCTCTCGCTCAACTGGGGCGACGAAGCGAGCAAGACCGCGCGCGCGACCGCCTGCTCGATGGCAAGCGGCATGCTCGGCCGGGGCACGCTGAAGCGCAGCCGCGCCGAGATCCGCGACACGCTCGACCGCCTCAAGGCCTCGGTTTCCGCCGGGCTGGAAGGCGCCAGCATCGAGGCGCGGCGCGGCGATCTGGAGGCGGCGCTGCGTCTGGCGGCGGAAATGCTGCGCCAACCCGCGTTCCCGCCGGCCGAGTTCGAGGAGCTCAAGCGCGCGGCGCTGACCAGTGCCGAATCCGGTCGCGGCGACCCCGCGGCGCTGGCCGCCGAACGCCTGTCGCGGCACCTCGCCCCCTACCCGAACGGCCACTGGTTTTATACGCCCACCACCGAGGAACGAATCGAGAACCTGAGGCAGGTGACTGTCGAGGACGCGCGGCGTTGCCATGCGGAACTGGTGGGGGCCACCGGCGCGGAATTCGTCGCGGTGGGGGATTTCGACCCCGAGCCGCTGGCCAGGCTGGTCGAGACCCTGTTTGGCGAATGGAAGAATCCGCGCCCCTATGCTCGCGTTCCCTCGCGCTACTTCGATCGCACCGCGATCGAGGAGCAGGTGGCGACCCCGGACAAGGCCAACGCGGTCCTGCGGGCGGGCCAGAACCTCAGGCTGCGCGACGACCACCCCGACTTCCCGGCCCTGGTGCTGGGCAATTGGCTGTTGGGGGGCAATCCCGGGGCGCGCCTGCCGGCCCGCATCCGCGAGCAGGAGGGCCTGTCCTACAGCACCTACAGCTTCCTCAACGCCGGCCAGCACGACGAGGCGGGGCGCTTCGGCATCTCGGCGATCTACGCTCCGGAGAACCGCGAGCGGGTCGAGCGCGCGATGCGGGAGGAAATCGCGCGCGCGCTGGCGGCCGGTTTTACCGCCGCCGAGCTCGATTCGGCGAAGAAGGGCCTGCTGGAGGCGCGCCGCGTCGCGCGCTCACAGGACCGCCCGCTGGCCGCGCGCCTGGCCAACTACCTGCACCTGGGGCGCAGCTTCGCCTGGGACGTGGCGTTCGAGCGCCGCCTTGCCGCGCTGACCGCTGAAGAGGTCCGCGCCGCGCTGGCGCGGCACATCGACCCGAAGAGAATCTCGGTGCTGAAGGCGGGTGACTTCCGCTAGCGCCGGCTCCTGAGGCCTTTTTCAGCAGGGGTCGCGGATTTCCTCCGGCAGGACTTCCTGGCGCGGCGGGTGAGGGTCGCCGACCCCACCTTGGTCGCGAGCCCGGAGCAGTCCAGCCCGCCCGGCAACGTGCCCGGCAGCGGCATCGCCACATCCTAGACCACGGAACCGACGGTCTTGCTGAAGGCAGCGCCGATGGCGAGGCTATTCGACCGGATCGTACCGGACTTGCAGGATCTCCAGTTCCTCGTCGCCCGCCGGGCTGCGCAGCAGTACCCGTTCCCCCCCGCGCGCCTTGAGCAGCGCGCGGGCCATCGGCGAGTGCCAGGAGACGCGCCCGCGTGAGGGCTCGGCCTCGTCGGCGCCGACGATGGTCACCGTGCGCTCGCCGTGCGCCGCCGAGCGCAGCGCCACGGTGGCGCCGAAGAACACCTGGTCGCTGTCGCGTCCTGCCGAGTGCACCACCTCGGCGTTCTCCAGACGCTTGATAAGCAAGCGCACGCGGCGGTCGATCTCGCGCAGGCGCTTCTTGCCGTAGAGGTAGTCGCCGTTCTCGGAGCGGTCGCCGTTGGCGGCCGCCCAGGAGACCGTGCGCACCAGCTCGGGCCGCTCGAACTCCACCAGCTGGCGCAACTCGGCCTTCATGCGGGCGAAACCCGAGGGCGTGATGTAGTTGCGGCCGGTCGGCGGCCCCGACGTGGCGCCCTGGAGCGAAGCCTGCTCTTGCTCGCCGCTGTCCTCGGATTCGCGGACAAAAGCCTTGGACATGGGCCCGGATTCTACACGCCCGGCACTTGCCTTGCGCCCCCGGCACTCTGAGAATCAAGGGTTGCGGCAAGGGCAGAACAAGATGGCACTGCAAAAAGCGTTCGAAGAAGACGGCCTGCCATCCGGGATGCGGGTGCGGGCGGGAGATGCAGCTGTTCGGCCTGACCGCGCTCGCCGCGGCGCTCGCCAACCTGCCGGTGCAGACGCTCGATGAGCACGGCATCAACCGCAACTACCTGCTGGCGGTGCTGGGCTGGGCATTTCGCTCATCAACTGCGTCGTGAAGCTGCTGCCGACCGGGGCGAACCGGCCGGCCTGCTCAAGCAGGCCCGCCTCCAGGGCGCTTCGCAGGCCAGGCCGCCTGCCGTTACTGTATATTTGAACACCCCCTAGCCCTAGGTGAGGGATGCCTGGGCGCTAGCGGGCATGGTGCATTGCACCAAATCAGTAAGCGGTTGACGTAGTGGACCATCCCGGCGCAGCCAGGAGGCGCCCGTTGCTACTACATCTAGTGACTCGCGCCCGGGACAAACAACCTTTAGTATCAAAGCATTGTTCGCGACACTTGAAGTGAGACTAAAAATAACATCATGAGCCAGTCCCAGACCCCCATCGAATCCCCGGCGTTCACCGTGACCGCCCTTCCCGACCAGGAAATCTGCCGCGAAGCGCTGATCGAGAAGTACGCCAAGGGGGAAGAGTCCTCGATCACCGAGGTGCGCCGGCGCGTCGCGCGCGCCCTCGCCCAGGTCGAGCCCGAGGCAAAGCGCGCGCTTTGGGAAAGACGCTTCCTCGCCGCGCAGGAGGAGGGCTTCATCCCGGCCGGGCGGATCAATTCCGCCGCCGGCATCGAAATGCAGGCGACACTGATCAACTGCTTCGTGCAGCCGGTGGGGGACTCCATCACCGAGGTGGTGGACGGCCGCGCCGGGATCTACACCGCGCTCGCCGAGGCGGCCGAGACCATGCGCCGCGGCGGCGGCGTGGGCTACGATTTCTCCTCCATCCGCCCCAGGGGCGCCGAGGTCAAGGGCACCCGCTCGCGCGCGAGCGGCCCGGTGTCCTACATGCGCGTGTTCGACCGCTCCTGCGAGACGGTGGAGTCCGCCGGCGCCCGCCGCGGCGCGCAGATGGGCGTGCTGCGCTGCGATCATCCGGATATCGAGGACTTCATCCACGCCAAGGACAAGGGCGACCTTACCAACTTCAACATCTCGGTCGGGGTCACCGACGAGTTCATGCGCGCCGTGGAGGCCGACGGCGAGGTGGAACTGGTGCACAAGGCCAGGCCCGACGCCGCGCAACTGAGGGCGAGCGCCAGCCCGAGGGCGGACGGCCTGTGGGTCTACCGCCGCGTGCGCGCGCGCGAGCTGTGGGACCAGGTGATGCACTCGACCTACAACCACGCCGAGCCCGGGATCCTGTTCCTCGATCGCATCAACCGCGACAACAACCTCAACTACTGCGAGTCCATCGAGGCGACCAATCCCTGCGCCGAGCAGCCCCTGCCGCCCTACGGCTGCTGCTGCCTGGGCTCTGTGAACCTGGTGCGCTTCGTGCGCGACCCCTTCGGCGACCAGGCCCGCTTCGACTTCGAGCGCTTCGCCGCGGTGGTCGAGGTCTCCATCCGCATGCTCGACAACGTGCTGGAGGTCACCGCCTGGCCGCTCGAGCAGCAGCGCAAGGAAGCGATGGCAAAGCGGCGCGTCGGCCTGGGCTTTACCGGGCTGGGCGATGCGCTCGCGATGCTGAAGCTGCGCTACGACACCGATCAGGCGCGCGCGATGGCGGTGCGGGTGTCGGAAGCGATGCGCAACGCCGCCTACCGCGCCTCGGCCGAACTGGCCAAGGAGCGCGGCGCCTTCCCGCTATTCAACGCCGACCTGTACCTGTCGGGCACCAGCTTCGCCGCGCGCCTGCCCGAGGACCTGAAGGCGCTTATCCGCGGGCACGGCGTGCGCAATTCGCATCTGCTGTCGATCGCACCAACTGGCACCATCTCGCTCGCCTTCGCCGACAACGCCTCCAACGGCATCGAGCCGCCCTTCTCCTGGACCTATACCCGCAAGAAGCGCATGCCCGACGGCTCGCTCAGGGAGTTCCCGGTCGAGGACCATGCCTGGCGGGTGTACCGGAGTGCCTTCGGCGACAAGGGCGAACTGCCGCCGTATTTCGTCACCGCACTGGAACTGTCGGCCACGGCGCACGCGCAGATGGTGGCCGCGGTGGCCCCGTTTGTGGACACCAGCATCTCCAAGACGGTGAACGTCCCCGAGGACTATCCCTACGAGGAATTCCAGGGCCTCTACACCTTCGCCTGGAAGGCGGGCCTCAAGGGCCTCGCCACCTACCGGCCGAACAAGGTGCTGGGCTCGATCCTGTCGCTCGAGAAGGCGGCCGACAGCAAGCCGCAGGACTTCCGCGACGGCGACCGCAATCGCCGCATCAGGATCAAGTCGGTGCCGCAGCCGGTGCTCTCCAGCCTGCGCTGGCCCGGCCGCCCGAACCTGGCGACCGGCAACCTGGCCTGGACCTACATGGTGGAGCACCCTTCGTTCCACTTCGCGGTGTTCGTCGGCCACGTGGAAAACGGCAAGCCGCATCCGTTCGAGGTCTGGGTCAACGGCAGCGAGCAGCCCAGGGGCTTGGGCGCGCTCGCCAAGACCCTGTCCATGGACATGCGCGCCAACGACCCGGGCTGGCTGAAGCTCAAGCTGGAGACGCTCGCCAAGGCCGCCGGCGATGACCCCTTCGAGATGCCGTTTCCGCCCAGCGGCGCGAAGAAGCGCATGCCCTCCATCGTGTCCGCGTTCGCGCAGCTGGTGCGCTGGCGGGTCGAGCAATTGCACGCCTTCGGCGAGGCGGAAACACCGGTGCTGGACGCGATGTTCAGCCTCAAGGAACCCAAGACCGGCACCGATGGCACCATGTCCTGGACGGTGGACGTGCTCAACCCGCGGACGCACGACGATTTCGTCCTCGGGCTCAAGGAGATCACGCTCCCGGACGGGGTCACCCGGCCCTACTCCATGTGGCTCGCCGGCGAGTACCCGCGCGCGCTCGACGGCCTGTGCAAGATCCTGTCGCTCGACATGCGCGTCATGGATCCTGCCTGGATCGGCATGAAGCTGCGCAAGCTGCTCGATTTCCCCGAGCCGCTGGGGGACTTCATGGCCTTCGTGCCCGGGTCCCGCCGCCAGGAGACCTTCCCCTCCACCGTTTCCTACCTCGCGCGCCTGATCCTGCACCGCTACGCCATGCTGGGCCTGCTCAACGAGGACGGCACGCCGGTGCGCCAGATGGGCATCCTCGAGGCCCCGGAACGCGGCGAGGCGCGCCTGATGGCGGGCGCCGCCTGCCCGGAATGCGGCAACAAGGCCTTGATCCGCAAGGACGGCTGCGACTACTGCACCGCATGCGGCTACACAGGGGTCTGCGGCTAGCGCCCGTTCCGGTCGTCGTCGAACAGGGGCGCCACCAGCACCGCGCCGGGGTGGTGGATGAACCCTCGCCCCACCCGGCCCCCGTCGCGCAGGCGCTCGACGTGGCGCTGCACGCGAAGCAGAGCGCCGGACCAGACCTCCTCCCCTGAGACCTACGCCTCGGTGAGATTCCGGGCTTTCAAGCCGTGCGCGGAGACGCAGAGCGGGGAAACACTACAGGCTCTTGATGGCGATGAAGCAGATGGTCATGAGGGGCTGCGGCAGGATGCCGAACACGAGCAGCGCCATGCCGTTGGCCGAGAGCAGGAAGCGGAACCCGGCGTCGCCCGCGACCGGCGCCAGGTGCTTCGGTTCGTCGAAGTACATCAGCTTGACGATGCGCAGGTAGTAGAAGGCGCCGATGAGCGAGAACACCACCGCCACCACCGCGAGCCAGACCTGGCCGGCGTTGACCGTGGCCGAAAGTACCGCAAGCTTGGCGTAGAACCCGGCGGTCGGCGGCACGCCGGCCAGGGAGAACATCAGCACCATCATGATGCAGGCGGTCCAGGGGCTGCGGCGATTCAGGCCCTTGAGGTCCTCCAGCTGCTCGCATTCGAAACCCTTGGACGAGAGCAGCAGCAGCATGCCGAAGGCCCCGGCCGACATCGCGACGTAGACCACGACGTAGAACATCGCCGCGGCGTAGGCGTCCGCCGCGTTCAGCCAGTTGCCCCCGACCACGCCCGAGAGCAGACCCAGCAGCATGAAGCCCATGTGGGCGATGGTGGAATAGGCCAGCATGCGCTTCAGGTTGCTCTGCGCGATCGCCGCCAGGTTGCCGATCGCCATCGACAGCACCGCCGCGATCGCCAGCATCTGCTGCCAGTCGCCGGCGAGGTCGAGCAGGCCGTTCACCAGCAGCCGGATCGCCATCGCGAAGGCGGCCAGCTTGGGCGCCGAGCCGATCACCAGCGTCACCGCGGTGGGCGCGCCCTGGTAGACGTCCGGAATCCACATGTGGAACGGCACCACGCCCAGCTTGAAAGCGAGGCCCGCCACCAGGAACACCAGGCCGAAGACGAGGAAGGTATGCTGGGTGGAATCGCGCGACAGCGTCCCGATCTGCTTCGACACCTCGGTGATGGTGAGACTGCCGGTGGCGCCGTAGATCATGGACATACCGTAGAGCAGCAGGCCGGAGGCGAGCGCGCCCAGCACGAAGTACTTCATCGCCGCCTCGACCGACTGCGCCGAATCCCGGTTCAGCGCCACCATGGCGTACAAGCACAGCGACAGCAGCTCCAGCCCGAGGTACAGGCTGAGGAAACTGTTGGCGCTCATCATCACCATCATGCCCAGCAGCGCGAACAGCAGCAGGGTCAGGAACTCCCCGCGCAGCAGGCCACGGTCGAGAAGGTACTGGCGCGAGTACACCAGGGCGGCGGCGACAGCGACGTAGGCGCCGAGCTTGAGCACGTGCGACATGACGTCGGCGACGTACAGGCCGTTGAAGCTGTAGACCAGCCTGCCCCCGGTCCCCCACAGCACGAAGGTGGTGCCGGCGGCGCAGGCGAGCAGCACCCCCAGCGCCAGCGCGCAGCTGGTGCCGCGGCGTTCGTCCCTGACAAACAGGTCCGTGATCATGAGCGCGCAGGCGCCGGCCAGGAGCAGGATCTCGGGCAGCGCCGGCAGCAGGCTGTTGTCGCTCATCTCAGAACTTCGGCAGCGCAACGTGGCGCAGCAATTCGTTGACCGAGGCGTGCATCAGCTCGGTGAAGGGCAGCGGGTAGATCCCCATCGCCAGCACCGCGAAGGCGAGCAGACCGAGCACCAGGGTCTCGCGGCCGTCCAGGTCCTTGAGCGCCGCCACATGGTCGTTGGCCACCGCGCCGAAGATCACCCGCTTGTACATCCACAGCGTGTAGGCGGCGCCAAAGACGAGCATGGTGGCGGCGGCGAACGCGATCCAGAAATTGGCCTTCATCGCGCCCATGATCACCATGAACTCGCCGACGAAGCCGCTGGTGGCGGGCAGCCCGCAGTTTGCCATTGCGAACAGCATCATCAGCGCGGCGAAGCGCGGCATGGTGTTCACCACGCCGCCGTAGTCGGCGATGTTGCGGCTGTGCATGCGGTCGTACATCACCCCGACGCAGAGGAACATCGCCGCGGAGATGAACCCGTGCGAGATCATCTGCAGCAGCGCCCCCTCCACCCCGTAGGCATTGAAGATGAACAAGCCCAGCGTGACGAAGCCCATGTGCGAGATGGACGAGTACGCGATTAGGCGCTTCATGTCGGTCTGCACCAGCGCCACCAGGCCGATGTACACCACCGCGATCAGCGACAGCGCGATCATCAGCCAGGCCAGCTGGCGCGAGGCATCGGGCAGGATAGGCAGCGTGAAGCGCACCAAGCCGTAGGCGCCCAGCTTCAGCATGATCGCGGCGAGCACCACCGAGCCGCCGGTGGGCGCCTCGGTATGGGCATCCGGCAGCCACGTGTGCACCGGCCACATCGGCACCTTCACGGCGAAGGCGAACAGCAGGCCGAAGAACAGCAGCATCTGCATGCCCAGGGGCAGCGGCAGCTTCCACCAGTCCAGGATCGCGAAGCTGCCGCCGGACTTGTTGTACAGGTACAGCAGCGCGACCAGCATCAACAGCGACCCGAACAGTGTGTAGAGGAAGAACTTGAGCGCGGCGTAGACCCGGTTGGGCCCGCCCCAGATGCCGATGATGACGAACATCGGGATCAGCGTGGCCTCGAAGAAGACGTAGAACAGCAGCCCGTCGAGCGCCGAGAACACGCCGTTGAGCAGCCCGGACATGATCAGGAACGACGCCATGTACTGCGCTACCCCGCTCTGGATCACGCTCCAGCCGGCGATCACCACCAGCACCGTGATGAACGCATTGAGCAGCAGGAACAGCACCGAGATGCCGTCCACACCGAGGTGGTAGAAGACGCTGAACTGCGGGATCCAGGACACGCGCTCCTCGAACTGCATCCCCGCGTCGCCGAGCTTGAATCCAGTGTACAGCGGGATGGTGACCAGGAAGCCCAGGATCGAGCCCACCAGGGCGATGGCGCGCTGCAGCGGCGCGTTCCGGTCCCCTCCGCTGGCGAGCACCAGCAGCCCGGCGAGGACCGGCACCCAGATGGCGAGCGTCAGCAGCTTCATGATTGAAAAATCATCCGCCGAACACCCGGTACTTGACCAACGCGTACATCACGCAGATGCCGAAGATCATCATGAACGCGTACCAGTAGACCAGGCCGCTCTGCACCAGGCGCACCGCCCCGGAGAGCCAGCCCACCAGGCGCGCCGAGCCGTTCACCATGACCCCATCGATGGTGCGCTGGTCGCCGCCCTTCCAGAACCCGCTGCCGAGGGCGCGCGCCCCGGCCGCGAACACGATCGAATACATCTCGTCGAAGCCGTACTTGCGCTCCACCAGCGCGTACAGCGGTCCGAACCCCTGCGCGATGCGCCCCGGCAGGTCGGTGCGCACCCGGTACAGGTACCAGGCGGTGGCGATGCCCGCGACCGCGAGCCAGAACGGCGGCGTCGCCAGGCCGTGCAGGACGAATCCACCCAGGCCCTTGTAGTCTGCGGCCATCTTCGCGATGCTGGCGTGCTCGGGCCGGACCACGATGCTGGCGCCGAAGTAATCGCCGAACACCACGCTGCCGATCCACCAGCCCGCGGCCACCGACGGGATGGCGAGCAGCAGGAGCGGGATGGTCACCACCGCGGGGGACTCGTGCGGCGGAGGCTTCGGGTCGAAGCGCGGCTCGCCATGGAAGGCCATGAACACCATGCGGAAGGTGTAGGCCGCGGTCACGAACACGCAGGCGAGCACGCAGGCATACGCGAACATCGCCCCCGGGGTGCCGGCGAGCCGGATGGCCTCGATGATGGCGTCCTTGGAGAAGAACCCGGCCAAAGGCGGGATCCCGGCCGAGGCGATGGCGCCGATGAGCAGCGTCCAGTACGTCCAGGGCATGTACCTCTTCAGGCCGCCCATGCGGCGCATGTCCTGCTCGTGGTGCATGGCGATGATCACCGAGCCGGCGGCGAGGAACAACAACGCCTTGAAGAAGGCGTGCGTCATGAGGTGGAACATCGCCGCCGAGTAGGCCGAGGCGCCCAGCGCCGCGGTCATGTAGCCCAGCTGCGACAGCGTCGAGTAGGCCACCACGCGCTTGATGTCGAACTGGGTCAGCGCCACCAGGCCCATGAAGAGCGCCGTGATCGCGCCGATCACCATCACCGTGGACAGCGCCGCCTGCGACAGCTCGAACAGCGGCGACATGCGCGCCACCATGAAGATGCCGGCGGTCACCATGGTCGCGGCGTGGATCAGCGCCGAGATCGGGGTCGGGCCCTCCATGGAATCGGGCAGCCAGACGTGCAGCGGGAACTGCGCGCTCTTGCCCATGGCGCCGACGAACAGCAGCAGGCAGATGAGCGTGATCGGCAGGCCGCCGCCGGCTGAACCGGCGGCCAGCGCCGGAGCCTGGTCGAACACCGGCGTGTAGGACAGGGTGCCGAAATGGGCCAGCACCAGCCCGATGCCGAGCAGGAAGCCGAAGTCGCCGACCCGGTTCACCAGGAAGGCCTTGAGATTGGCGTAGACCGCGGTCGGCCGCGTGTACCAGAAGCCGATCAGCAGGTATGACACCAGCCCCACCGCCTCCCAGCCGAAGAACAGCTGCAGGAAGTTGTTCGCCATCACCAGCATCAGCATGGAGAAGGTGAACAGCGAGATGTAGCAGAAAAAGCGCTGGTAGCCGGGGTCGCCGGCCATGTAGCCGATGGTGTAGATGTGCACCAGCAGCGAGACGAAGGTGACCACGATCATCATCAGCGCGCTCAGGCGGTCGATCAGGAACCCGATCTCGAAGCGCGTCTCGCCGCTGGTGAGCCAAGTGTAGACGCTGCCGTTGAAGGTGTTGCCGGCCAGCACGTCGGCGAAAATGACGCACGAGGCGACCAGCGACACCAGCACCGAAAGGATGGTCACCCAGTGCGCCCCGGCGCGGCCGATGGCGCGGCCGAACAGCCCGGCGACGATGGCGCCGGACAGGGGCGCGAGCGGGACCAGCAGGTAGAGGGTCTTCATGGTCATCGCGCCCCTACCCCTTCAGCGAGTCCAGGTCATCAACGTCGATGGTATTGAGCGCCCGGAACAGCACCACCAGGATCGCCAGGCCGATGGCCGACTCCGCCGCGGCGACGGTGAGGATGAAGAAGACGAAGATCTGCCCGGCGGGGTCGCCGAGGAAGTGCGAGAAGGCGATGAAGTTCAGGTTCACCGCCAGCAGCATCAGCTCGATCGCCATCAGCAGGATGATGACGTTCTTGCGGTTGAGGAAGATGCCCACCACCGACACCGCGAACAGCAGCGCGCCCAGCACCAGGTAATGCGACAGGCTCAGTTGCGTGGCCAGCATCAGCCGTCCTTGTCCGCCGGCATGCTCACCAGCCGGACGCGGTCGGCGCGGCGTGCCTTCACCTGCTGCGACGGGTCCTGCGAGCGCGAGTCCTTGCGCCGGCGCAGGGTCAGGGCGATGGCGGCGACGATGGCCACCAGCAGGATCACGGCCGCCAGCTCGAAGGCATAGGCGTAATCGGTGTAGATCAGGCGCCCCAGTTCCTTGGTGTTGCTGTAGTCCGGCGCCAGGGCTCTGGGCCGCGCCGCCAGTCCGGACCAGCGCGTATACAGCACCGCAGCCATCTCCGCGGCCATCAGCGCCCCGACGGCCAGGCCCAGCGGCAGGTACTGCCAGAACCCCTGGCGCAGCCGCTCCAGGTTGACGTCCAGCATCATCACCACGAACAGGAACAGCACCATCACCGCGCCGACGTAGACCAGCACCAGGGTGACGGCGAGGAACTCGGCGCGCAGCAGCAGCCAGATCGCCGACGCGGTAAAGAACGCGAGCACCAGGTACAGGGCGGCATGGACCGGGTTGCGCGCGGTAATCACCCGCAGCGCGGACCCCAGCAGGATCGCCGCGAACAGGTAGAACACCACCGTCTCGAAATTGACCATCGGCCGCTAGCGGTAGCGCGCGTCGGCCGCGCGGTCCGCCGCGATCTGCTCTTCATAGCGCTCGCCGACCGCGAGCAGCATCGGCTTGGTGTAATACAGGTCGCCGCGCTTCTCGCCGTGGTACTCGATGATCCGCGTCTCCACGATTGCGTCCACCGGGCAGGCCTCCTCGCAAAAGCCGCAGAAGATGCACTTGGTGAGGTCGATGTCGTAGCGCGTGGTTCGGCGCGTGTTGTCGGCGCGCGCCTCGGACTCGATGTGGATCGCCAGCGCCGGGCAGACCGCCTCGCACAGCTTGCAGGCGATGCAGCGCTCCTCGCCGTTGGGATAGCGGCGCAGCGCGTGCAGGCCGCGGAAGCGCGGGCTCATCGGCGTCTTTTCCTCGGGGAACTGCACCGTGATCTTGCGCGCGAACAGGTGCCGTCCCGTCAGCGCCAGGCCGCGGAACAATTCCAGCAGCAGCAAGGAGCGGAACAACTCGGCGAGCCGGGTCACGGGATCCTCACTTCCAGAGGCTCCAGGGGGTCTGCATCCAGGCGCCGATGACCACGATCCAGACCAGCGTCAGAGGGATGAACACCTTCCAGCCCAGGCGCATGATCTGGTCGTAGCGGTAGCGCGGGAAGGTGGCGCGGATCCAGAGGAACATCGAGACCACGACGAACACCTTGGCCAGCAGCCACAGGGTCGGCGGCACCGCGTCCAGCAGCGGGCTGGAGATCGGCGCCTGCCAGCCGCCGAAGAACATGATCACGGTCAGGGTCGCGATCAGGAGCATGTTCAGGTACTCGGCAAGGAAGAACAGGGCGAAGGTCATGCCCGAGTACTCCACCATGTGCCCGGCGACGATCTCGGACTCGCCCTCGACCACGTCGAAGGGCGCGCGGTTGGTTTCGGCGATGCCGGAGATGAAATACACCAGAAGCATCGGCGCCAGCGGCAGCCAGTTCCAGGACAGGAAGTTGAGCCCCATCGAGGCGAACCAGCCCTGCCCCTGGCCGTTGACGATGTCCGACAGGTTCAGGCTTGCCGAGACCATCAGCACCACCACCAGCGCGAAGCCCATCGCGAGCTCGTAGGACACCATCTGCGCCGCCGAGCGCATGGCACCGAGAAACGCGTACTTCGAGTTGCTTGCCCAGCCTGCGATGATGACCCCGTACACGGCCATGGAGGTAAGGGCCATGACGTACAGCAGGCCGGCATTGATGTCCGACAGCACCAGGTCGGGCGCGAAGGGAATCACCGCCCAGGCGGCAATCGCCGGCATCAGCGCCAGCATCGGCGCCAGCACGAACAGCGCCTTGTTGGCATTGGCCGGGAAGATGACTTCCTTGAACAGCAGCTTGATGCCGTCGGCGACCGGCTGCGCCAGGCCGCCCAGCCACGGAATGCCGAAGAACGTCACCCGGTTCGGGCCGATGCGGATCTGGATCCAGCCGATCAGCTTCCTCTCCCAGAGCGTGAGGTAGGCCATCAGCCCCATCAGCGGCACCAGGATCGCGACGATGAACGCGAGCGAGGTCACGACCTCGTACACCGCCGGCCCCCAGACCGGTCCCAGGCGGGACTCCGACAGCGCGTACAAGGCCTCGAGCACCTACGCCACCCTCTGCGCGGTGACGGTCTCGAGCTCGATGGCGCCGAACATCGGGCCCAGCGCAGCGGTGGAAGGATGCGCCGCCGGCACGCGCACGCAGTTGTCCGGCAGCTTGTCGTCCAGGGCCGCGACCAGGCCTGCCTCGCCAGTGCCCTGTCGCACCAGCACCGGGCTGCCTTCGGTGGCGCCGAGGCTCTTGAACATCCGGGCGTTCATCCAGGCGCGCGGCGGACTGGCATCGCCGGTCTTCTGCAGCGGCAGCGAATGCCGCACCAGCGGGTCGGCGAAATAGATCGGCACGTCGGCGATGCGCTCGATGCCTCCCGCGGAGGCGGCCGGCGCCGGCGCGGACGGGAGCTCGATGGCGTTCGACAACATCGAGGCCACCTGCTTACCCCCCAGACAGGCCTGGCGCACCTGCTCCACGGCCTCGAAATCGAACCCGGGCAGGCCCAGCATCGTGCCCAGGACGCGCAGCACCTTCCAGGCCGGCCGCGCCTCGCCGCGCGGGTGCACCGTGGCGTGGAAGCTCTGCACGCGGCCCTCGGTGCTGATGAACGTGCCCGGGGTCTCGGTGAACGGCGCGATCGGCAGCAGCACGTCGCCCAGTTCGGACTTGAAGGCGCTGAGGTTGACCGTGAAGCGCGCGCCGCGCACCGCGGCCATCGCCGCCTGCGGGTTGGCGCAATCCAACTGCGGCTCGACGTTGAGCAGCAGCAGCGCCTGCTTTTGGAGCGCGGCAGGCAGGCCGCCGCCGGCGGGCAGGCCGGCGACATAGCCGCCCACCGAATTGGCCGCCTCGCCCAGGAAACCCAGCCTGACGCCGGTCTCCTTCGCCAGCGCCTGCGCCGCCGCGTGGAGCCGCGCCGCCTGCGGATGATGCTGCGCGAAATTGCCGAGCAGGATGGCACCGTTCCCCGCGCCCCTGAGCGCCCCGGCGAACCCGGGCAGCGCCGAGAGCAGCTGCGACGGCGGCACGATCTTCTTCGAGCGCACCGGCAGCAGCCAGTCGTCATCCACCGCATGCAGCACATGGACCTCGGTGCCGCGCTTTGCCGCCTGGCGCAGGCGGTGCGCGAGCAGCGGATGGTCCTTGCGCAGGAACGAACCCACCACCAGCACGCGGTCGAGCTTGCCCAGCTCGGCCAGCGCCATTCCCAGCCAGGGGATGCCCGCTCGCCGGCCGTCGGCGGAGAAGTCGCTGTGGCGCAGGCGGAAATCCGCGGCATTGCCGGGGGCGGCGCCCAGCCTTCCGGCGAGGAACAGTTCCTCCAGCGTCGCGTGCGGCGAGGCCAGCACGCCGAAGGCCTTCAGGCCCCGCGCCGCAAACCCCAGCGCCTCCTGCCATTCGGCCTCGCGCCACTGGCCGTCCTGCCTGATCATCGGCACCGTCAGCCGCTCGCCGGAGTTCAGGCCCTCGTAGGAAAAGCGGTCCTTGTCCGACAGCCAGCACTCGTTCACGGCCTCGTTCTCCAGCGGCAGCACGCGCATGACGCGGTCCTGCTTCACCTGCACCACCAGATTGGAGCCCAGGCCGTCGTGCGGCGACACCGACTTGCGCCGCGACAGTTCCCAGGTCCGCGCGCTGTAGCGGAAGGGCTTCGAGGTCAGCGCGCCAACCGGGCACAGGTCGATGATGTTGCCCGAGAGCTCGGAGTCCACCGACTTGCCGACGAAGGCGACGATCTCGGCATGCTCGCCGCGGCCGATCATCCCCAGCTCCATCACCCCGGCCACTTCCTGGCCGAAGCGCACGCAGCGCGTGCACTGGATGCAGCGGCTCATTTCCTCGGCCGCCACCAGCGGGCCGATGTCCTTGGCCATGACGAAGCGCTTGTCCTCGGCGTAGCGCGAGGACGAGCCGCCGTAGCCCACCGCCAGGTCCTGCAGCTGGCATTCGCCGCCCTGGTCGCAGATCGGGCAGTCGAGCGGATGGTTGATGAGCAGGAACTCCATCACCGAGTTCTGCGCAGTCTTGGCGACTGCCGAGTTCGTCTTCACCTTCATGCCGTCGGTGACGGGGGTGGCGCAGGCGGGCAGCGGCTTGGGCGCCTTCTCCACCTCCACCAGGCACATGCGGCAGTTGGCCGCGATCGAGAGCTTCCTGTGGTAGCAGAAGTGCGGCACGTAGATGCCGAGCTTCGTCGCCGCCTCCATCACGGTCGAGCCGTGCTGCACCTCGACTTCCCGGCCGTCGATCTCGAGCTTCGGCATCAGGCCGCCTTCTCCAGCCGTGACGAGGATGCGGGCGCATGCGCGCCCGCCCTGCCCCACTTGGGCTCCAGCATGCCCGGCAGGCAGCGCTTGTGCTCGACATGGTGGATGAACTCGTGGCGGAAGTGCTTGAGGAAGCTCTTGACCGGCAGCGCCGCGGCATCGCCCAGCGCGCAGATGGTGCTGCCGGCGATGTTGTCGGCGACGCTGTCCAGCAGCGCCAGGTCCTCCATCCGCCCCTGTCCGGTCTCGATCCGGTGCACCACGCGGTAGAGCCACCCGGTGCCCTCGCGGCAGGGCGTGCACTGGCCGCAGGACTCCTCGTAGTAGAAATAGGACAGGCGCTCCAGCGCCCGCACCATGCAGGTGGTCTGGTCCATCACGATCACCGCGCCCGAGCCCAGCATTGAGCCCGCCTTGGCGATGGAGTCGTAGTCCATGTCGGTCTTCATCATCACCTCGGCCGGCAGCACCGGCATGGATGAGCCGCCGGGAATCACCGCTTTCAGCTTGCTTGCACCGCGCATGCCCCCGGCCATCTCCAGCAGGGCGGCGAACGGCGTTCCCAGCCGCACCTCGTAGTTGCCGGGCCGCGCCACATGGCCGGTCACGGAGAACAGCTTGGTGCCGCCGTTGTTGGGCCTGCCCAGGGCGAGGAACGCCTCGCCGCCGTTGCGCATGATCCAGGGCGCCGCGGCGAAGGTCTCGGTGTTGTTGATCGTGGTCGGCTTGCCGTACAGGCCGTAGCTGGCCGGGAACGGCGGCTTGAAGCGCGGCTGGCCCCTCTTGCCCTCGAGCGACTCCAGCAGCGCGGTTTCCTCGCCGCAGATGTAGGCGCCGTAGCCGGGATGGGCGTACATCTCGAAGCTGAAATCGGAGCCGAGAATGTTCTTGCCCAGGTAGCCGGCCGCGTACGCCTCGCGCAGCGCTTCCTCGTACTGCTCGTAGACAAGCCAGATCTCGCCGTGGATGTAGTTGTAGCCGGCGGTCGCGCCCATGGCATAGCCGGCGATGATCATGCCTTCGATCACCGCGTGCGGGTTGTAGCGGAGCAGGTCGCGGTCCTTGCAGGTGCCGGGCTCTCCCTCATCGGAATTGCAGACCACGTACTTGGCGCCGGGAAATTGCCGCGGCATGAATGACCACTTCAGGCCGGTGGGGAAACCGGCCCCGCCGCGACCGCGCAGGCCGGACTTCTTCACCTCGGCGACCACGTCTTCCGGCTTCACCTTGTCCCGGAGAATCTTCCTCAAGGCCAGATAGCCGTCGCGCGCCTGGTAGTCCTTCAGGCGCCAGTTGGCCCCATCGAGCCCCCGCATCAGGATCGCGTCCGGGCCGTAATCGAACAGGCTCACTTGAGCTCCTTCAGCAGCGCGTCGATCTTGTCCCTGGACATGTAGTCGTGCATCGCCTTGTTGTTGACCAGGATCACCGGCGACATGGCGCAGGCCCCCATGCACTCGCCCTCCTTGAGGGTGAAGCGGCCGTCGGCGGTGGTCTGGTTGAACTCCACGCCCAGCTTCGCCTTCAGGTGGTCGGCCGCCTCCAGCGAACCCTGCAGGCCGCAGGGCAGGCAGGTGCAGATGGTGAGCTTGTACTTCCCCGTGGGCTTGAGGTTGTACATGTTGTAGAAGGTCGCCACCTCGTACACCGCCACCGGTGCCATGCCGAGGATCCCGGCCACCGCGTCCATGGTCTCGGTGGCAAGCCAGCCCTTCTCGTCCTGCGCGATCACCAGCGCCGCCATCACCGCCGACTGCTTCTGGTCCGGCGGGTACTTGGCGACCTCGCGGTCGATTTTCTTCAACGATTCGGCGCTGAGCATGGGCATGGGCGCCTACCTGTCAATTTCCCCGAACACGATGTCCATGGTGCCGATGATGGCCACCGCGTCCGCGATCATGTGGCCGCGGGACATCTCGTCCATTGCCGCAAGGTGGGGGAAGCCCGGCGCACGGATCTTGAGCCGGTAGGGCTTGTTGGCGCCGTCGGAGATGAGGTAGATGCCGAACTCGCCCTTCGGATGCTCCACCGCGGCGTAGGCCTCGCCCTCGGGAACGTGCATGCCTTCGGTGAACAGCTTGAAGTGGTGGATCAGTTCCTCCATCTTCAACTTCATCTCCCCGCGCGAGGGCGGCGCCACCTTGTGGTTCTCCACGATCACCGGGCCCGGGTTGGCGCGCAGCCAGTCCACGCACTGCTTGATGATGCGACTGGACTGGCGCATTTCCTCGATCCGCACCAGGTAGCGGTCGTAGCAATCGCCGTTGACGCCCACCGGGATGTCGAACTCCAGCTTGCCGTAGACCTCGTAGGGCTGCTTCTTGCGCAGGTCCCAGGCCAGCCCCGAGCCGCGCAGCATCGGCCCGGTGAAGCCCAGCGCCAGCGCGCGCTCCGGGCTCACCACGCCGATGCCCACGGTACGCTGCTTCCAGATCCGGTTATCCGTCAACAGGGTCTCGTAGTCGTCCACGCACTTGGGAAAGCGCCGGGTGAAGTCGTCGATGAAGTCGAGCAGCGAACCCTGCCGGTTCGCGTTCATTTGCGCCATGGTGGCGGCGTTGCGAGACACCTGCGCCCGGTACTGCGGCATCGAGTCCGGCAGGTCGCGGTAGACGCCGCCGGGCCGGTAGTAGGCCGCGTGCATGCGCGCGCCCGACACCGCCTCGTAGCAGTCCATCAGGTCCTCGCGCTCCCGGAAGCAATACAGGAAGATGGTCATGGCGCCGATGTCCAGCCCGTGGGCGCCCAGCCACAGCAGGTGGTTGAGGATCCGCGTGATCTCGTCGAACATCACGCGGATGTACTGCGCCCGCTCCGGGACCTGGATGCCGGCCAGCTTCTCGATCGCCATCACGTAGGCGTGCTCGTTGCACATCATCGAGACGTAGTCCAGCCGGTCCATGTAGGGCAGCGACTGGATGAAGGTGCGCGATTCGGCCAGCTTCTCGGTGGCCCGGTGCAGCAGGCCGATGTGCGGGTCGGCGCGCTGGATCACCTCGCCGTCCAGTTCCAGCACCAGCCGCAGCACGCCGTGCGCAGCCGGGTGCTGCGGGCCGAAGTTCAGCGTGTAGTTGCGGATCTGCGCCATCGCCTTAGTCCCTGCGCTCGGCGTAGCGCTCCTCGCGGACGATCCGCGGCGTGATCTCCCGCGGCTCGATCGACACCGGCTGGTAGATCACGCGCTTCTGCTCCGGGTCGTAGCGCATCTCGACGGTGCCGCTGACCGGGAAGTCCTTGCGGAACGGGTGGCCGATGAAGCCGTAGTCGGTGAGGATGCGGCGCAGGTCCGGATGGCCGTCGAACAGGATGCCGAAAAGGTCGAAGGCCTCGCGCTCGAACCAGGCCGCCGCGGGCCAGACCTCGATCAGCGACGGCATGATCGGGAAGGCATCGTCGTCGCAGAAGGCGCGCAGGCGCAGGCGCCAGTTGTGCGTCACCGAGAGCAGGTGCACCACCGAGGCGAAGCGCCGGCCTTGCCTGGGCCGGTCGCCATAGGTGTCGTAGTCCATGCCGCAAAGATCGATCAGTTGCTCGAAACGCAGCTCGGGGTGATCACGCAGCTTGAGGGCCGCGGCCCGGGACTGCGCCGCCGGGACCTCGAGCGTGATCTCTCCCAGGCGCTGAACCGGTGCGAAGCCTTCGCGCGCAAGCGCATCCAGCAGCCTGTGCAGCTTCGGGCTCATCGGGCTATGGCGCTTTCCGGGCTCGGCTTCATCGAGCAATGGTGTTGGTGCGCTTGATCTTGTTCTGCAGTTGAACGATGCCGTAGAGCAGCGCCTCCGCCGTCGGCGGGCAGCCGGGGACGTAGACGTCCACCGGCACGATGCGGTCGCAGCCGCGCACCACGGAATAGGAGTAGTGGTAGTAGCCGCCGCCGTTGGCGCAGGAGCCCATCGAGATCACCCAGCGCGGCTCGGCCATCTGATCGTAGACCTTGCGCAGCGCCGGCGCCATCTTGTTGCACAGCGTGCCGGCCACGATCATGACGTCGGACTGGCGCGGGCTGGGGCGGAACACGATGCCGAAGCGGTCGAGGTCGTAGCGCGCGGCGCCGGCGTGCATCATCTCCACCGCGCAGCAGGCGAGGCCGAAGGTCATCGGCCACAGCGACCCGGTACGGGTCCAGTTGATCAGCTTGTCGAGCTGTGTGGTGGCGAAGCCCTGCTGCAGAAGGCCTTCTATTCCCATTCCAGAGCCCCCTTCTTCCATTCGTAGACAAAGCCGACCACTAGGATGACGAGGAACAGCATCATCGAGAGGAACCCGGCGAAACCAATTTCGTTCAGCACCACCGCCCAGGGGAACAGGAACGCGATCTCGAGATCGAACAGGATGAACAGGATCGCGACCAGGTAGTAGCGCACGTCGAACTTCATGCGCGCATCCTCGAAAGCCTCGAAGCCGCACTCGTAGGGCGAGAGCTTCTCGGGGTCCGGCCGGTGCGGCCCCAGCACCGAACCCAGCACCACGGGCGCGACGCCCACGGCAAGGCCGACGAGGATGAACAGCAGTATCGGAAGGTACTCGGCCAGCATTCGCGTCAGGTTGCGCTGCGTTTCACTGCCAATCCCGGTCCAGAAAAAATTTGGTGCCCACGAGCAGACTCGAACTGCTACGGCTGTTTAGGCCACCAGCCCCTCAAGCTGGCGTGTCTACCAATTTCACCACGTGGGCAGGCTGCTCATCCGTTCCCGCACAGACGGACATCGAGGGCGCTCGGATTATCCTTCAATTCGGCACTTCCTTGCCCTTCGCACCGCCCACTTTCCCGGCATCGGGCGCCTTCGGTGCGCCGGGAACCTCCGGCAGCTCGGCCGCGGGCTTGGCGCCGTCCTTCGCCGGCTGCGCCGCGGGGGTCGCCGACGCGCCGGCGGGCGCGGACTTCACTGCGTCCAGCACGCCGCCGCCGGCGCGCGGCTTGTTGGTCGCGAGGTAGGCGAGGCCCAGGCTGGTGAGGAAGAACAGCGTCGCCAGGACGGCGGTCATCCGCGACAGGAAATTCGCCGAACCGGTGGCGCCGAACAGGCTCCCCGAGGACCCGCTGCCGAAGCCCGAGCCCATGTCCGCGCCCTTGCCGTGCTGGAGCAGCACCAGTCCTATGATCGCCAGCGCGATCAGCACGTGCACCACTATCGCAATGTTGGTCCAGAGTTCCATGCTTTCATTCCTTTCGCTGCGCCGCCGCTGCCAGGATGGCGAGGAAATCCGCCGCCACCAGCGCCGCGCCACCGATCAATCCGCCGTCCACATCCCGCTGCGAGAACAGCGCCTCCGAGTTGCCCGGCTTGACGCTGCCGCCGTAGAGGATGCGCGTTTCCGGCAGCAGCCGCTGCCGCAGGAAAGCGTGCACCGCCTGCGCCTGCGCCGGGCTCGCCGTGCGCCCGGAGCCGATCGCCCAGACCGGCTCGTAGGCCACCACCGCGGTCGCAAACGCCGCCCTGCCCGAGCGCGCCAGCACCGCCTCCAGCTGCCGTGCCACCGTCGCCTGCGTACGCCCCGCCTCGCGCTCTTCGAGCGTCTCGCCGACGCACAGCACCGGCGTCATGCCGGCGGCGAGCACCGCGGAGAACTTTCCCGAGATTTGCGCGTCGCCCTCGCCGTAGAGCTGGCGCCGCTCGGAGTGCCCGACCAGCACGTAGCGGCAGTCGAACTCCGCCAGCATCGCCGCCGAAACCTCTCCGGTGAAAGCGCCCTGCGCATGCTCGCTGGCGTTCTGCGCGCCCAGGGCCACCTTCGTTCCCTGCAGCAGCCCGGCCGCCTGCGCCAGATACGGGAATGGCACGCAAACCGCGCATTCCGCGCCAACCACCGTTGCCGCGCCGGCTGCCACCGCTTCCAGCAACGCGCGGTTGGCAGCCTTGCTGGCGTGCATTTTCCAGTTGCCGGCAACGAGCCGTGTGCGCATCGACGCTGGATCCAGGCTGCGGGTCGCAGAAATGCTTGATTTTACCCGGTTTTGCGGCGCAGCAGGCGAGCGACGAAGGTCGGGTGATGCGGGCGCCGTCCAGGCCGGCGGCGGTTGCCCGCGCGCTGGGCTGGGTTTTGTGGGTGGCGCCTTCCAAGGGGGCGCGATTCTAGCAGCGCGCCTGCTCCGGCCAAATGTGCACGATCGTGCACATTTGATCCGCTCCAGCGCTACGCCGCCGTCTCCCGCCGGACCACCTCGGCGATGGCTTTGGCCGCCGATTCAATGGCCTTGCGGGGCTCCCCCTCCACCATCACCCGCAGCACCGGCTCGGTGCCGGAGGGCCGCAGCAGGACCCTGCCCTTGCCGTTCAGGGCCTCCTGCGCCTCCGCCTGCGCCTGCGCGATCGCCTTGCTCTTCTTCCAGTCGAAGCCCTTGGGCACGGTCACGTTGAGCAACACCTGCGGGTACATCACCAGGTCCGCGGTGAGTTGCGCCAGCGACTTGCGCGACTGCCGCGTCGCCGTCAGCACCTGCAGCGCCGAGATGATGCCATCGCCGGTGGTGTGTTTGTCCAGGCTCAGGATGTGGCCGGAATTCTCCCCGCCCAGCAGCCAGCCCTTCTTGAGCAGCAACTCCAGCACGTAGCGGTCGCCGACGGCTGCGCGCGCGAACGGCAGCTTCATGCGCGCAAAGGCCTTCTCCAGGGCAAGATTGGTCATCAAGGTCCCGGCCACGCCGGCCAGCTTCGCCCGCCCGGCGCCGCCTCTCATCCGATGGCTGGCGATGGCGTAGAGCAACTGGTCGCCGTCGTAGACGGTCCCGTTGCCGTCCACCATCAGCACCCGGTCGGCGTCGCCGTCCAGCGCGATGCCCAGTTGCGCCTTCTGCCGCTTCACTTCCACCACCAGGTTCTGCGGCGCCGTGGCGCCGAACATGTGGTTGATGTTGTAGCCGTCGGGCGCGACGCCGATGGCGGCAACCTCGGCGCCCAGTTCATGGAACACCTGCGGCGCGACGTCGTAGGCGGCGCCGTGCGCGCAGTCCACCACCACGCGCATGCCCTTCAGGTCCAGTTCGTTGGGGAAGGTCGATTTGCAGAATTCGATGTAGCGGCCCTGGGCGTCGTCCACGCGCCGCGCCCGGCCCAGCTTCGCGGAGGGATTGCAGCCCATGGGCTGCTCCAGCCGCGCCTCGATCTGCGCCTGCACCGCGTCGGGCAGCTTGTAGCCGTCGCCGGAGAACAACTTGATGCCGTTGTCGGCATGGGGATTGTGCGAGGCGCTGATCACGACGCCGGCCGAGAGCCGCAGCGCGCGCGTCAGGTAGGCGACCCCGGGCGTGGGCAGCGGGCCGCACAGCAGTACGTCCACGCCGGCCGCGGAGAACCCGGCCTCCAGCGCCGCCTCGATCATGTAGCCCGAGATGCGCGTGTCCTTGCCAATGAGCACCGCCGGTCGCTCGCCGGCCCTCGCCCCGCGCGCCGCCAGCACCCGGCCCGCCGCGTAACCCAGGCGCAGCACGAACTCGGGCGTCATGGGCGCCGCGCCCACGGTGCCCCTCAGGCCATCGGTGCCGAAATGCCTCCTGCTCATGCGGTGCCGTCGCGCAGCGCCAGCCAGACGGCCAGCGCATCGCGCGTCTCCTTCACGTCGTGCACACGCAGTATTGTCGCCCCGGCCTGCGCCGACAGCAAAGCGGCCGCCACGCTGGCCGCGAGTCGTTCCCCGGCGGGGCGGCCGGTGATCGCGCCCAGCGTGGACTTGCGCGACCAGCCCGAGGCCACAGGCACGCCCAGTTCGGCGAACTCTGCCAGCCGGCGCAGCAGCTCCAGATTGTGCGCCTCGGTCTTGCCGAAGCCGAAGCCTGGATCGGCGACGATGCGCTCGCGGGCGATGCCGGCAGCCTCGCAGGCGGCGATGCGGGCGGCCAGATAAGCCTTGACCTCAGCGACGACGTCGGCGTAGGCCGGGTCTTGCTGCATCGTCGCCGGGTCGCCCTTCTTGTGCATCAGGCAAACACCGCAGGAAGAGGCCGCCACCGCCTCCAGGGCGCCTGGCGCCTCCAGCGCCTCGATGTCGTTGATCATGGAGGCGCCGGCAGCCAGCGCTTCGCGCATGATCCTCGGGCGGCGGGTGTCCACCGACAGCGGGATCGGCAGATCCCGCAGCGCTTGGAGGACCGGAAGAATGCGGCCGAGTTCCTCGTCCTCGCCGACCGGCGCCGCGCCCGGCCGGGAGGATTCGCCGCCGATGTCCAGCAGGTCCGCGCCCTCGGCGGCCAGCCGGCGCGCGTGGGCGATGGCTGCTGCGCGGTCCATGAACCGGCCGCCGTCGGAAAAGGAATCGGGCGTGACGTTGAGCACGCCCATCAGCAGCACTGGATCCTGCGCCAGCGCGTACCGGCCACAGCGCAGGCGCAAGGCTCGCCCGTCAGGCCGTCGCGGCGCTGGTGCCCGTGGCCGCGGCCGTGCCGTCGCTCGCGGGCTTGGGCGCATCGCCGCCGCCGGAGGATGAACTCGACTTCGGCGGCCGCGGCGGCTTGCCGGCCATGATGTCGTTCACCTGGTCCGCGTCCAGCGTCTCCATCTCGAGCAGCGCCTGGGCCATCGCCTCGACCTTGTCGCGGTTCTCCTCGATGATCTTGCGCGCCGCCGCGTACTGGCTGTCCACCAGGCGGCGGATTTCCTCCTCCACCTTCTGCATCGTGGCCTCGGAAACGTTCTTGTGCGTCGTCACCGAGCGGCCGAGGAACACCTCGCCTTCGTTCTCGCCGTAGACCATCGGCCCCAGCGAGTCGGTCATGCCGTAGTGCATCACCATGTCGCGCGCCAGGTTGGTCGCGTGCTCGAAGTCCTGGCGCGCGCCCGTGGTCTGCTGCTCGAGGAACACCTCTTCGGCGATGCGGCCGCCGAAGGACACCGCCATGAACGACAGCATCTGCTCCTTGCTGTAGCCGTAGCGGTCGCGCTCGGGCAGGAAGAAGGTCACGCCCAGCGCGCGCCCGCGCGGGATGATGGTGACCTTGTGCACCGGATCGGCCTTGGGCACCAGCTTGCCGACCACGGCGTGGCCGGACTCGTGGTACGCGGTGGTGCGGCGCTCGTCCTCCGACATCACCATGGAGCGGCGCTCGGCGCCCATCATGACCTTGTCCTTGGCGTGCTCGAACTCGTCCATCTCCACCAGGCGCTTGTTGCGGCGCGCGGCGAACAGGGCCGCCTCGTTGACCAGGTTGGCCAGGTCCGCGCCGGAGAAGCCCGGCGTGCCGCGCGCGATGATGTCGGCCTTCACGTCGGGTGATATCGGCACTTTCCTCATATGCACCTTGAGGATCTCCTCGCGGCCGCGGATGTCCGGCAGCGGCACCACCACCTGGCGGTCGAAGCGCCCGGGCCGCAGCAGCGCCGGGTCGAGCACGTCAGGGCGGTTGGTGGCGGCGATGACGATCACGCCCATGGTGCCCTCGAAGCCGTCCATCTCCACCAGCAACTGGTTCAGCGTCTGCTCGCGCTCGTCGTTGCCGCCGCCCAGGCCGGCGCCGCGCTGGCGGCCGACGGCGTCGATTTCGTCGATGAACACGATGCAGGGCGCGTGCTTCTTGGCCTGCTCGAACATGTCGCGCACGCGCGCCGCTCCGACGCCGACGAACATCTCGACGAAATCGGAACCGGAAATGGAGTAGAACGGCACCTTGGCCTCGCCGGCGATGGCGCGCGCGAGCAGCGTCTTGCCGGTGCCCGGGTTGCCCACCATCAGCACACCTCGCGGGATGCGACCGCCCAGCTTCTGGAACTTGGTGGGATCGCGCAGGAAGTCCACCAGCTCGGAGACCTCTTCCTTGGCCTCCTCGCAGCCGGCGACGTCGGCGAAGGTGAGGTTGTTCGACGATTCGTCCAGCAGGCGCGCCTTGGACTTGCCGAACGAGAACGCGCCGCCGCGCCCGCCGCCCTGCATCTGGCGCATGAAGAAGATCCAGACCCCGATCAGCAGCAGCATCGGAAACCAGGAGACGAAGATGTTCATGAGGAAGGAGGGTTCCTCCTCGGGCTTGGCCTCGACCTTGACGCCGTACTTGAGCAGGTCCGACACCAGCCAGATGTCGCCCGGCGAGTAGCTCACCACGCTCTTGTTGTCGATCGTGGTCGCCTTGAGCTGGCGGCCCTCGATGGTGACCTTGGCGATGCGGCCGGCCTTCACCTCCTCCAGGAACTGGGAGTACTCCAGCGGCGAGCGCGCCGCCTGGCGGGTATTGAACTGGTTGAACACGGTCATCAGCACCAGCCCGATGACGAGCCAGATGACCAGGTTCTTCATCATGTTATTCAAGGACTTGCTCCTTATTTCGGCCGCGCGGCCGGTTGGCAGACCAAGGGCATGATCTTACGCCGTTTCCGATAGATTGCGGCGCCGCGGCCAAGTTCAACGCGAATCCTGCTTTTTCCTCTGCCGCGCCAGGAGGTAGGTCTCGCGCGACTCGCCGCGGGAGGCCGCCGGCTTGCGCGTCTGCACCGAGGCAAATGCGTGCCGCAGTTCGGCGAGGATGCCGGCGAACTCCCCGCCCTGAAACACCTTGACCAGCAACGCGCCCCCGGGCTTGAGCGCCTCGTTGCAGAACCCGATCGCCTCGTGCACCAGTTCCGCGGCACGGGCCTGGTCCGCCGAGGCGATGCCCGAGACGTTGGGCATCATGTCCGATAGCACCAGGTCCGCCCTGCCGCCGGCCGCCAAGAGCGCCGCGCCGCGGACCGCGGGGTCGAGGAAGCTGCCCTGGATGAAATGCACCCCCGGCGGCGGCACCATCGCCAGCAGGTCGATCGCGATCACGCGACCCCCGGCGCCGGCTTTCGCGGCCGCCACCTGGGACCAGCCGCCCGGCGCGGCGCCCAGGTCGATCACCGTCGCGCCGCTAGGCAGCAGCTTGTCGCGGGCGTCGATTTCGAGCAGCTTGAACGCGGCGCGCGAACGGTAGCCTTCCTCGCGCGCCCGGCGCACGAAGGGATCGGAGACGTGGCGCTGCAGCCAGCGCCTGCTGGAATGACTCATTTCGCCAGGTGCTCTCCCCTGCAAGGGTACACTGCAGACTGAACATGAGGCCTTTCGCAGTGCCACAGTTGCTGCGGTTGTCGCCCTGGCGGGTCAGGCGCATGGATCGCCAGCAGTGCGACGCCTGGCAGCACCGCATCGACAACGGCTGGGGCGTCGAGCACAACCTGTTCGTCCAGTTTTGCTTCCACGGCGTGGTGCCCGAGGTGCCGCTGCTGCGCGCCCCGAAGGACCACCAGGGCGATGAGCGCAATTAGCCCCGCAGAGCGCCGCGCGCTGAAGGCGCGTGCGCAGGCCCTCGACCCGGTGGTGCTGATCGGCCACGACGGCCTCACCGCGGCCGTCGTGGCCGAGATCGAACGCGCGCTGGCCGCCCACGAGCTGATCAAGGTCCGCGCCGGGGGCATGGCGCGCGAGGCGCGCGCGCTGGCGATGGCCGAGATCTGCGAGCGCACCGGCGCCGCGCCGGTGCACTCGATCGGCAAGGTTCTGCTGCTGTGGAAGGAAAACCCGCAGAAGCGAGAGGCGGAACGCCGGCGTGCGCGGGCGCTGGCCGCACCTATTCGTAGCGAACGTCCAGGATCTCGTAGTTCTTCACCCCCCCGGGGGTCTGCACCGCGACCGGGTCGCCGGCGTACTTCCCGATGAGCGCCCGCGCGATGGGCGAGCTGATCGAGATCTTGCCCGTCTTGATGTCGGCCTCGTCCTCGCCCACGATCTGGTAGGTCATCGTCGCGCCGCTGCCGTCGTCCAGGTCTACGGTGGCGCCGAACACGCAGCGCCCCCCGGCATCGAGCAGCTTCGGATCGATCACCTGCGCATTGGCGAGCTTGACCTCGATGTCCGCGATGCGGCCCTCGATGAAGCCCTGGCGTTCGCGCGCCGCGTCGTACTCGGCGTTCTCCGACAGGTCGCCGTGCGCGCGCGCCTCGGCGATCGCGGCGATCACCTTCGGCCGCTCGGCCGACTTCAGGCACTGCAGCTCGGCGCGCAGTGCCTCGGCGCCCTTGATCGTCATCGGGGTGCTGGGCATGGGCCTAATTTACCTCCTCGACGGCGTGCGCGCGCGCCAGGCCCGCATGCAGATCCTGCAGGCGATAGGGCTCGAGCCGCGACAGCGCCCGCATTCCGCTGCAGGCGGCGCGCGCCCCGGCGATGGTGGTGTAGTAGGTGACCCGGTTGGCGAGCGCGCTGACCCGGATCGCGCGCGAGTCCGAGATCGCGGTGCGCGTGTCCTCCACGGTATTGGCGATGAAGGCGATATCGCCGTTCTTGATCATGTCCACGATGTGCGGGCGCCCTTCCGCGACCTTGTTCACCGGGGTCACCGCGACGCCGTGCGCCGAGAGCACCTGCGCGGTGCCGCGCGTGGCGAGCAGCGTCAAGCCCAGCTCGAGCAGGTCGCGCGCCACGCTGACCGCGGCGAGCTTGTCGCCGTCGCGCACGCTGACGAAGGCGCGGCCGCCGCCTTCGCGTGGCAGTCGTACGCCCGCCGCGAGCTGCGACTTGACGAAGGCCTCGCCGAAGCTGCGGCCGACGCCCATCACCTCGCCGGTGGACTTCATCTCGGGGCCCAGGATGGTGTCCACGCCGGGGAAGCGCGCGAACGGGAACACCGCCTCCTTGACCGAGAAGTACGGCGGCACCACCTCTTCCGGGGCCGCGCTGCGCACGCGCTGCGCCGCGAGGGGGGTGCCGGCCATGCAGCGCGCCGCGATCTTGGCCAGCGGCAGCCCGGTGGCCTTGGAGACGAAGGGCACGGTGCGCGAGGCGCGCGGGTTGACCTCGAGCACGTACACCGTGTCGCGCTGGATGGCGAACTGCACGTTCATCAGGCCGACCACGTGGAGCGCCTGCGCCATCATCACCGTCTGGCGGCGCAGCTCGCGCTCCAGGTGGCTGGCGAGCGAATGCGGCGGCAGGCAGCAGGCCGAATCGCCCGAGTGCACGCCGGCCTGCTCGATATGTTCCATGATGCCGCCGATGAGCACCTCCTTGCCGTCGGCGATGCAGTCGACGTCGACCTCGATGGCATCCGACAGGTACCGGTCCAGCAGCACCGGCGAGTCGTTCGATACCTTTACCGCCACCTTCATGTAGCGCTCCAGCTCCGACTGCTGGTGCACGATCTCCATGGCGCGGCCGCCCAGCACGTAGCTCGGGCGGACCACGATCGGGTAGCCGATTTCCTCCGCCAGCCGGATCGCTTCTTGGTTGTTTCGCGCGGTGCGGTTGGGCGGCTGGCGCAGCGCCAGCTTCTGCAGCATCTGCCGGAAGCGCTCGCGGTCCTCGGCGAGGTCGATCGAGTCGGCGCTGGTGCCGATGATGGGCACCCCGGCCGCGGCGAGGTCGCGCGCGAGCTTGAGCGGGGTCTGGCCGCCGTACTGCACGATGACGCCGAAGGGTCTCTCCTTGTCCACGATCTCCAGCACGTCCTCGAGCGTGAGCGGCTCGAAGTAGAGGCGATCGCTGGTGTCGTAGTCGGTGGAGACGGTCTCCGGGTTGCAGTTGACCATGATGGTCTCGAAGCCGTCCTCGCGCAGCGCGAAGGCCGCGTGCACGCAGCAGTAGTCGAACTCGATGCCCTGCCCGATCCGGTTCGGCCCGCTGCCCAGCACCATGATCTTGCGCCTGGCGGTGGGCTCGGCCTCGCACTCCTCTTCATAGGTGGAGTACATGTACGCAGTGCGGGTGGCAAACTCCCCGGCGCAGGTGTCCACGCGCTTGTAGACCGGCCGCACCCCCAGCTTCCAGCGCGCCTCGCGCACCGCCTGCTCGTTCACGTTGAACAGGTAGGCCAGGCGCCGGTCCGAGAAGCCCTTGCGCTTGAGCAGGCGCAGGGTGCCGGCGTCGATCTCCTCCAGCCGGCGCTCGTCCAGCTCCATCTCCAGGTCCACGATCTCCTTGATCTGGACCAGGAACCACGGATCGATGTGCGTCAGGCGCCGGACCTCCTCCACGGTGAAGCCGTTCTCGAAGGCATCCCCCACGTACCAGATGCGCTCGGGACCGGGCTCGCCCAGCTCCTTCTCGATGGTCTCGCGGTCGGTGGTGCGCTGGTTGAGGCCGTCCACGCCGATCTCCAGACCGCGCATCGCCTTGTGCAGCGACTCCTGGAAGGTGCGGCCGATGGCCATCACCTCGCCCACCGACTTCATCTGCGTGGTGAGGCGGTCGTTGGCCTGCGGGAACTTCTCGAAGGCGAAGCGCGGCACCTTGGTGACCACGTAGTCGATGGTGGGCTCGAAGCAAGCCGGCGTGGCGCCGCCGGTGACCTCGTTGCTGACCTCGTCCAGCGTGTAGCCCACGGCGAGCTTCGCGGCCACCTTGGCGATCGGGAAGCCGGTCGCCTTGGAGGCGAGCGCCGAGGAGCGCGAAACCCGCGGGTTCATCTCGATCACCACCATGCGCCCGTCGGCCGGGTTGATGGCGAACTGCACGTTCGAGCCGCCGGTGTCGACGCCGATCTCGCGCAGCACCGCGATCGAGGCGTCGCGCAGCACCTGGTACTCCCTGTCCGTCAGGGTCTGCGCCGGCGCCACGGTGATCGAGTCGCCGGTGTGCACGCCCATCGGGTCCATGTTCTCGATCGAGCACACGATGATGCAGTTGTCCACCTTGTCGCGGACCACCTCCACCTCGAACTCCTTCCAGCCGATGAGCGATTCCTCGATCAACAGCTCGTGCGTGGGCGAGGCCTGCAGGCCGCGCTCGCAGACGGCGACGAACTCCTCGCGGTTGTAGGCGATGCCGCCGCCGGTGCCGCCCAGCGTGAACGAGGGCCGGATCACCACCGGGTAGCCCAGGCCCGCCTGCACCTGCAGCGCCTCTTCCATGGAGTGCGCCAGCGACGAGCGCGCCGAGGCAAGCCCGATGCGCGTCATCGCCTGCTTGAACTTCTCGCGGTCCTCGGCCTTGTCGATCGCCTCGCGCGAGGCGCCGATCATCTCCACGCCGAACTGCTCCAGCACGCCGTGCTTGGCGAGGTCCAGGGCGCAGTTGAGCGCGGTCTGCCCGCCCATGGTGGGCAGCAGCGCCTCCGGGCGCTCCTTGTCGATGATGCTCGCCACCGTGCGCCAGGTGATGGGCTCGATGTAGGTGGCATCGGCCATCTCCGGGTCGGTCATGATGGTGGCCGGGTTCGAGTTCACCAGCACCACGCGGTAGCCCTCGGCGCGCAGCGCCTTGCAGGCCTGCGCCCCGGAATAGTCGAACTCGCAGGCCTGGCCGATGACGATCGGGCCGGCGCCGATGATCAGGATGCTCTTGATGTCTGTGCGCTTAGGCATGCTGCGCGCCCCCGGCCTCGTCCATCAGCTTTGCGAAGCGCTCGAACAGGTAGCCGATGTCGTGCGGCCCCGGGCTCGCCTCGGGGTGGCCCTGGAAGCAGAACGCGGGACGGTCGGTGCGCGCCAGGCCCTGCAGCGAGCCGTCGAACAGCGACACATGGGTGGGTCGCAGCGTCGCGGGCAGCGTCTTCGCGTCCACCGCGAAGCCGTGGTTCTGGCTGGTGATCACCACCTGCCCGGTGTCCAGGTCCTTCACCGGGTGGTTGGCGCCATGGTGGCCGAACTTCATCTTGAGGGTCTTGGCGCCGGAGGCAAGTCCCATCAGTTGGTGTCCCAGGCAGATGCCGAATACCGGGATCCTCGTGGTCTCGAGGATCTGGCCGATGGCCTCGATGGCGTAGTCGCAGGGCCCGGGGTCGCCCGGGCCGTTGGACAGGAACACCCCGTCGGGCTTCATCCTCAGCACCTCCTTGGCCGGGGTCTGCGCCGGCACCACGGTGATGCGCGCGCCGCGCGCCGCCAGCAGCCGCAGGATGTTGCGCTTGATGCCGTAGTCGAACGCGACCACGTGGTGGCGCACCTCGCCAGGCTGGCGAAAGCCCTTGCCCGGTTCCCACCTGCCCTCGCGCCACTCGTAGGCCGAGGCGGTGGTGACTTGCTTCGCCAGGTCCATGCCGGCCAGGCCCGGGAAGGCATTCGCCGCGGCCAGCGCGGCCTTCTCGTCGATCACCCCCGCCATGATGCAGCCGTTCTGCGCGCCTTTCTCCCGCAGGATGCGCGTCAGGCGCCGGGTGTCGATGTCGGCGATCGCGACCACCTTGCGCGCCCTGAGGTACCCGCCCAGGCCCGATTGCGCGCGCCAACTGGAGACGACCTTGGGCAGGTCGCGCACCACAAGGCCCGCGGCGCGCACCGCGGCCGATTCCTCGTCCTCGGCATTGACCCCGGTGTTGCCGATGTGCGGATAGGTCAGGGTGACGATCTGGCGGCAGTACGAGGGATCGGTGAGGATCTCCTGGTAGCCGGTCATCGCGGTGTTGAAGACGACTTCGCCGGTGGAGACCCCCGCGGCGCCGATGGCGCAGCCCCGGAAAACCGACCCGTCGGCGAGGACGAGGACGGCTGGATCTTCGGTGGCCACAGGCGAGACTCCAGAAAAATGAGGGCGCAAAAAAAGCGGAAGAGGCTGTCGCCCCGCCCGCTTTGCTGACCTCTACGGCAAGAGCGCACAATTATACCCCGGCGACCCCCCTCAAACCAAGCACGTCGAAGCTGTCGTACAAACCCGGCGCCTTGCCGTTCAGCCACTTCGCGGCGCGCAGCGCGCCGGTGGCGTAGCTCATGCGGCTCTGGGAGCGCACGGTCACCTCGACCCGCTCGCCGATGCCGGCGAACAGCACGGTGTGCTCGCCCACGATGTCGCCGCCGCGGACGGCATGGAAGCCGATCTGCTTGGCCGGGCGCGCGCCGGTGTCGCCTTCGCGGCCGTGCGCGGCAACCTTGGCGAGCTCGCGTCCGGTCGCGCGGGCGAGGATCCGGCCCAGCTCCAGCGCGGTGCCCGAGGGCGCGTCGACCTTTTGGCGGTGGTGCGCCTCGATGACCTCGATGTCGTAATCCTCGCCCAGCACCCTGGCGGCGGCCTCGGCCAGCTTGAAGACGACATTGACCCCGACGGCAAAGTTGGGCGACAGCATCACGGGGACGT
>VGIA01000007.1 GCA_016868105.1 Betaproteobacteria bacterium | reverse complement strand
AGCGCGGCACCGTGCAGCGGCAAATGGCGCTGGAGGACTTCTACACCGGCTATCGCAAGACCGCGCTGCTGCCGGGTGAGTTCATCCGCAGCCTGCGCATCGCGCGCCTCGCCCCCGGCGCGCGCTTCGGCGCCTACAAGCTGTCCAAGCGCTTCGATCAGGATATCGCCACGGTCTGCGCCGCGTTCCACGTCGCGGCAGACGGCCGGGCGCGATTCGGCTTTGGCGGCATGGCGGCCACCCCGGCCCGCGCGATGCGCGCGGAGGCGGCCTGGCGCGACGGCCTCGAGGCCAGCTGCGCTGCGCTGGCGCAGGATTTCCAGCCGCTGTCGGACCACCGCGGCTCGGCCTGGTATCGCCTGGTCGCGGCGCAGAACCTGCTGCGCAAGTTCGCCGCCGGCATCGGCCCGAGGGCGCTGCTGGAGCTGGACGCGTGATCGGGGAAGCCGTCGCGCACGACAGCGCCGAGCTGCATGTCAGCGGCGAGGCGCACTACGTCGACGACCTGCCGGAGCCGGCCGGCACGCTGCACGCGGCTCTGGGCATGGCAGCGCATGCCCATGCGCGCATCCTGTCCATGGACCTGGATCCGGTGCGCGCGGCGCCCGGCGTGCGCGCGGTGCTCGCGGCGCCCGACATCCCCGGGGCCAACAACATCGGGCCGGTGATCGCGGACGAGCCGGTGTTCGCCTCGGACCGCGTCCTGTTCCATGGCCAGCCGCTGTTCGCGGTGGCCGCCGACACGGTTGAGGCGGCGCGGCGCGCAGCGCGGCTGGCAAGCATCCGCTACGAGGCCCTGGAGCCGGTCCTGACGGTAGACCAGGCGATGCAGCAGCAGGCGTTCGTGCTGCCCTCGCTCAAGGTGACGCGCGGAGACAGTGCCGCGGCGCTCGCCCGCGCCACCCACTGCATCCGCGGGCGCCTGCGCTGCGGCGGGCAGGAGCATTTCTACCTCGAGGGCCAGGTCGCGCTGGCGATCCCCGGGGAGCGGGGCGAGATGCGGGTGCACGCTTCTACCCAGCACCCGAGCGAGATCCAGCACCTGGTGGCGGCGGCGCTGGGCGAGCCCAGCGCCGCGGTGACAGTGGAACTGCGGCGCCTGGGCGGCGGCTTCGGAGGCAAGGAAACGCAGGCTGCGGTGTACGCGGTCGCGGCGGCGCTGCTCGCGCGGGCCACAGGCCGCCCGGTGAAACTGCGCGTCGATCGCGACGACGACATGATCGGCACCGGCAAGCGCCATGATTTCCGCTACGACTACGAGGCCGGATTCGAGGCCGACGGGCGCCTTGTTGCGCTGGACCTGGAGATGGCCTCGCGCTGCGGCATTTCCGCCGACCTGTCGGGCGCGGTGAACGATCGCGCGGTGTTTCACGCCGACAACTGCTATTTCCTCGAGAACCTGGCCATCGCCTCGCACCGCTGCCGCACCAATACGGTGTCGAACACGGCGTTCCGCGGCTTTGGCGGACCTCAGGGCATGTTCGCCATCGAGGGCGTGCTCGCCGCGGTCGCGCGCCGGCTCGGGCTCGATGCGCTCGATGTCCGCAAGCGCAACCTGTACGGCACGGTGGAGCGCAACGTCACGCACTACGGCATGACGATCCGCGACAACGTCGCACCGCAGCTGATCGAGGAACTCGAGCGTGACTCGGCTTACCGCGCGCGGCGGGCGGCGATCGGGCTCTGGAACGCGCAACATCCGCACATCCGCCGCGGCCTCGCGCTGACGCCGGTGAAGTTCGGCATCGCCTTCACCGCTATCCCGATGAACCAGGCCGGCGCCCTGGTCCACATCTACACCGACGGCTCCGTGGCGGTGAACCACGGCGGCACCGAAATGGGCCAGGGGCTGATGGTGAAGGTGCAGCAGATGGTGGCGGCGGAATTCGGCATTGCCCTGGAGGCGGTGCGGATCACCGCCACCTCCACCGGCAAGGTGCCGAACACTTCGCCCACGGCCGCCTCCAGCGGCACCGATCTCAACGGCGAAGCCGCGCGCGCCGCCTGCCGGGTGCTGAAGGAGCGCCTGGCGCCCTTCAGCGGCGCCTCCTTCGCCGAGCGCGCCAAGGCGGCCTTTCTCGCCCGCGTGTCGCTGTCCGCCACGGGCTACTTCCGCACCCCGGAGATTCACTTCGACCGCGAGCGCTTCCAGGGCGAGCCGTTCTATTACTTCGCCTACGGTGCGGCGGTATCCGAGGTCGCGGTGGACACTCTTACGGGTGAGTCCCGGCTGCTCAGGGCGGATCTGCTCCACGACTGCGGCCGCTCGCTCAACCCGGCCATCGACCGCGGACAGGTCGAGGGCGGCTTCATCCAGGGCATGGGGTGGCTCACCGCCGAGGAACTGGTCTGGAACGGGCAGGGCGCGCTGCTCACCCATGCGCCCTCCACCTACAAGATCCCGGTGGCGAGCGACTGCCCGCCGGTGTTCAACGTGCGGTTGTGGGAAGGCGGCGAGAACCGGCGCGACATCGCCCATCGCTCCAAGGCGGTGGGCGAGCCGCCGCTGATGCTGGCGCTGTCGGTGTTCCACGCCATCGCGGACGCGGTGGGCAGCACCAGCGACTCGCGCGAGCCGGTGCCGCTGGAGGCGCCGGCGACGCCGGAGAACGTGTTGAAGGCGATCCATGCTCTGCGTGGTTGAAATCGAGGTGTGGGCGGCGCAGGGCTCGACGCCGCGCGAAGCCGGCGCGCGCATGTGGGTGGGCGCGCAGGAAGTGCGCGGGACCATCGGCGGGGGCAACCTGGAGTACACCGCGCTCAAGGTAGCGCGCGAGATGCTGCTCTCGGGAGAGCCGCGGCGCGAGCGCCGCATCGCGCTCGGGGATTCGCTGGGCCAGTGCTGCGGCGGCGCGGTGACGCTGCGCTTCTCGGCGCGCGAGGGCTTCCCGCCGGCCGCGACGCCGGCGTTCGAGCTGGTGCTGTTCGGCGCGGGCCATGTCGGCAAGGAAGTGGCGCGGATCCTGGAGCGGCTGCCCTGGCGCCTCACCTGGGTCGACGCCCGGCCGGAGATGTTCCCGCCCGCGGTGGCCGCCAACGTGCGCGTCGTCATCGAGGAGGAGCCGGCCTGGATGGCGGACGAGGCGCCTGCGGGCGCCTACTTCCTGGTCATGACCCACAGCCACGCGCTGGACCTGGAACTGGTGGCGCGGGTGCTCAGGCGGGGCGACTTCGCCTGGCTCGGGCTGATCGGCTCGCAGACCAAGGCGGCGAAATTCAAGGCCCGCCTGCGCGCGCGCGGATTTGCCGAGGAGCAACTGGCGCGGCTGGTGTCGCCGATCGGGCTCTTCAAGGGCGGCAAGCATCCGGCCGAGGTGGCGGTCTCGGCGCTGGCGCAGGTGCTGCAGCACGCGGCGAGCACTACCGCGGCGCCGGCCGATTCAAATGTGTCCGGAAATCTGGGTGATGCCAGTTAGCGAAATTGGGTGCAAGTTTTGCGCATGCGATCAGCGGATCGATTGCGGCGCGGCGTGGAAAGTCATAAGAGATCCATTTAAGTTACAGCTTTCCACGCTTTGAACGCGGGCCGGTCCCAGGCGCGGGACGACATGACCTCTTTCAGCACCGCCACCGCGTCCCATACCTCGACGTAGCGCAGGTACAGGCCCGCGAAGCCGAAGCGCAGCACGTCCGGGGCGCGGAAGTCGCCGATCACGCCGCGCGCGATGAGCGCCTGCATGATGGCGTAGCCTTCCGGGTGCGTGAGCGACACCTGGCTGCCGCGCAGCGCCGCCTCGCGCGGACTGGCGAGGCTGAAGCCCTGGCCGGCCAGTTCCTGGTCCACCAGCCGGATGAAGCACTCGCCCAGGGCGCTGCCCTTGGCGCGCAGTTGCGTCATGTCCACGTCGTCGAACACGGCGAGCGCCTCCTCCAGCGCGATCAGGCTCAACTGCGGCGCGGTGCCCACCAGCATGCGGTCGACGCCGGGGTGAGGCGTGTAGTCGTGGTCGAAGGCGAACGGGCTCGCGTGTCCGTGCCAGCCTTGTATGGGCTGGCGGAACGAAGGCAGGTGCTGCGTGGCAACGTAGATGAACCCGGGTGCCCCCGGCCCGCCGTTCAGGTACTTGTAGCCGCAACCCACGGCGAAATCCACGCCGCAGGCATTCAACTCCACCGGCAGGGTGCCAGTGCTGTGGCTCAGGTCCCAGATGGCGAGCGCGCCCTGTTGGTGGGCGAGCCGAGTGATACGCGCCATGTCGTGGACGAGGCCGCTGCGGTAATTGACGTGGGTGAGCTGGACCAGCGCAAGATCGCTGCCCGCGGCGCGGATTGCGGTTTCGATGTCGCCGGGCTCTGCGCAGCGCAGCTCGACGTCCATCAGCTCCGCCACGCCCTCGTTGACGTAGAGGTCAGTGGGGAAATTCCCGCGTTCCGAGACCACCACCTTGCGCTCGGGCTGCAGGCGCAACGCCGCGACCAGCGCCTTGAAGAGGTTCACCGAGGTCGAATCGCAGACGATCACTTCCTCGGGCTTCGCCCCCGCCAGCCGCGCGATCGCCGCGCCGGCACGCTGCGGCGCCGGGTACCAGCCGGCGTCGGTCCAGGAGCGGACCAGGCCGTTACCCCATTCCTCCTCGACCGCGCGGCGCATGCGCGCCATCACGCGCCTGGGAAGCGCCCCCAGGGAGTTGCCGTCCAGGTAGATGACGCCATCGGGCAGCCAGAACGCTTCGCGCTTGCCCGCGAGCGGGTCGGCGGCGTCCATGCGAACGAGCGCCTCGCGGTCCAGCGCCCCTGTGGTAGAACCCGAAGCCATGAAAGCCATCCTAGCGAACGAACCCCTTCCTGTCTCCGACCCGCGCTCGCTCGTGGACGCGGAGGTTCCCGACCCGCCCGCGCCGCAAGGCCACGACATCCTGGTGCGCGTCGAGGCCATCTCCGTGAACCCGGTGGATACCAAGACCCGGATGCTGAACCAGCCCGGCGCCGCGGGCACGAAGCCCGGCCCCCGGATCCTGGGCTGGGACGCCGCCGGCGTGGTCCGGGCGGTGGGCGAGCAGGTGACGCTCTTCAAGCCCGGCGACGCGGTGTACTACGCGGGCTCCAACCAGCGCCCGGGGAGCAACGCGCAGCTGCAGCTGGTGGACGAGCGCATCGTGGCGAAGAAGCCCGCGAAGCTGGAATTCGCGCAGGCCGCGGCCATGCCGCTCACCACCATTACCGCCTACGAAAGCATCGTGACGCACATGGGCGTGGATCCGGACGGCGGCAGCAAGGGGGCCCGCCTCCTGGTGATCGCCGGGGCCGGCGGCGTGGGCTCGATGGCGATCCAGATCGGCCGCAAGCTCGGGCTGGTGGTCATCGCCACTGCCTCGCGGCCCGAAAGCACCAGGTGGTGCCGGGACCTCGGCGCCCGGCACGTCATCAACCATCGCCAGCCGCTGAAGGATGGCCTGACGGCCATCGGCGCGCCGGCGGTGGACTACGTGCTTGTCTGCTCGGACATCGACCTCTACTGGACGCAGTTCATCGACATCGTGCGCCCGCTGGGCACGGTCTGCTCCATCGTGCGCAACGAAAACCCGGCCGACATCCTGGCGATCCAGAGGAAGTCGCTGCGCTTTGCCTGGGAAGGCATGTTTTCGCGCTCCACCTACCAGACCGCGGACATGATCGAGCAGCATCGCCTGCTTGCGCGCGTGGGCGACTGGATCGACGCGGGCGAGGTGAAGTGCACCCTGACCGAGAAGCTCTCGCCGGTCAATGCCGCCAACCTGCGCGCGGCGCATGCGAGGCTGGAATCCAAGGGGATGATCGGGAAGCTGGTGCTCAGCGGCTGGTAGCCGCTTCCTGACCAGGTTGGTGAGCCGCCAAGGGCTAGTCCCGCACGCGCAGCAGCTTGTGCACTTCCGACAGGCGCCGGATCGAGCGCAGCACGCGCGCCAGGTGCGCGCGGTTGCCCACTTCCAGCACGAACAGCATCGTGGTGTACACCGAGCGGTCCTCCTCCATGCTGATCGAGTCGATGTTGGAGCCGGCCTCGGCGATCGCCGAGGCGACCTTGGCGAGCACGCCGCGCTGGTTGGCCACCGTAACCTTGATCGCGCACTGGAACATGCGCGTGGGCTGCCGGTCCCACTCGACGTCGATCCACTGCTCCGGTTCGGCGCGCCGGGAGCGCGCGACGTGGCGGCACTCGGCGGTGTGCACCACCAGCCCCAGGCCCTTCTTGATGGAGCCGACGATGGCATCGCCCGGGATCGGGCGGCAGCAGCTCGCGAGCTGCATCGCCATGCCTTCGGTGCCGCGGATCACCACGCTCGCCGGCTTGGCGTGCGGCCTGGCCTCGCCCTCGGCGCGCATCATCAGGCGCCGCGCCACCACCGCCGGCAACTGCTTGCCCAGGCCGATGTCGGCAAGCAGTTGCACTTTGGTGACGCCGATGGTCTCGCGGGTCACCCGCTCCCAGCTCGCCTGGTTGATCTCGGCCGGGGTCACGCCGTAGCCCTTCAGCGCCTGCTCCAGCAGCCGCTCGCCCAGCGCCGCGGACTCCTCGTACTGCATGGTCTTCAGGAAGTGGCGGATGTTGGAGCGCGCCCTGGCGGTGCGCACGTACTGCAGCCAGGCCGGGTTGGGCTTGGCGTAACCGGTGGTGATCGCCTCGACGCGGTCGCCGTTGCGCAACTCGGTCCGCAGCGGCACCAGCTCGCCGTTCACCTTGGCCGCGACGCAGCGGTTGCCGATGTCGGTGTGCACCGCGTAGGCGAAATCCACCGCGGTGGCGCCGCGCGGCAGCGACAGGATGCGGCCCTTGGGGGTGAAGACGTAGACCTCGTCCGGGAACAGGTCCACCTTGACGTGCTCGAGGAACTCCTGCGAGTCGCCCGAATGGCTCTGGATCTCCAGCAGTGACTGCAGCCACTGGTGGGTCTTCTTCTGCAGTTCGTTCAGCGAGGTAGCCTCGTCCTTGTACATCCAGTGCGAGGCGACGCCGGCCTCGGCGAGGTGATGCATGGACTCGGTGCGCACCTGCACCTCCAGCGGCACGCCGAAGGGGCCGATGAGGGCGGTGTGTATGGACTGGTAGCCGTTGGCCTTCGGGATCGCGATGTAGTCCTTGAACTTGCCCGGCACCGGCTTGTACAGGCCGTGCAGGGCGCCGATCGCCAGGTAGCAGGTGGCAACGTCTTTCACCACCACGCGCAGGCCGTAGATGTCGTGCACCTCGGAGAACGACAGGTGCTTCTCGATCATTTTGCGATAGATGGAATAAATGTGCTTCTCGCGCCCGGAGACCGCGGCCTCGATCCTGGCCTCGGCCAGCTTCCCCTTCACCGCGGCCTCGATCTTGCCCACCAGCTCGCGCCGGTTGCCGCGCGCGTTGCGCGTGGCCTTGGCGAGCACCCGGTAGCGCAGCGGGTAGATGTGCGCGAAGGCCAGCTCCTGCAGCTCGTGGAACAGCGCGTTCAGGCCGAGGCGGTTGGCGATCGGCGCGTAGATCTCAATGGTCTCGCGCGCCACGCGCCGGCGCTTGGCCGGCGGCACCGCCTCCAGCGTGCGCATGTTGTGGAGGCGATCCGCGAGCTTGATCAGGATGACGCGCACGTCGCGCGCCATGGCGAGCAGCATCTTGCGGAAGTTTTCCGCCTGCGCGAACTCGGCGGACTGGAACTCGATGCGATCGAGCTTGGAAACCCCGTCCACCAGGTCCGCGACCGGCCGGCCGAAGGTGTCGGAGATCTCGTCCTTGGTGACCGAGGTGTCCTCCATTACGTCGTGCAGCAGCGCCGCCTGCAGCGCCTGGCCGTCGAGGCGCCAGTCGGCGAGGATCTCGGCCACCGCCAGCGGGTGCGAGATGTAGGGTTCCCCCGACTGCCGCCTCTGGCCTGCGTGCGCCGCGTTGGAGAACCGGTAGGCCTCCGACAGGCGCGCGACGTCTCCCGGCTTCAGGTAGCCGAAGCGGCTGGCGTCGAGGGTCGGGACTGCGGCCATGGGGGGATAGTCTACTTGGCGCCCCCGGCGCCGGGTGGCGCCTTAGACCGTGGGCAGCGGGGTCGAACTGGCGTTGCGGCGCAGGACTTCGGTGCCGATCTTGCCGGTGGCGATCTCGCGCAGGGCGATCACGGTGAACTTGTCCTTGTCGTGCTCCACCTGGGCGGTGGCGCCCTGGCCCAGTTGGCGGGCGCGGTAGGTCGCCGCCAGCGTCAGCTGGAAGCGGTTCGGGATTTTCTTCAGGCAGTCTTCAACGGTGATGCGGGCCATGGCAGCTTTCCGATCCTGTGTGGAGAGGACGACTAGGTTCTTGCCGCGCGCAGCCGTTCGGCGCGGATGATCGCCTGCAGGTCCTGCAAAGCGACCTCGAAGTCTCTGTTGATTATAGCGTATTCGAACTCGCAGGCGTGCGCGATCTCCTCGCGCGCATTGGCCAGGCGGCGCTGGATCGCGGCCTCGGGATCGGCGCCGCGCAGGCGCATGCGGCGCTCGAGCTCCTCCACCGAAGGCGGCAGGATGAAGATGCCGATGGTGCCGGGGAGCAGGCGGCGCACCTGCTGTGCGCCCTGCCAGTCGATCTCCAGCAGCAGGTCGCGGCCGGCCGCGAGAATGTCCCGGATCACCGCCTGCGAGGTGCCGTAGCGGTTGCCGTGAACCTCGGCGCATTCGAGGAATTCGCCGCGCCCGAGCATGGCGAGGAACGTCGGTTCGTCCACGAAGTGGTACTCGCGGCCGTTCGCCTCGCCGGGGCGCGGCGGGCGCGTGGTGTAGGAGGTGGAGGGGGCCAGCTTCGGGTCGTCCTTCAGCAGCGCCTCGATGAGCGAGCTTTTCCCCGCCCCCGAAGGCGCGGCAATGATGAACGGCAGTCCCTTCATGGCGTTCTCATTCGATATTCTGCACCTGCTCGCGCACCTGCTCGATCAGCAGCTTCAGTTCCAGCGCGCAGTCGGCCAGCGCCAGTCCCTGCGCCTTGGAGGCGAGCGTGTTGGCCTCGCGGTTCAATTCCTGGGCGAGGAAATCGAGCCGCTTGCCTGCGGCGCCTCCCTTGGCCAGGACGCGCTCGACTTCCGACAGGTGCGCGCCCAGGCGCGTCAGCTCCTCGTCCACGTCGCTCCTTGCCGCCTGCACCGCGAGCTCGGCGCGGATGCGCTCCTCCTCCAGCGCCACCTGCGCCTCGCGCAGGCGCGCGGCGACCCGCGCCTTCCAGGCCGCGATCGCCTCGGGCACCAGCAGCGCGGCCTGCGTCACCCGCTCGCGCATCTGCGCCACGCGCGCGAGGATGATGGCCGCGAGCTTGGCGCCTTCGCGCTCGCGCGCCGCGCACAACTCCTCCAGCGCGCGCCGCGCCAGCGCCTGGACTGCGGCGCGCATCGCATCCTCGTCCACAGGCGCGTCGGCAAGCACCCCCGGCCAGAGCAGCACGTCGGCCAGGTCGAGCGGCGCGGCCTGCGGGAACGCGCCTGCGGCTTCCCCGGCCAGGCGCTTCAACTCGGCGAGCGCCTGGGCATTGAGCGGGCGCGGCGCCGCCGCCGCGCCGCCGCCCAGGGCGAGCCGGCAATCCACCTTGCCGCGCGCCAGGCGCGCCGCGATCAGCTCGCGCAGCAGCGGTTCTGCGGCGCGCAGTTCCTCGGCGATGCGGAACTGCAGCTCGAGGAAGCGCGAATTCACCGCGCGCAGCTCCAGCGCGAGCGTGCCGCGCGGGGTCTGCGCGCTGGCGGCGGCGTAACCGGTCATGCTGCGGATCATCTCTGGAGGCAGGGGGTCCCGGGCACGGTGTGAGGAATGCCCGCGAAGAATCCTGCGGGCGGCAAGTATCATAAGGGCTGATGTCCTCCCAAGCCAACTACCATTTACAGAAGGCTTTCAACCGGAGAATTACCGCATCCTGAGAGTGATCGCCACGGTCGGTTTCTCCTTCATCCACCGGCGTACCTGGTCGCGGAAGGAGGAGTGGTTCCGCACCACCTTCATCGAGCTGCCCGATGGCCTGCGTGAAGTGCACAGCGCTCGCCAGACGCTGCAGGCCGGGGGCCAGCAACTTCCTTTGCTGGTCCCCCCGGCATCCGGGGAGAGGCGCCGATGCCCGAGCAGTTGAAGAGCGCTATATTCAGGCTCGCGCGACGATGAAGCACACCATCTTCCAGGACAGCCGCATCGGTGCCCGCCCCTACCAGCAGGACCGCCTCGGGCAATGGTCCAGCGGCGAGGCCATGGCGCTGGCGCTGGCCGACGGCTTGGGCGGGCACCTGCACGGCGAGGTCGCGGCGCAGCTCGCCGTCGACTGCCTTGGCGCCGCGTTCCGCTCCGAGGCCAGGCCGCGCATCGAGCACCCGGAGGCCTTCCTCTACCGCGCCATCGGCCGCGCGCACGCCATGATCGTGCACCAGGGGCAGCGGATGGGGCTGCCGGACTCACCGCGCACCACCATCGTCGCCTGCTTGGTGCAGGGCGGCCGCGCCTGGTGGTCCTTCGTCGGCGATTCGCGCCTGTACCTGATCCGCGCAGGGCGCCTGGTCACGCGCACCAAAGACCACACCCTGGTGCAGCAGCTGGTGGACGCCGGCCGCATCCGCGAGGAGGCGGTGGCGGTGCACCCGGATCGCAACCAGCTGCTGCGCTGCCTGGGCGGCCCGATCACCCCGCTCCTCGAGCAGGTCGCGAACGCTCCGCTGCACAAGGACGACATCCTGCTGTTGTGCTCGGACGGGTTCTGGGGACCGCTGACACAGCGCCAGATCCTGATGGGCCTGATGGGCAGGCTGCCGGCGGAGGCGCTGCCCGAACTGATCGAGTTGGCCCAGACCCGCGCCGGCAAGACCTGCGACAACGTCTCGGTGCTCGCCATGCACTGGCTCGAGGACGATCCGGCCAAGCCGCTGCCGGTCCCGGATGCGCGGCTGGACAAGACGCCGCCGGCGGGCACCGACCTCGGCGCAACCACCGCCGATTTCCTGCGCGTGACAGCTGCGGAGATCGAAAGCCGGATCGCGCACAGCAGGTCGGCGCCGGCAAAGCCGGACCCCGGCCGGAAGGCATAGCGAACATGAGACCCAGCGGAAGGCAAGCCGGCCAGTTGCGCGAGGTTCGGCTGACGCGCGGCTTCACACGCCACGCCGAGGGCTCGGTGCTGGTGGAATTCGGTCAAACCCGCGTGCTGTGCACCGCCAGCGTGGAGAACCGCGTGCCGCCGTTCCTTCGTGACCAGGGCCGCGGCTGGGTCACCGCGGAGTACGGCATGCTGCCGCGCGCGACGCATACCCGGGGCGATCGCGAGGCGGCGCGCGGCAAGCAGTCGGGCCGCACGCAGGAAATCCAGCGCCTGATCGGGCGCGCGCTGCGCTCGGTGGTGGACATGCCCGCGCTGGGCGAGCGCACCGTGCACATCGACTGCGACGTGCTGCAGGCCGACGGCGGCACGCGCACCGCCGCCATCACCGGCGCCTTCGTCGCGCTGCATGACGCCTTCACCTGGATGCAGGGCAAGGGCCTGATCGCGACCCTGCCGGTGAAGGACTTGGTCGCCGCGGTGTCGGTGGGCGTGTACCGGGGCGCGGCGGTGCTGGACCTGGACTACGCCGAGGACCTCGCCTGCGACACCGACATGAACGTGGTCATGACCGGCGCCGGGCGCCTCGTCGAGGTGCAGGGCACCGCCGAGGGCGAGCCCTTCGCGCGCGCCGAACTGGATGCGCTGCTGGACCTGGCCGGCTGCGGCATCGCGCAACTGGTGGCCGAGCAGCGCCACGCCCTCGGCCTGGGCTAGGCCATGGCCCCGAAGTCCCTGGTACTCGCCTCGGGCAACCCGGGCAAGGCGCGCGAGATCCGCGCCCTGCTGGAACCGCTGGGCATCCACGTCGTGTCGCAGGCCGAGCTGGGCATCGCCGAAGCGGAGGAGCCGCACGACACATTCCTGGAGAACGCGCTCGCCAAGGCGCGCCACGCCAGCCGCGCCACCGGGATGCCGGCGCTGGCGGACGATTCCGGCCTGTGCGTCGCGGCGCTGGGCGGGCTGCCGGGGGTGCACTCGGCGCACTTCGCCGGGCGCGAAGGCGGGCGCGAGCTGCGCGATGCGCGCAACAACGCCAAGCTGCTGGCGAGTCTTGCGTCGAAGAGCGACCGGCGCGCCCACTACACCTGCGTCATGGTGCTCACGCGCCGCGCCGGGGACCCGGAGCCGATGCTGGCCGAGGGGCGCTGGGCCGGGACCATCGGCACCGAGCCGCGCGGCGAGAACGGCTTTGGCTACGATCCGCTGTTCAATGTAACCGATCGGTTACATGGAACGTCCTGTACCGCCGCGGAACTGCCGCCCGAGGAGAAGAACCGCCTCAGCCACCGCGGCCAGGCGCTGGCGCGCCTGATCGAACGGCTTGGCGCCGAACCATGAAGGCGGTCGCGCTGTCGCGCCCCTGGGAGGTGAAGTTCACCGCGCTGCCGCCGCTCGCGCTGTACGTCCACCTGCCCTGGTGCGAGCGCAAGTGCCCGTACTGCGACTTCAACTCGCACGAGCTTGGTGGCGCGCTGCCCGAGCCAGTATACGTGGACACGCTCGCCGCGGACCTGGAGGCGCTGCTGCCCTCGGTGTGGGGCCGGCGCATCGCGAGCGTGTTCATCGGCGGAGGCACCCCGAGCCTGTTTGCGCCGGAGTCCATCGACCGGCTGCTCTCGGCGGTGCGGGCGCGCATCCCGGTGGAGCCCGAGGCCGAGGTGACGCTGGAGGCGAACCCGGGCAGCGCCGAGGCGGGGCGCTTGCGCGGCTATCGCGAGGCGGGCGTGAACCGGCTGTCGCTGGGCATCCAGAGCTTCGACGACAGGATGCTGAAGGCCCTCGGCCGCATCCATTCGGCGCAAGAAGCGCGGCGGGCGATCGAGATGGCGCAGGCTGCGTTTGACAACCTGAACCTGGACCTGATGTACGGCCTGCCGGGACAGACCCCGGCCATGGCGCAGGCGGACATGCGCGAGGCGCTGCGCTGGCAGAGCGCGCATCTGTCGGCCTACCAGCTCACCATCGAGCCCAACACGGTGTTCTGGTCGAAGCCCCCGGCGCTGCCCGATCACGACGCCGGCGCCGACATGCAGCTCGCCATCGAGGACCTGCTGGGCGCGGGCGGCTACGAGCACTACGAAACCTCGGCCTTCGCGCGCCCCGGCCGGCGCTGCCGGCACAACCTGAACTACTGGGAGTACGGCGACTACCTTGGCCTTGGCGCCGGCGCGCACGGCAAGCTCTCCTTCGCCGATCGCGTTGCGCGCCACGAGCGCGCCAAGTCACCGCGCGAGCACATGAGCGCGGGCGGCACGGTGGCGCAGAGGACCATCGAGCCGCGCGAGCTGCCGTTCGAGTTCATGCTCAACGCGGCTCGGCTGGTGGAAGGATTCGCAGCCGAGCTGTTCCCGGCGCGCACCGGGCTGGCGCTGTCGGCGCTGGAGCCGGGCTTGAGGGCGGCCGAAGGCAGGGGACTGGTCGAGCGCGACTTGCGGCGCGTGCGCCCCACCACGCGCGGGCAGCGCTTCCTCAACGAGCTGCAGCAGCTCTTTGTGCCCTGAAGTTCAGGCGACGCTGATCGGCGCGCTGGCCATACCGGTGCGCTCGTTGGCGTCTGATCCGGCTGACGTGCGGCGCCCGGGCCGCGGCCCGGACCAGGCAGCGCGAAGCTCGCCGTGGCAACCATGAACCGGCGCCGCTCCAGGTCAGCGCCGCCGGTAGTAGAGCTCGCGCACCTCGTGGCCCAGCTTCAGGCCGCGGCGCTCGAACTTGGTCATGGGGCGCGGGGCGCCCGCGGGCAGGCGCTCGAACAGCGGCTCGGCGCCGAGCACGCTTTGCATGTGCTCTGCATAATCGACCCAGTCGGTGGCCGCGTGCAGGATGCCGCCGGGTATGAGCTTGCGCGCGAGCAGGGCGGCCAGGTCCGGCCGCACCAGGCGGCGCTTGTGGTGGCGCTTCTTGGGCCAGGGATCGGGGAAGAACAGGTGGATGCCCGCCAGCGACCCGTCCCGTGCCATGTTCTCCAGCACCTCGACGGCGTCGTGGCGGATGACGCGCAGGTTGTTCAGGCCCAGCTCGTCGATCTTCTTCAACAGGCTGCCCACGCCCGGGCCGTGCACCTCGATCGCGACGTAGTCCGTGCCGGGATTCGCCTGCGCGATGGCCGCGGTGGTCTCGCCCATGCCCGAGCCGATCTCCAGCACCAGCGGCGCGGTGCGGCCGAATACCGCGCGTGGATCGAGCCGCGCCGCGCCGTAGGCGATGCCATAGCGGGGAAACAGCTCTTCCAGGGCGCGCAGCTGCGAGGGCGTGGTCCTGCCCTGGCGCAGGACGAAGCTGCGGATCCTGCGCCGGTTCAAGCCGCCTGGGGTTGCGAGGAGGAGATCCGGCCTGCAGTCGGTGACGAGGGCGAGGCGCCGTAGAACTTCCTCGGCATGCGCCCGGCAAGGAAGGCCTCGCGCCCGGCCTCGACCGCCTTCCTCATCGCCCCGGCCATCAGGACCGGGTCCATCGCCGCGGCGATGGCGGTGTTCATCAGCACGCCGTCGCAGCCCAGTTCCATGGCGATGGCGGCGTCCGAAGCCGTGCCCACGCCCGCGTCCACCAGCACCGGCACCTGGATGCGCTCGATGATGAGCTGCAGGTTCCACGGGTTGAGGATGCCCATCCCGGAGCCGATGAGCGAGGCCAGCGGCATCACCGCGACGCAGCCGGCTTCCTCGAGCATCTTCGCCTGGATCGGGTCGTCGGAGCAGTACACCATGACCTTGAAGCCTTCCTTCACCAGCGTGGTCGCGGCGGAAAGGGTCTCGGGCATGTTCGGGTACAGCGATTGGGCGTCGCCCAGCACTTCCAGCTTGACCAGGTCGTGGCCCTCCAGCAGCTCGCGCGCCAGGCGCAGCGTGCGCACCGCGTCTAGCGCGGAGTAGCAGCCGGCGGTGTTGGGCAGATAGGTGAACTTCGCGGGCGGCAGGAATTCCAGCAGCGAAGGCTCGTCCTTCGCCTGGCCGATGTTGGTGCGCCGGATGGCGACGGTGACGATCTGGGCGCCCGAGGCGTCGATGGCGGCGCGCGTCTGCGCGAAATCCTTGTACTTGCCGGTACCCACGAGCAGGCGCGAGCCGTAGGTCTTTCCGGCGATCACCAGGGAATCCATCTCAGCCTCCTCCGACCGCGACCACGATCTCCAGCCGGTCGCCGTCCGTCACCAGGGTGGAGCCGTGCGCGCTGCGCGGCACGATCTGCCCATTGCGTTCGACCGCGATCTTTCGCCCGGCCAGGGCCATGCGCTCGAGCATTTCGCTCACCGCGATCGGCTGGTCGAAGCGCTGCGCAGCCCCATTGACCAGGACCTCGATCATGCCGCGAATGATATCAGTACTCGCGGTGCTCGATGCGCTCGGGCACTTCGAGGTCGCGGACTTCCCCTTCGATGATGACGCCGGACCGGCGTCGCGCCTTGCGCGCGCGCCATGCCAACCAGGCCCAGGCGAGGAGCGCAACCGCCAGGATCACCCCGAGCGCGATCGAGGCGAACACCAGCGCCGCGGCGAACACGGCGAGGGCGATCAGGGCGGCGAGGAGGCGCTGAAGGAGCTTCATCTCAAGACGGACTATACGCGGAGGCTTGGTAGAATTCCCCTCGTCGCGGGTGTAGTTCAATGGCAGAACGGCAGCTTCCCAAGCTGCATACGAGGGTTCGATTCCCTTCACCCGCTCCGGAGGCCACTGGCCCGATGCCCTACTCGGTCGAAGGCAAGCTCGTCGTCGCGATCTCCTCCCGCGCGCTGTTCGACTTCGAGGAGGAGAACCGGGTATTCGACGCCCGGGGCGAGCGCGCCTACATCGACCTGCAGTACTCGAAGCTGGAGGTACCCGCCAAGCAAGGCGTCGCCTTCCGCCTGGTGAAGAAGCTGCTCGCGTTCAACAGCGCCGGGGCGCAGCGCGTGGAAGTGGTGATCCTGTCCAAGAACGACCCGGTCTCGGGCCTGCGCATCTTCCGCTCGGCCGAGCGCGCCGGGCTGCCCATCGAGCGCGGCGTGTTCACGCGCGGGCGCAGCCCCTACCGGTACCTGGACGCGCTGCGCGCCAACCTGTTCCTGTCGGCCAACGAGCAGGACGTGATGGGCGCGCTCGATGCGCGCTTCCCGGCAGCGCGCGTGCTGCCGGAGTCGGCGCAGGCGGACGGGCACGGCGACGAGGTGCGCATCGCCTTCGACGGCGACGCGGTGCTGTTCTCCGACGAGGCCGAGAGCGTCTACCAGCGCGAGGGCCTGGCGGCGTTCACCAAGCACGAGACGGTGCACGCGCTCAAGCCGCTGCCGCCAGGGCCGTTCAAGCCGCTGCTGGAGGCGCTGCACCGCCTGCAGGCCGCGGCCGGGCAGGAGGTGCCGATGCGCCTGCGCACGGCGCTTGTCACCGCGCGCAGCGCCCCGGCGCACGAGCGCGCGGTGCGCACCCTGGTGGACTGGAATATCGCGGTGGACGAGGCCCTGTTCCTCGGCGGCCTGGACAAGGGCGAATTCCTCAAGGCGTTCCAGCCCGATTTCTATTTCGACGACCAGCGCGGGCATGTGGAATCGGCCCGCCAGCACGTGGCCACCGGGCATGTACCCTTCGGCATTGCGAACCAAGGGGGCTCGGCGACAAGGTGAAGGGCTTGTCGGGGCGGTAAACGCCCCGATCAGCCGACGGCGCCTTGGAGCGGCCCGGAAAAGGGGCGATCCGGGAAAAGCGAATCCCCCTAGATGCGCCCTTCCTGCACCGCATGGCAGGCCACCGTCGCGGTCCCCGAGACGACGGACGCGGGCCGTTTCATGCGGCACCGGTCGTTCGCATGCGGGCAGCGCGGATGGAAGGCGCAGCCCGAGGGCGGCGAAAGCGGGTTGGGCACTTCCCCGGCCACCGGCGTGCGCTGCTTGCCGCTCATCTCGAGATCGGGCACCGCGTCGAGCAGCATGCGCGTGTAGGGATGTTGAGGCCGCGAGAACAGGTCTTCGGCCGGCGCCACTTCCACCAGCCGTCCCAGGTACATGACGCCGATGCGGTCGGCGATATGCGACACCACCGCAAGGTTGTGCGAGATGAAGAGGTAGGTGAGGCCCAGTTTCTCCTGCAGGTCGGTCATCAGGTTGAGGATCTGCGCCTGCACCGAGACGTCCAGCGCCGAGGTGGGTTCGTCGCAGACCAGGAACTCCGGGTTGGCCGAGAGGGCGCGCGCGATGGAGATGCGCTGACGCTGGCCGCCGGAGAACTCGTGCGGATACTTCTCGGCGTCTTCCGCGGCCAGGCCGACCTGTCGCAGCAGCTCGGCGACGCGGCGGTCGATTGCCGCCTCATCCGAGGCGAGACCGAGTACGCGCAGCGGCTCGGCCACCACTTCGCGCACCCGCCAGCGCGGGTTGAGGCTGGCGTAGGGATCCTGGAAGATCATCTGCATCCGGCGCCGCACCTGCGAGGTGGCGGCGCGCGTCGCGGGATTGCTGATCTCGACGCCGTCGAACTCGATCCGGCCCCGCGAAGGCTGCCACAGGCCGACGATCAGGCGCGCCACCGTGGACTTGCCGCAGCCCGATTCGCCCACCAGGGCTATGGTCTCGCCGCGGCGGACATCGAGGCTCACGCTGTCCACCGCGCGCAGCCGCTGCCGCGGCAGGCCTTCCAGCACCCGGTTGAGCCAGGGGCGCGAGACGTCGAAGTCGCGGCCCACCTCCTGCAGCTTCAGCAGTGCGTCACTCATAGAGCCAGCACGCGGTCTGGTTGGTCCCGGCTGTCACCAGGGCCGGGCGCTCGCGCATGCAGCGCTCCATGCGCCGCGGGCAACGCGGGTTGAAGGAGCAGCCCGGGGGAATGGCGTTCAGGCGCGGCATCGCGCCCTCGATCTGCGCCAGCCGCATGTGCCGCTTTCCCATGCCCGCCCCCAGTTTCGGGATCGAGCCCATCAGGCCGACGGTGTAAGGGTGGCGGGGCGCATGGATCACCTCGCGCACCGGGCCGATCTCGGCGATGCGCCCGGCGTACATCACCGCAACGCGGTCGGCGGTCTCGGCGATCACGCCCATGTCGTGCGTGATCAGCATCACCGCGGTGCCGTGCTCGCGCGCCAGGCGCTTGAGCAGCTGGATGATCTGCGCCTGGATGGAGACATCGAGCGCGGTGGTCGGCTCGTCGGCGATGATCAGGCGGGGTTCCGCGCACAGGGCGAGGGCAATCACCACGCGCTGGCGCATGCCGCCGGAGAACTGGTGCGGGTAGTGGTCGATGCGGCTTTCGGGCGCGGGGATACCCACCTCGCGCAGCAGGCCCAGCGCGCGCTCGCGCGCTTCCTGCGGCGATACCTGGAGGTGGGTCAGGATGGTCTGGACGATCTGCTCGCCCACGGTGTACAGCGGGTTGAGCGAGGTGAGCGGGTCCTGGAAAATGGCGCCGATGCGCCGGCCGCGGATGCGCCGCAGCTGGTCCGGCGGCAGATTGTCGATGCGCTCGCCCTCCAGCCGCACCTCGCCGCCGGCGATGCGGCCGGGGGGCTCCAGCAGGCGGATCACCGCCATACCGGTGAGCGACTTGCCGGCGCCGGATTCGCCCACCACGCCCAGCACCTCGCCCGGGGCGATGGCGAAGGAAATCCCGTCCACTGCGACCAGCGTGCCGCGGCGCGTCGGGAACTCGACGCGCAGGTCCTTCACCTCCAGCAGTGCGGCGGCGGGGGTCATGTGGCCGGCTCAGCGCAGCTTGGGGTTCAACGCGTCGCGCAGCCAGTCGCCCAGCAGGTTCACCGACAGCACCAGCACCACCAGGGCGATGCCGGGGAACACGGTGATCCACCATTCGCCCGAGAACAGGAAGTCGTTGCCGACCCGGATCAGGGTGCCCAGCGACGGCTTGGTCGGCGGCACGCCAACGCCCAGGAACGACAGCGTCGCCTCGGTGATGATGGCGATGCCGATGTTGATGGTGGCGATCACCAGCACCGGCCCCATGGCGTTGGGCAGCACATGGCGCAGCATGATGGCGAAGGGGTGGCGGCCGATGACGCGCGCCGCCTGCACGTACTCCTTGTTCTTCTCCACCAGAGTCGAGCCGCGCACGGTGCGCGCGAAATCCACCCATTTCGACAGGCCGATGGCGATCACCATGACGTAGAGCACCATGGCGTCGTGCATCTGCTGCGGCAGCGCCACCCGCGCCACGCCGTTGATGAGCAGCGCGATCAGGATCGCCGGGAACGACAGCTGGACGTCGGCGACGCGCATGATGAGGGCGTCCAGGCTGCCGCCGAAGTAGCCCGCCGCGAGGCCCAGCACCACGCCCAGCGCCATCGCGAACACCACCGCGGCGAGGCCCACGGCGAGCGAGATGCGCGCCCCGTACATGATGGTGGAGAGCACGTCGCGGCCCTGGTCGTCGGTGCCCAGCAGGTGCGCGGCGCGCCCCTCCGCGGTCCAGGCCGGCGGCAGGAAGGCGCTGTCCAGGCTGAGGGCGGCGGCATCGAAGGGATTGGAGGGCGCGAGCCAGGGCGCCAGCACCGCGGCGGCGACGCACAGCAGGGTCATCACCGCGGCGGCGACGGTGACCGGCGACCGGCGGAAGCTGTAGGCGAGGTCGTGGTCCCAGAAACGGGCGAGGGCGCTGCGCACGCGGCTACCGGAGCGGGAGCGCTTCCTCGACCAGCGCGGCGAGGTAGCCCGCGCCCAGCGGAATCACCTCGTCGTTGAAGTCGTATCCCGAGTTGTGCAGGAAGCAGGAGGTCGGCCCGCCGCCCTGGCCGAGGAACACGTAGGCCCCCGGGCGCGCCTGCAGCATGTAGGAGAAGTCCTCCCCGCCCATGGTCGGCTCGGCGTCGGTGAACACGTTGTCCTTGCCGAACACGCGCTCGCCCACCTTCGCGGCGAAGGCGGCCTCGCGCTCGGTGTTGACGGTGGCCGGGTAGCCGCGGTGGTAGGCGATCTGCGCGCTGCCGCCCATGGCCTCGGCGATGCCGGAGGTGATTTCGCCGATCCGCTTCTGGGCCAGTTCGCGCGTTTCCGGCCGGAACGTGCGCACGGTACCGATGAGTTTCACGAAATCGGGGATGACGTTGAAGACCCCGGTCTGGCTGGTCTGCATGGAGCACACCGAGACCACGATCGAATCGAGCGGGCTGGCGTTGCGGCTGGCGATGGTTTGCAGCGCGCTGATCACCTGCGCGGTGATCACCACCGGGTCCACCGTCAGGTGCGGCATGGCGCCGTGGCCGCCCTTGCCGCGCACGGTGAGCTGGATCTCGTCGGTGGCGGCCATCACCGGGCCGGGGCGCACGGCGATCTGGCCCGGGGGCAGGCTGGGCCAGTTGTGGATGGCATAGACCTCGTTGGCCGGGAAGCGCTCGAACAGGCCCTCTTGCACCATCAGCCTGCCGCCGCCGCCGCCCTCCTCGGCCGGCTGGAAGATGAGGTAGGCGGTGCCGTCGAAATTGCGCGTCTCCGCGAGATAGCGCGCCGCGCCCAGCAGCATGGTGGTGTGCCCGTCATGGCCGCAGGCGTGCATGCGCCCGGGATGGACGGACTTGTGGGGCACCGTGCCGGTCTCGTGCATCGGCAGGCAGTCCATGTCGGCGCGCAGGCCGATGGCGCGGCCGCTGGCCCCTGCCCGTCCCTTCACTACGCCGACCAGGCCGGTCTTCGCCAGCCCGCGGTGCACCTCGATGCCCCAGGCGGCGAGCTTGCCGGCGACGATGTCCGAGGTGCGGGTTTCCTGGAACGCGAGCTCAGGGTGGGCATGGATGTCGCGACGGATGGCCTTCAGCTCGCCGTGGAACTCCCGCACGCGGGCCACCGAGGCGACCGGCGCGACGCAGTGGATCGGAGCATTCATGGAACGGGACTCCTCAGTGCGCGGCCGCGCCGCGGTCGATCCGCAGGCGCGGATCCACGGCGTAGTAGAGCAGGTCGACCACGAGGTTGATGACGACGAAGAACAGGGCAATCAGGCACAGGTAGGCCGCCATCACCGGGACATCGGCGAAGGTCACCGCCTGGATGAAGAGCAGCCCCATGCCGGGCCACTGGAACACGGTCTCGGTGATGATGGCGAACGCGATGATGGCGCCCAGCTGCAGGCCGGTGATGGTGATCACGGGGACGAGGGTGTTCTTCAGCGCGTGGCCGAAGTGCACCGCGCGGTCGGTGAGGCCGCGCGCGCGCGCGAACTTGATGTAGTCGGTGCGCAGCACTTCCAGCATCTCCGAGCGCACCAGGCGCTGGATCAGGGTCATCTGGAACAGGCCGAGGGTGATCGAAGGCAGGATCAGCGCCTTGAGACCGGAGGCGGTGAGCAGGCCGGTGCTCCAGAAGCCCAGCGCCACGGTGTCGCCGCGGCCGAACGAAGGCAGCCAGCCCAGCACCACGGCGAACACCAAGATGAGCAGGATGCCGATGAGGAAGGTGGGCAGGGACACCCCGACCAGCGAGCCTGCCAGCATCACCTGCGAGAGCCAGGAGTCCCTGTGCAGCGCGGTATAGACGCCCATGACGATGCCGGCCACCAGCGCCATCAGCGCGGCGCAGATCGACAGCTCCAGCGTCGCCGGCAGCCGGTCCATGAGCAGCTCGGAAACCGGCTGTACCTGCCTGAGGCTGAGGCCGAAGTCGCCCTGCACGGCGCGCGCCACGAAGCGCGCGTACTGGAGGTAGAACGGCTGGTCGAGGCCCAACTGCTGCGTGATCTCCGCCCGCGCCTCCGGGGTGGCGTCCTGCCCCAGCATGAAGACCACCGGATCGCCGACGAAGCGGAACAGCGAAAACGCGATCAGGCCGACCGCGAGCATGACGAGCACGGCCTGGCCCAGGCGCCGGAGGATGAAGGCGAGCATGGCGGCCGAATTCTACGTGACCGCCCTACAATCCAAGGCTTGCGCGCGTTCTCCCGAAAACTGGTCGCCTGGCAGCGCCGGCACGGCCGCCACGGGCTGCCCTGGCAGGGCACGCGCGACCCGTACCGCATCTGGCTCGCCGAGGTGATGCTGCAGCAGACCCAGGTCGAGGCGGCGACCCCCTATTACCTGAGGTTCCTCGAGCGCTTTCCGGACCTGGCGGCGCTGGCCGCGGCGCCGGTGGCCGAGGTGCTGCGCCTCTGGAGCGGCCTGGGCTACTACGCCCGGGCGCGCAACCTGCACGCGGCGGCGCGGGTCGTGGCGGGGGACCTGGGCGGGTGCTTCCCGGACACTGCGGAGGGATTGCAGAACCTGCCCGGCGTGGGGCGCTCCACCGCGGCCGCGGTCGCGGCCTTCGCCTTCGGCCGGCGCGCCGCGATCCTCGACGGCAACGTCAAGCGCGTGCTGGCGCGGCACTTCGGCGTCGAGGGCAAGGACGAGCAGTGGGCGCTCGCGGAGTCGCTGCTGCCCTGGCGCGGCATCGAGGCCTATACCCAGGGCCTGATGGACCTGGGCGCGACGCTGTGCAGGCGCTCGAATCCGGGCTGCGGACGCTGCCCGGTGGCCGCGAGCTGCGTCGCGCTGCGGCAGAATCGCGTCGCCGAGTTGCCGGCGCCGAACAGGCACAAGCCGGTGCCGATGCGCACGGCGACCTGGCTGGTGCTGCTGCACCAGGGGCGGGTGCTGCTGCAGCGGCGGCCGCCGAGCGGGTTGTGGGGCGGGCTGTGGGCGTTTCCGGAACCGGTGGGCGCCGCGGCGGGCTACTGCCGCAGGCAACTCGGTTGCAGCATCGCGTCGCCGTGCAAGCTGGATGTCGTGACGCATGGGTTTACGCACTTCACGCTTGTGGCACAGCCGCTGCGCTGCGTCGTGAAGAGGGCGCTGCCGCGCGCCGAGTCGGGCGGCCGGATGTGGCTGGACCTGGAGCAGGCGCCGCATGCGGCGGTGCCGGCGCCGGTGAGGGCGCTGCTGCAGCGGCTCGGCTAGGGATCCCGCTGCTCGAGGACCCGGCAAATGTTACCGATCAGCGCACATTCAACCGCCGCGCGCCCCCGCCGGCTGCGCCAGCAGCCGCTGCAGGATGTCCAGGCGCTGCAGCGGCTCGTCCAGTTCCATCAGCTTCTGCCGCGTGGCGGCGGGCAGCGGCAGCACCTCTGCGAGGCGCGCGCCGACCCAGGCGCTGGAATCCATGCGGAACGGCTTGGCGAACAGGCGCTCGCCGTGCTCGGCCGCGATGCGCTCGAGCAACCGCACGCAGGCGCCGTGCCGTTGCCCGATCGGCGGGTCGGCGGATTCGGGCAGCAACTCGATCTCGCCGATGATCAGCCCGTCGGCGCGCACCTGTTCGGAGGCGACGCGGAAGCGCTCGCCGCCCACCGCCACGATCTGCAGCAGCCCCAGCTGCTGCATGTCCCACTGGAGGATGCGCGCCTGGCACCCGACCGGCTCGTGGGTCGCGGGCGCGCCGACTTCCGTGCCATCGCGGATCAGGCAGACGCCGAAGGGCGACTCATCGCGCAGGCAGGTCTTGGCCATTTCCAGGTAGCGCTGCTCGAACAGGCGCAGCGGCAGCAGGCCGCCGGGAAAGAGCACCGTGCCCAGCGGGAAGAGCGGGATGTGCCTCAAGCCGAAGTTCCGCCGGCGTCCTGGTTCGCGAGGCCGCGGTGGCGCACCAGCACGCGCCATTCGCCGCGGAAGGCCTGCGCCAGGCGCTCGGCGAGGTACACCGAACGGTGCCGGCCGCCGGTGCAGCCCACCGCCAGCGTGAGGCTGCTGCGATTGTCGCGCGCCACCTCCGGCAGCCAGCGTGCGAGAAAGCCGCGCAGATCCCCGAGGAAGCGCTGCACGATGTCCTGGGCGTCGAGGAACGCGACCACCGGCGCATCGCGCCCGGTCAGTTCCTTCAGCTCCGCCACGTAGTGCGGGTTGGGCAGCATGCGCGCGTCCACCACCCAGTCGGCGTCCAGGGGAATGCCGTCCTTGAAGGCGAAGGACTCGAAGGTGATCGCGAGCGCGCCGCCGCCCAGGCCCAGCTGGTCCTTGACCCAGTTGCGCAGCGCCTTGGGTTGCAGCTGGCTGGTGTCGATGCGGTGGCCCATGCCCGACACGCCGGCGAGCAGCGCGCGCTCGCTCTCGATCGCCTCGGTGAGGGTGAGGCCGGCGCCGGCGAGCGGGTGGCGGCGGCGCGTCTCCGAGAAGCGCCGCAGCAGCACCGCAGAGGTCGCCTCCAGGAACAGCACGCGGCAATCGACGCCGCGCGACTTCAGCGTATCCAGGTGGCCCGGGAGCGAGGCGAGCGCCGCGCTGCGCGCATCGACGCTGAGCGCGACGCGCTCGTGCCCGGCCTCGCCCAGGAACTGCGCCACCTCCAGCAGCAGGGTCGCCGGCAGGTTGTCGACGCAGTAGTAGCCGCCGTCCTCGAGCACGCCCAGAGCGATGCTCTTGCCCGACCCCGACAGACCGCTGACCAGGACGAACTGCAGGGGCTACTCCTGCGCGTCCATGACGCGCCTCTGGCGCGCCAGGAATTCGGCCGCCGAGTCGACGCCGCGCAGCTGCAGGATGTAGCTGCGCACCGCGGCCTCGACCAGCACCGCGAGGTTGCGCCCGGCCACCACCGGGATCACCACCTTGCGCACCGTGACCCCGAGGATCTCCTCCGAAAGGGCCGACAGCGGCAGGCGCTCGACGCTGCCGGCGGTCGCGCCCTTGGCCGGCCTCTCCAGGTGCGCGATCAGCTTCAGCTTCATCTTCGGGCGCACCGCGGTCTCGCCGTAGATGGCGCGGATGTCGATCAGGCCCAGGCCGCGGACCTCGATGTAGTCCTTGAGCAGCGGCGGGCAGCGTCCTTCCAGCGTGGTCGGGGCGATGCGCGAGATCTCCACCACGTCGTCGGCCACCAGGCCGTGGCCGCGGCTGATGAGCTCCAGCCCAAGCTCGCTTTTTCCCACGCCGGAGTCGCCGGTGATCAGCACGCCCACGCCCAGCACGTCCATGAGCACGCCGTGGCGCTCGACCATGTCGGCCAGCTTCTTGGCGAGGTAGCGCGACAGCTTCTCGATCACGTGCGCCGCCGAGGCGCCGGAGGCGAGCACCGGGGTGTGCGCCTTCTGCGCCGCCTGCACCAGCTCGGCGAACGGGCGCACGCCGTCGGCGAACACCACCAGCGCGGGCGCCGCGGCGATCAGGCGGGCGGCGAAGTCGGCGCGCCTGGCCGGGTCGTAGCGCTCGGCGAGCCCGGCCACGAAGGCGCCGATGACCTGGACGCTGTTGGGATGGGTCAGGTTGAGGTGGCCGACCAGCGCCGCCGCAGCCGCGGCTTCGCGCCGCACCGCCGTCGCGCCGTCGCGCCCCGCGACCCACTCGAGCGCGAGGGCCTCGCGGTTGTCTTCATGCAGCTGCGCGACGTCGACCTGGAGCATCCGGCTGCCAATCGGCGATGAGCTGGCGCAGGGCTTGGGCGTCCGGCGCCTGCGCCAACGCCTCACGCAGCCCGCGGTCGCTGAACATCTGCGCCAGTTCGGACAGGATCTCGAGGTGCTTCTCGGTGGCCTGCTCCGGCACCAGCATCGCGAACACCAGGCTCACCGGCTTGCCGTCGGGGGCGTCGAAAGGCACCGGCTGCTCCAGGCGCACGAAGGCGCCCAGCGCCTCCTTGATGCCCTTGATGCGGCCGTGCGGGATGGCCAGGCCCTGGCCCAGGCCGGTGGAGCCCAGGCGCTCGCGGGCGAACAGACTGTCGAACACATGGCCCTTGCCGATGCCATGGTTGCTCTCGAACAGAAAGCCCAGCTGCTCGAACAGGCGCTTCTTGCTGGACGCCGCCATGCCGAGGACGACGTTCGAGGGCGGCAGGAGTTTGGCGACCAGGCTCATGGTTGGGGCCGGCGGGGCGGCTTGTGCAAGGCGCGCCATGGCGCGCGAGGGCGCGGATTATAGCGCGGCGCCGGCTCGAACTGGTGGCCGCTCAGGTTCAGGTTCATCTGTTGCCCCCGGTTCTCACAGGCTCTTTCTCTGGTTGACAGGGGGAATCTGCAGGGATTCCCGGTACTTTGCAATCGTGCGCCGCGCCACCACGATACCCTGCTGGCCCAGTATGCGCGTGATCGCCGAGTCCGACAGCGGATCGTGCCCGTCCTCTGCGGCCACCAGCCGCTTGATCAGGGCGCGGATCGCGGTCGAGGAGGCCGCCCCGCCGCCGTCGGTGGCGACATGGCTGCCGAAGAAGTACTTCAGCTCGAAGGTGCCGCGCGGCGTCGCCATGTACTTCTGCGTCGTGACGCGCGATATGGTGCTTTCGTGCACGCCGAGCGTCTCGGCGATCTCGCGCAGCACCAGCGGCCGCATCGCCACCTCGCCGTGCTCGAGGAAGCTGCGCTGCCGGTCGACGATCGCCTGCGACACGCGCAGGATGGTGTCGAAGCGCTGGCGCACGTTCTTGATCAGCCAGCGCGCCTCCTGCAGCTGGGTCGAGAGCGAACCGCCGGCACTCCTCTGCCCGGCGGTCAGTTCGGCATAGAAGCGGTTGATGCGCAGGCGCGGCACCGCCTGCTGGTTGAGCGTCGCCTTCCAGGCATTGCGCGTCTTGCGCACGATCACGTCCGGGATCACGTACGGCGAGTCGATGCGCGAGAACGACGCCCCCGGGCGCGGGTTGAGGCGGCGGATCAGCTGCTGCGCCGCGCGCAGTTCCTCGTCGCTGGCGCCGGCGGCGCTCTTCAGCCGCGCGAAGTCGCGCGCCGCGAGCAGCTCCAGGTGCTGCTCGGCGACCACCAGCGCCACCGCGTGGCAGCGCGCGCCGTGCGCGCCCGGCGCCAGCGCGCGCAGCTGCAATGCCAGGCATTCCGAAGGCGAGCGCGCGCCGACGCCGGCCGGCTCCAGGTTCTGCAGGTGCCGCAGCGCGATGGCGAGCTCCTCGAGGCCCGCTTCCGCCCCCGGGGGCAGCATGGCGGCGATCTCCTCCAGCGGCTGCGTGAGGTAGCCGTCGTCGTCCAGCGCGTCGATCAGCATCGACACCAGCGCGCGGTCACGCAGCCCGAGATGGACCAGCGTCAACTGGCTGTTGAGGTGCTCGCGCAGCGTCGGCATCTGCGCCGTCCCCTGGCCGCGCTCGCCCTCGTCGTCGCCGTCTTCCGCGCCGCGCCACGGCGCGGCCGAGTACTGCGCCATCTCCTCGGCCTCGGGGCGCGCCTCGCCGGGCTCGGATCCGGCGGCGCGGGGCTCCTCGCCGCGCGGCCGCTCCGGGGCGGGCGCGCGCTCGCCCGCCGGCGCATCGGCCTCGCCATCCTCGCGCTCGAGGATCGGGTTCTGCATCAGCAGGCGCTCGATCTCCTGGTTGAGCTCGACCGTCGAGAGCTGCAGCAGGCGGATGGACTGCTGCAGCTGCGGGGTCAGCCTCAGGTGCTGCGAGAGCCGGAACTGGAGCGTGGGTTTCATCGCGATGCGGTCGGCATGCGGTCTGCTACATGCGGAAATTTTCCCCCAGGTAGACCCGGCGGACGCTGTCGTTGCCGACGATCTTGTCCGGCCGGCCTGAGGCGAGCACGGCGCCCTCGTTAATGATGTAGGCGCGGTCACAGATGCCCAGCGTCTCGCGCACGTTGTGGTCGGTGATCAGCACGCCGATGCCGCGCTCCTTGAGGAAGCGGATGATGCGCTGGATGTCGAGCACCGCAATCGGGTCGACGCCGGCGAAGGGTTCGTCGAGCAGGATGAACGCCGGCCGGGTGCCCAGGGCGCGCGCGATCTCCAGGCGCCGCCGCTCGCCGCCCGAGAGCCCGAGCGCGGCGTGCTTGCGCAGGTGCGAGATGTTCAGCTCCGCCAGCAGCTCGCTCAGGCGCGGCTCGATCTGCCCCGGCTGCAGGCCCTGCAGTTCCAGCACCGCCTGGAGGTTCTCCTCCACCGTCAGGCGCCGGAACACCGAGTTCTCCTGCGGCAGGTAGGAGATGCCCAGGCGCGCGCGGCGGTGGATCGGCAGCTGCGTGAGCTCGCGGCCGTCGAGATGGATCTCGCCGGCGTCGGCCGGGATCAGGCCGACGATCATGTAGAAGCAGGTGGTCTTGCCGGCGCCGTTGGGGCCGAGCAGGCCGACCACCTCGCCGCTGGCGACCTCCAGCGACACCCCCTGGACGACGATGCGCGACTTGAAGCGCTTGCGCAGCTGCTGCGCGCGCAGGATGCTCATCGCGGCCCGGGGGGCGGCGCAGCCGGCGCGGCGGGGGCGGGCGCCGCCGAGGGTGGCTCAGGCGCCTCGGGCTTGAATTTGGGCTGGATCACCGCGCGCACGCGGGATTCGGCTGCCGGTGTCGCGGCGTCCCGGGCCGTGTCGCGGCCGGAACTGGCCGAGAAGTAATCGGTGCGCTGGTCGAGGAAGATGTACTCGCCGCGCACCTCGTCCTGGTCGCGCTTGACGCGGGCGCGCTCGAACAGCTCGATCTTCTCGTTGCGCTCGTCGATCTCCAGGCGCAGCGCCTCGCCCTCGGTCCAGACCGCCGGGCGGTCGGGCTTGGGGTCGCCCTTCTGCCGGAAGCGCACCGGCTTGCCGGTGGCGGTGGCGAACTGGAAGCCCTCGGCGTCCTGGCGCACCACGATGCGGTCGGCGAGCACCTGCGCCGTGCCCTTGGTGAGCACCACGCTGCCCTCGAACACGCTCATGCGCCTGGCGTCGTCGGCGCTCATGCGGTTGGCTTCGATGTAGGTCGGCTTTTCCTTGTCGGCCTTCTCCGCCAGGGCGTTGGGCGCCGCGAGCAGCATCATGGCGAGCAGGGCGTGGGCGGGTGTCTTCACTTTGCTGTCTGGGCCTTTTTCCTCGGTTCGAACTGGCCGCGCACCCGCTCGCGCAGGTGCAGCTGCCTCGAGTCGTTGTAGTACTCCATGCCGCGCCCGGACAGCACGCGGTCCTGCTCGGAGATCTCGATTTCCCGGTCGGTGCGCGCCAGCGAGCGGGCGCGCACCAGGTGCAGGAAGCTGGTGTGCATCCGCGTCTCGGGGCGGTCGGCCGCGCCCTCCCGCACCAGCCGCACGTCGCCGTAGAGGAACACCTCCTCGCCGTCCTGCGACAGCACGCCGCGCTCCGCGGTGACCGTGAGGCGCGGCTCGTTGGGCTTGGTCTGCACTATGCGCGGCGCGATCAACTCGGTTGAATCGTCGTCCGGGTAATGTATCATCTTCGCCGCCTCCAGCTTGGATTCGACGCCGCCGCCCGCGCCGTAGCGCGTCAGGCTCATCCGCTCCACGATGTAGTCGGGGTCGTGGCGGCGCAGCGACGGATGCGGGCCCGCGTCCTCGCGCACCATCTGCTCCAGCCAGAACGTCAGCAGCGCGAGCGCCAGCACCAGCAGCAGCGGGAACAGCCGCATGGCCGGCAGCTTCACGCCGAGGGCCTCACGCCAGGTACTTCGCCAGCACCGCGTCCAGCGTACCCTGCGCCTGCATCACGAACTCGCACGCTTGGCGCGCCGCGCCGGCGCCGGCCGGCGCGGCGGCGACATAGTGCGCGTGGCGCAGCACCAGGTCGCGCGCGCTCGCCGGCGCACAGGCGAACCCGCAGCGCCGCAGCACCGGCAGGTCGACCAGTTCGTCGCCCATGAAGCCGGCGCTGTCGGCGCCGAGCCCCAGGCCGGAGAGCAGCGCACCGAAGGCCGCGACCTTGTCCTCGATGCCCTGCAGCGCGTGGCGGATGCGCAGTTCGGCGGCGCGCGCCGATACCGCGGCCGAGCTGCGGCCGCTCAGCAGCGCGACTTCGACCCCGGAGCGCATCAGCATCTTGATGCCGTGGCCGTCGAGCACGCTGAACGCCTTCAGACTCTCGCCGGAGGGGCCGTACCAGAGGCGGCCGTCGGTCAGGACGCCGTCGACGTCGAAGATCATGATGCGCACGCGCCGCGCGCGTTCCAGCGCGTCGCGCTGGGCGCTCTCGGGCGCATCAGGAGCCGCAGCCGGCATCGGCGCTAGAGGATCTTGGCCCCGAACAGGTCGTGGATGTTGAGCGCGCCCACCAAGCGGCCGGCGGCGTCCACCACCGGCATCTGGGTGCTCTTGCGCTGCTCCATGATTTCGACCGCCTCGACCGCGAGCGCCTCGGGCCGCACCGCGCGGGGCCCGCGCGTCATCACCTCGTCGATGAGCAGGCCGCGCGGGTCGGCCGCGCGCTCCAGCACGCGGCGCAGGTCGCCGTCGGTGAACAGGCCGACCAGGCGCCGCTCGAGGTCGACCACCGCCGTCATGCCCATGCCTTTGCGCGTGATCTCGAGGATGGCCTCCGCAAGCGTGGTGCCGGCCAGCACGCTCGGCACCGCCTCCCCGGTGCGCATGACATCGGCGACGTGGGTCAGCAGCTTGCGGCCGAGCACCCCGCCGGGGTGCGAGCGCGCGAAGTCGTCGGCGGAGAAGCCGCGCGCGTCGAGCAGCGCCACCGCGAGCGCATCGCCCAGTGCCAGCGCCGCGGTGGTGCTGGCGGTGGGCGCGAGGTTGAGCGGGCAGGCTTCCTGCTCGACTGCGGCGTCGAGGAACACGTCTGCCTCGCGCGCGAGCGAGGACTGCGGCTTGCCGCTCATCACCACCAGCTTGGCGCCCTGGCGCTTGACCAGCGGCACGATCTGCAGCAGTTCGTCGCTCTCGCCCGAATAGGAGATGGCGATGAAGACGTCCTCGCGCTGGATCATGCCCAGGTCGCCGTGGCTCGCCTCGGCCGGGTGCACGAAGTAGGCGGCGGTGCCGGTGCTCGACAGCGTCGAGGCGATCTTGCGCGCGATGTGGCCGGACTTGCCGATGCCGCTGACGATGAGGCGGCCGCGGCAGGCGAGGATCAGCGACACCGCGGCGAGAAAGCGCTCGTCCAGGCGCGCGCCCAGGGCGCGCACCGCGTCGGCCTCGATGGCGAGGACCCGGCGCGCAAGCTCCAGCGCGGAAGCGGTGGCTTCTTTCGGTATCATGGAGCGCAAAGTATAGCCCAAGCCCTTCATTTTCCTCATCCATTTCGCCCGCCCGACGCGCCATTGGAACCCGCCTCGCTGCAACCGATCCTGATCCTGCTCGGCGCGGCGGTGCTGGCGGTGGTCGCCTGTCGCCTGCTCCTGCTGCCGCCGATCATCGGCTACCTCGCCGTCGGCCTCGCCCTCGGGCCGCGCGCGCTGGGCGCGGTGAGCAGCGACGCGCTGACGCGGCACCTGGCCGAGATCGGCGTGGTGTTCCTGATGTTCTCCATCGGGCTGGAGTTCAGCCTGTCGAAGCTCCGGGTCATGCGGCGCGAGGTGTTCGGCCTGGGCCTGGCGCAGGTGTCGCTGACGATAGCCGCGTGCGTCGCGCTCGCCTTCGCCGCCGGCGGCGGTTACTGGCAGGCGGGGCTTGCGGTCGGTGGCGTGGTGGCGATGTCCTCGACCGCGGTGGTGAGCAAGATGCTCGCCGAGCGCATGGAACTGGACACGCCGCACGGGCGTGCCATCATCGGCGTGTTGCTGTTCCAGGACCTGGCGGTGGTGCCCCTGCTGATCCTGGTGCCGGAGCTGTCGCAGCCCGCGGGGAGCATCGGCGCCGCGATCGCGATCGGGCTCGCCAAGGCGGCGCTCGTGCTCGCGGTGATACTGTTCGCCGGGCCCCGGCTGATGCGCGCCTGGTTCGGGCTGGTGGCGCGGCGCAAGTCGACCGAATTGTTCACGCTCAATGTGCTGCTGGTGATCCTGGCCATGGCCTTCCTCACCAGCCTGGCGGGGCTGTCGCTCGCGCTGGGGGCGTTCCTCGCCGGCATGCTGATCTCGGAGACCGAGTACCGCTACCGGGTGGAAGACGAGATCAAGCCGTTCCGCGACGTGCTGCTGGGCCTTTTTTTCGTCACCATCGGCATGATGCTCGACCTGCCGCTGGTGCTGGACAACACCTGGCAGGTGCTGGCGCTGCTCGCCCTGCTGGTCGGGTTCAAGTTCGCCCTGATCGGGCTGCTGGCGCGCGCCTTCGGGCTGCCGGCCGGGGCTTCGCTGCGCACGGCGCTGGCGCTGGCGCAGGGCGGGGAGTTCGGTTTCGTGCTGCTGGTGCAGGCCGACGCCCTGGGCGTGGTGGGTGAGGCGCTCGGCCAGCCGCTGCTCGCCGCGATGGTGCTGTCGATGATCGCGACCCCGTTCCTGATCAATGCCAGCAACCGCATCGTGCTGCGCTTCGCCGGCTCGGAGTGGATGCTGCGGTCGCTGGAAATGCACCGCGTCGCGGTGCAGGCGCTGGAGACCGAGCGCCACGTCATCATCCTGGGCTACGGCCGCAACGGCCAGCATATCGCCCGCCTGCTGGAGGCCGAGGGGGTGCGCTACGTTGCGCTCGACCTGGATCCGGAACGGGTGCGCGAGGCCGCGCTGGCCGGGGACACGGTGGTGTTCGCCGACAGCTCCAGGCGCGAGGCGCTGATCGCCGCCGGCGTGCTGCGCGCCGCGGCGGTGGTGGTGACCTTCGCCGAGTCCGCCGAGGCGGTGCGCGCCGTGGCGCAGGTGCTGTCCCTCAATCCCTCGGTGCCGGTGATCGCGCGCGCGCGGGAGGATTCGGACATCGCGCGCCTGACCGTGGCCGGCGCCTCCGAGGTCGTGCCCGAGGCGCTGGAATCCGGATTGATGCTGGCTTCGCACACCCTGGTCTGGGTCGGCGTGCCCCTCAGCCGCGTGGTGCGGCGCGTGCGCGCGGTGCGCGACGAGCAGTACGGCCTGCTGCGCGGGCTGTTCCGGGGCGCGAGCGAGGAGGCGGAGGGCGCGGAGGCGGCGCAGCCGCGCCTGCACTCGGTTACTCTTGCCGGCAGCGCGCGCGCGCTCGGACAGCCGCTGGATGTCGCCGCGCTGGAGGAACTCGGCGTGCAGGTGCGCGCGGTGCGCCGCCCGGGCGAGCGCAAGCGCCTCTCGCCGCAGGAGGCGGGCCTGATGCAGCCAGGCGACGTGGTGGTGCTGCTGGGCGCGCCGGACCTGCTTGCCGCCGCCGAGATCCTGCTCTTGCAGGGATAATGCCGTCTGCCTTTTCTTCCGGACGGGCGCTCGTTACCAGTCCCTGCGCGAGCAGGGCGGCAGCAGTCGGCGCCGGGGCGGCAGCAGTCGAGTAGAATGCAGCCTTGCGTTTCCGGCCTTCCCGTGGCGACCCGTTCCAGCATCGTCGAGATTGACCAGGTTTCGTTCGGCTACGACGCTGCGCGGCCGGTCCTGCACGGCATCAACCTGACGATCGAGCGCGGCAGCGTGGTCGGCATCATGGGGCAGTCCGGCTGCGGCAAGACCACGCTGCTGCGGATCATCGCCGGCTGGCTGAAGGCCAGCGCCGGCAGCGCGCGCGTGCTGGGGGAGAATCTGAACGAGCTGGACGAGGCGCGCATCTTCGCGCTGCGGCGGAAGATGGGCATGCTGTTCCAGTTCGGCGCCCTGTTCACGGACATGAGCGCGGCCGAGAACGTCGCCTTCCAGATGCGCGAGCACACCAACCTGCCGGAGGAACTGATCCGGGACCTGGCGATGCTCAAGCTCGAGTCGGTCGGCCTGCGCGGCGCGGCGGACCTGATGCCCTCGGCGCTCTCGGGCGGCATGGCGCGGCGCGTGGCCCTGGCGCGCGCGATCGCGCTCGACCCGCAGCTGATGCTCTACGACGAGCCCTTCACCGGCCTGGACCCGATCGCGCTGGGGGTGATTGCGCGCCTGATCCGGCGCCTGAACGACTCCCTCGGCCAGACCTCGATCGTGGTCAGCCACGACCTCGCCGAGTGCTTCGACATCGTCGACTATGTGTACTTCGTGTCCGCGGGGCGCATCGTCGCCCACGGCACGCCGGCGGACCTGCGCCGCTCCGGGCACCCGTTCGTGCACCAGTTCGTCCAGGGCGAGCCCGACGGCCCGATCCCGTTCCACTACCCGGCGCCGGGGTACGGCGCCGACCTCGCGCTGGAGCGCGCCGGTGGCTGAGGGCGGCCCGGTGGCGGACCTGCGCCAGGGCCTGGAGCGCCTGGGCCGGACCTTCACCGCCAAGATCTGGCGGCTGGGCTTCGCGGCGCGCTTCCTCGCCTACCTGGTGCTGCACTCGGGGGTTGCGCTGCGCCGCTTCGGCCTCACCATCCGCGAGATCTACTTCGCCGGGGTGCTGTCGCTGATCATCATCCTGATCTCGGGCCTGTTCGTCGGCATGGTGCTGGGCCTGCAGGGCTACGAGACGCTGCAGCGCTACGGCTCCTCGGAGGCGCTCGGCATCCTGGTTGCGTTGTCGCTGGTGCGCGAACTGGGGCCGGTGGTGGCGGGGCTGCTGTTCGCCAGCCGCGCCGGTTCGGCCATCACCGCCGAGATCGGACTGATGAAGGCCACCGAGCAGATCGCGGCCATGGAGATGATGGCGGTGGACCCGATCGCGCGGGTCGTGGCGCCGCGGTTCTGGGCCGGGGTGATCTCGATGCCGCTGCTGGCGGCTCTCTTTTCGGCCATGGGCATCTTCGGCGGCTACCTGGTCGCGGTGCCCCTGATCGGGGTCGACCAGGGGGCGTTCTGGTCCCAGATGCAGGCCTCGGTGGACGTGCGCGAGGACATCCTGAACGGGGTCATCAAGAGCATCGTGTTCGGGATCGCGGTGAGCTGGATCGCGGTCTTCGAGGGCTACGACGCCCCTCCCACGGCCGAGGGCGTCTCCGGGGCCACCACGCGCACCGTGGTGACCTCCTCGCTCGCCATCCTGGCCCTGGATTTCGTGCTTACCGCGCTCATGTTCACCGGAGGTAACGGCAGATGAAACGCTCCACCATCGACGCCTGGGTCGGCGCCTTTGTCGCCCTGGGCCTGGCCGGGCTGTTGTTTCTGGCCTTGAAGGTCGGCAATCTGGCGTCTTTTTCCACTGACCAGACATATCAGGTACTTGCCAAGTTTGCTAACATCGGCGGCCTGAAAGTGCGGGCGCCGGTGAAAAGCGCCGGGGTGGTGGTCGGGCGGGTGGCGGAAGTCCGCTTCGACAACGAGACTTACGAGGCCATCGTCACGCTAAACCTCAGCGCCCGGTTCCAGTTTCCCAAGGACACGGCGGCCAAGATCCTGACCTCGGGCTTGCTCGGGGAGCAGTACGTCGGCCTGGAGGCCGGCGGCGACGGCGTGATGCTGAAGAACGGCGACCGCCTGCGGCTGACGCAGTCGGCGGTGGTGCTGGAGAACCTGATCAGCCAGTTCCTGTTCAGCAAGGCGGCAGAGGGCAAGGACGAAAAGGGCGCGAAGAAGTGACCTCGGCAAACGATCGAACGGCGGGAACAGGCTGGAGGGCAGGGCTGCGGCCCCTGGTGCTGGCGGCCCTGATCGCGCTTTGCGCCGGCTGCGCCACCAACGGCGGCGGCGACCCGCGCGACCCGGCCGAGGGCTTCAACCGCGCCATGTACGCCTTCAACGAAGGCTTCGACCGCGCCATCGGCAAGCCGGTGGCGACGGCCTACCGCGACGTGCTGCCCGACCCGGTGCGCGACGTGGTGCGCAATTTCTTCGCCAACATCGCCGACCTGTTCATCGGCGTTAACAATCTTTTGCAAGGCAAGCCACTCGATGCCGCCACCGACTGGACCCGCTTCGCCATCAACACGCTGTTGGGCGTGTTCGGCATCTTCGACTTCGCCAGCGAGATGGGCCTGGAGAAGCACGACGAGGACTTCGGCCAGACCTTCGGCCGCTGGGGCCTGCCCGACGGCGCCTACCTGGTGTGGCCGTTCGTCGGCTCCAGTTCGGTGCGCGATACCGCGGGCCTGATTCTCGACTTCAACCTCGACCCGGTGGTGGCCCACCGGCCGAAGGGCGTGCGCAGCTTCATGGTGGTGACCCGCGCCCTGGGCAAGCGCGCCGACCTGCTGGACGCCGGCCGCATCCTGGAGGAGGCGGCGCTGGATAAGTACGTGTTCCAGCGCGATGCCTACCTGCAGCGCCGCCGCAACCAGGTGTACGACGGCGCGCCGCCGCGCGCCGAGAGCGAAGCGCCGCGCGAGGTCAGCGCGCAGCGGGGCGTACCGCACTCTGCGCTGCGGCTGATCGAGGAGCCGGCATTCCACGACGCCGCCACCGCCTCGCCCCACGGAGGCTAGGATGCTGCCGCTGATTGCCCGGGTCGCGGCGGTGGCCGCGCTCGCCGCTTGCTGCCTTGCCGCGCCCGCGCTGGCGAATGACATGGCCCCCGACCTGCTGGTGAAGAACGTCACCCTCGAAGTGATGGACATCATCCGCAGCGACAAGGACATCCAGGCCGGCGAACGCAAGAAGGTCATCTCCCTGATCGAGGCCAAGGTCCTGCCGCACTTCAACTTCAACGCCATGACCGCGGGCGCGGTTGCCCGCCACTGGGAAAAGGCGACCCCGGAGCAGCGCGCGCGCCTGATCGAGGAGTTCCGCACGCTGCTGGTTCGGACCTACGCCAGTTCGATCGCGGCCTACAAGGACCAGAAGTTCGATTTCCGGCCGCTGCGCGCCAAGCCCACCGACACCGACCTCACCGTGACCGTGCGGGTGATGCAGTCCGGGGCGCAGCCGGTGCAGCTGGAATACGACATGGAGAAGCGTCCGGGCGGCTGGAAGGTCTGGGACGTGCGCGTCGCCGGCATCAGCCTGGTGGCCAACTACCGCACCGAGTTCGACAACCAGGTGCGCGAAGCCGGCATCGAGGGCCTGATCAAGACCCTGCGCACCAAGAACCAGTCGCTCGAGCGGGCGACGGTGGCCGGCGCGGAGCGCAAGTGATCGTACGCGACGGCGACCGCATGGTCGTCTCAGGCGCGGTCACGCTGGCCGGCGTCGCAGCGCTGCTGGAGCAGGGCCGCGGGCAGATCTACGACGGCGTGCGCACCGTGGACCTGCGCGGCGTGACCGAGCTCGATTCCTCCGCCCTTGCCATGCTGCTCGCCTGGCTGCGCGACGCGCGCTCGCGCAACCGGGAGCTCGCCTTCTCCGGCCTTCCCGACGGGTTGACGGCGATCGCGCGGCTCTACGGTGTGGCCGAGCTACTTACCGTCGCGCAGGCCGAGCCCGCCAGGCACCACTGAGCCGGTCGATTTCGCGCCGCTCGCGAGCCTGGCGGTGGGCGGGTTAAGCTTCGCGATCCTGTCGGCGATCGCGCTCGCGCTTCTCAGATCAGGCTACAAACTCCGCGGCTGAGGCAGACAACCATGGTTACGAACGACAGCGTCAGGCAGGGCATCGCGGCGGGACTCGCCTGCGAGCACCTGGAGGTGATCGGCGACGGCCAGCATTTCCAGGCCCTGATCGTGTCGCGCGCGTTCGAGGGCAAGAGCCGCGTCCAGCGCCACCAGCTGGTGTACCGCGCGCTGGGCGAGCGCATGCGCGAGGAGATCCACGCACTGTCCATGCAGACCCTCACGCCCGCGGAGTGGAAGCCCGGTGGATAAGCTGCGGATCACGGGCGGGCGCCCGCTCGAGGGGACGGTGCGCATCTCCGGCGCCAAGAACGCCGCGCTGCCGGTGATGGCGGCGACGCTGCTCACCCCCGGCTTGCACACCCTGCGCAACGTGCCCAGGCTGCGCGACACCCGGACCTTTGCCAGGGTGCTGGAGACCCTGGGGGCGAGAATCGCCTTTGAAGGCGATCGCATGACGATCGACACGCATGGCGTCAACGCGGTCGAGGCGCCCTACGAGCTGGTGAAGACCATGCGCGCGAGCATCTACGTGCTGGGGCCGCTGCTGGCGCGCTTCGGCCAGTCGCGGGTGTCGCTGCCCGGCGGCTGCGCCTGGGGACCGCGGCCGGTGAACCTGCACCTTGCCGGCCTGCAGGCGATGGGCGCGAAGCTCGAGATCGAGCACGGCTACATCGTCGGCCGCGGCGTCAAGCTGAAGGGCGTCAGGTTCGGCTTCGACGTGGTTTCGGTTGGCGCCACGGTGCAGCTGCTGATGGCCGCCGTTCTGGCCGAGGGCACCACGGTGCTGGAGAACGTCGCCCTGGAGCCGGATGTGACCGCGCTGGGCGAAGTGCTGGTCGCCTGCGGCGCGCGCATCGAGGGGTTGGGTTCGCCTCGCCTGACGATCCGCGGCGTGGGCAGCCTGCGACCGGTCGACGCCACCATCATCCCGGACCGCATCGAGGCGGCGACCTTCGCGGCGGCGGCGGCGATGACCGGCGGCACGGTCCGGCTGGAGGGCGTGATCCCGGATCATTTCGAGGCGTCCCTGCGCAAGCTGGAGGAAGCCGGCTGCCGCATCCGGCGCGCGGCGGACGCGGCCGAGGTTTCCGGCCCGCGGCGCCCGAAGGCGGTGGAGGTGGTGACGCAGCCGTTTCCCGGCTTCCCCACCGATATGCAGGCGCAGATGATCGCGGTCTGCGCGGTGGCTTCGGGCTCCAGCCTGATCGAGGATACGATCTACCTCGACCGCTTCACGCACGTGCCGGAGCTGGCGCGCCTAGGCGCCAGCATCGAGCTGCAGGGCAACGTCGCGGTGGTGAAGGGCGTCGAGCGCCTCTCCGGCGCCCAGGTCATGGCGACCGACCTGCGCGCCTCGGCGAGCCTGGTGATCGCCGCGCTCGCCGCCGAGGGCCAATCCGTCATCGACCGCATCTACCATCTGGACCGCGGCTACGAGGCGCTGGAGAACAAGCTGGCCGCGCTGGGCGCCCGGGTGGAGCGGGTAAACTGAACGCCATGGCCCTCATCAGCATCGCGTTGTCGAAAGGCCGCATCCTCGAGGAAACCGGACCGCTGCTGGCGCGCCTCGGCGCCGCCCCGCAGGAGGATCCGGAGGCCTCACGCAAGCTCATCCTGCCCACGGCGCGCCGCGACGTGCGGCTGATCGTGGTGCGCGCCTCGGACGTGCCCACCTACGTGCAGCACGGCGCTGCCGAGATCGGTATCGCAGGCAAGGACGTGCTGCATGAACACGGCGGCGCCGGGCTTTATCAGCCCCTGGACCTCGGTATCGCGCGCTGCCGCATGATGGTGGCGGTGCGCCGCGGCTTCGACTACGCCGCGGCGGTGCGCCAGGGCGCGCGGCTGCGCGTGGCTACCAAGTACATCCAGACCACGCGCGAGCATTTCGCCGCCAAGGGGGTGCACGTGGACCTGATCCGGCTCTACGGCTCGATGGAGCTGGCGCCGCTGCTCAATCTTGCCGACGCCATCGTGGACCTGGTGTCCACCGGCAAGACGCTGAGGGCGAACAAGCTGCATGCGGTGGAGGAGATCATGCCGGTCTCGGCGAGGCTGATCGTCAACCAGGCGGCGCTGAAGACGCGGCGCGGCGAGTTGCAGCCGCTGATCGAGGCGTTGACGAAGGCGGTGAGGTGAGGATCCGCCGGCTGTCCACAAGCGAGCCCGGTTTCGAGGCGAAGCTGGCCGCGCTCACGCGCTACGGGGCGGCGCAGGATACCGGGGTCGAGCGCGTGGTGCGCGGCATCATCGCCGGTGTGCGCCGCAACGGCGACGTGGCGGTGCTCGCGTACGCGCGCCGCTTCGACCGCGTCAGGGCGCGTTCGGTGGCGCAACTGGAAGTGCCGCGCGCGCGCCTGCGCGAGGCCCTGGCCGGATTGCCCAAGGCGCAGGCGGCGGCGTTGCGCGCGGCGGCGGCGCGCATCCGGCGCTTCCACGAGCGCCAGCGGTCCGGGTCCTGGACCTTTTCCGAGCGCGACGGCACGCGGCTGGGGCAGATCGTGAGCCCGATGGCGCGGGTCGGCCTGTACGTGCCGGGGGGCAAGGCGGCCTATCCGTCCTCGGTGCTGATGAACGCGATCCCGGCCAGGGTCGCCGGGGTCCCCGAGCTGGTGATGGTGAGCCCGAACCCGAAGCCGATGGTGCTGGCGGCCGCCGCGGTCGCGGGCGTGGACCGCGTCATCGCCCTCGGCGGCGCGCAGGCAGTGGCCGCGCTTGCCTACGGCACGCGGAGCATCCCCCGCGTGGACAAGATCGTGGGACCCGGCAACGCCTATGTCGCCGCGGCCAAGCGCCAGGTCTTCGGCGAGGTCGGCATCGACATGATCGCCGGGCCCTCCGAGATCCTGGTCATCGCCGACGGCAGCGCGCCCGCGGACTGGGTGGCGATGGACCTGTTCTCCCAGGCCGAGCACGACCGGCTGGCGCAATCCATCCTGCTGTGTCCCGGCGCGGCCTACCTCGACGCGGTGGAGGCGTCGATGCGCCGCCTGGCCGTCGGGATGCCGCGCCGCGCCATCATCACCGCCTCGCTGCAGGGCCGCGGCGCGCTCATCCAGACGCGCAGCCTGGCCGAGGCCTGCGAGATCGCCAACCGCATCGCGCCGGAGCACCTGGAGCTGGCGGTGGCCAAACCCCGCGCGCTGCTGCCGCGGCTGCGCCATGCCGGGGCCATCTTCCTCGGGCGCTGGAGTTCGGAGGCAGTCGGTGACTACTGCGCCGGGCCGAACCACGTCCTGCCCACCGCGGGCACGACACGGTTCTCGTCCCCGCTCGGGGTGTACGACTTCGAGAAGCGCAGCAGCCTGATCGAGGTTTCCCGCGCCGGCGCGCGCGCGCTTGGCCGCCTTGCGGCGACCTTGGCGCGGGGCGAAGGCCTCGAGGCGCATGCCCGCTCGGCGGAGTACCGCAGGTGAGCGCCGCCGCGAAGGTCATCCGCCCGGAGATCCAGGCCATGCACGCCTACCCGGTTGCGGACGCCACCGGCCTGGTCAAGCTCGACCTCATGGAAAGCCCCTATGGCCTGCCGCCGGAGCTCGCAGCGGAAGTCGGCCAGGTGGTCTCGAAGCTGTCGCTGAACCGCTACCCGGTACCGACCGCGCTGCGGCTGCGTGCCCTGATCCGGGAGGTGATGCAGGTTCCCGCGGGCTGCGACGTGCTCCTTGGCAACGGCTCGGACGAGTGCATCCAGTACATCACCGCCTCGGCCGCGCGGGAAGGTGCCGTGGTGATGGCGCCGGCGCCTTCGTTCGCCATGTTCTCGATGCACGCGCTGTTCTACCGTTTGCGCTTCGTCGGCGTGCCGCTGCGGGAAGACTTCTCGCTCGACACCGACGCGTTCCTCGCCGCGATGGCGAAGGAGCAACCGGCGCTGGTGTGGATCGCCTACCCGAACAACCCGACCGGCAACGCGTTCCCGGTCGCCGACATCGAGCGCATCCTGCGCGCGGCGCCGGGACTGGTGGTGCTCGACGAGGCCTACCAGCCCTTCGCCGGCGGCACGTTCATGCCCCGCCTGGCCGAGTTCGAGAACCTCGTTGTGATGCGCACGGTGTCCAAGATCGGCATGGCCGGCCTGCGCCTGGGGTACGCCTGCGGCCGCCCCGAATGGATCGACGCCTTCAACAAGACCCGCTCGCCGTTCAACATCAATGTCCTCACCGAGGCGGTGGCGTTCACGCTGCTCCAGAACAAGAAGGTGCTGGACGAGCAATCCGCCCGGGTGCTGGCCGAGCGTGAGCGCCTGCGGCCGCTGCTCGAGCGCCTGCCCGGGATCACGCTGTATCCGTCGGTGGCGAATTTCTTCCTCGCCCGCGTGCACGGGCCGGCGGGCTCCGGCACGCGCGTGTTCGAGGCCTTGCGCGCGCAAGGGGTGCTGGTGCGCAATTTCGACGGCGGCCCGCCGGCGCTCGCGAATTGCCTGCGCCTGAGCATCGGCACGCCGGAGGAGAACCGTATACTTGTGGCGGTACTGAGCGAGGCCCTGAAATGAGAACCGCCGAGATCCAACGCGACACCAAGGAAACGCAGATCCGGGTCCGGATCAACCTGGACGGCAGGGGCGTGGCGAAGCTCGCCACCGGCATCCCGTTCCTGGAGCACATGCTCGACCAGGTGGCGCGCCACGGCATGCTCGACCTGGAGATCGAGGCCAGGGGCGACCTGCACGTCGACGCCCATCACACCGTCGAGGACATCGGCATCACCCTGGGCCAGGCGTTCGCGAAGGCGATCGGCGACAAGGCGGGCCTGCGCCGCTACGGCCACGCCTACGTGCCGCTGGACGAGGCGCTGTCGCGGGTGGTGATCGACTTCTCCGGCCGTCCCGGCCTCATCTACCAGGTCGAGTTCACACGCGCGCTGATCGGCGAGTTCGACGCTGACCTCGCGCGCGAGTTCTTCCAGGGCTTCGTCAACCACGCCCAGGTGACGCTGCACATCGACAACCTGCGCGGCGACAACGCGCACCACCAGTGCGAGACCATGTTCAAGGCCTTCGCGCGCGCGCTGCGCATGGCGGCGGAGCCCGATGCGCTCGCCGCGGGCGCGATCCCTTCCACCAAAGGCGTGCTCTAGCCGGGAGCTGGTGGTGAGAATCGCGGTGGTGGACTATGGCATGGGCAACCTGCGCTCGGTTTCCAAGGCGCTGGAGCGGGTGGCGCCGCGCGACCAGGTGCTGGTGACTTCCGACCCGGAGGCGATCCTCGCGGCCGAGCGCGTCGTGGTTCCCGGACAGGGCGCCATGCCCGACTGCATGCGCCAGCTGGCCGCCAGCGGCGCGCGCGAGGCGGTGATCGAGGCCACCCGTGCCAAGCCGTTCCTGGGCATCTGCATCGGCCTGCAGATGCTGTTCGAGCGCGGCGAGGAGGGCGACGCCGCGGGCCTCGCCCTGCTTCCCGGAGGCGTGCCGCGCTTCCAGGTCAGCGGATTGAAGATTCCGCACATGGGATGGAACGAGGTGTTCCAGGAGCGAGCGCACCTCCTCTGGCGGGGCATCGAGGAGCGCAGCCGCTTCTATTTCGTGCACAGCTACTATCCGCAGCCCGCGCAGGGCGCGCTCACCGCGGCGACCTGCGACTACGGCGGGCGCTTTACCTGCGCGGTGGCGCGGGATAACATCTTCGCCGTGCAGTTCCACCCCGAGAAGAGCCAGAACTCCGGCTTGCGGCTGCTGTCGAATTTTGTGCAGTGGCGTCCCTGAATTTCCGCCTCACGTGCTCATCATCCCTGCCATCGACCTGAAGAACGGCCACTGCGTGCGCCTGGTGCAGGGGCGCATGGACTCCGCGACCGTGTTCTCCGAGGATCCGGTCGCCATGGCGCGCAACTGGTCCGGCCTGGGCGCGCGTCGCCTGCACATCGTGGACCTGGACGGCGCGGTGGCCGGCAAGCCGAAGAACCAGAAGGTGATCCGGGAGATGATCGCCGCGGTGGGCGACAAGACGCCGATCCAGCTGGGCGGCGGCATCCGCGACCTGGACACGGTCGAGGGTTACATCGATGCCGGCGTCGCCTACGTCATCATCGGCACCGCCGCGGTGAAGAACCCCGGCTTCCTGCAGGACGCCTGCAGCGCGTTTCCAGGCCACATCGTCGTCGGCCTGGACGCCAGGGACGGCAAGGTGGCGGTCGAGGGCTGGTCGAAGATGACCGGGCATGAAGTGGCGGACCTGGCGAAGAAATTCGAGGACTACGGCGCCGAGGCGCTGATCTACACCGACATCGGCCGTGACGGCACGATGACCGGGGTCAACATCGAGGCCACGCTCAAGCTGGCGCAGCAGACCCGCATCCCGGTCATCGCCAGCGGCGGCCTGAACAACATCAAGGACCTGCAGTCCATCTGCCAGAAGCTGTCCGCCGAGGGCGTCATCGGCGTCATCACCGGGCGCGCGCTCTACGAGGGCACGCTCGACTTCAAGAAGGCCCAGGCGGCCGCCGACAAGGCGCTCGGGGGGGGCTGACATGGGCTTGGCCAAGCGGGTGATTCCCTGCCTCGATGTCACCGCGGGGCGGGTGGTGAAGGGCGTCAACTTCGTGCAGCTGCGCGACGCCGGCGATCCGGTGGAGATCGCCGCGCGCTACGACGCCGAGGGCGCGGACGAACTCGCGTTCCTCGACATCACCGCGAGCTCCGATGGCCGCGACATCCTGCTGCACGTCATCGAGGCGGTGGCGGCGCAGGTGTTCATCCCGCTCACCGTCGGCGGCGGCGTGCGCAAGTTGGCCGACGTGCGGCGCCTGCTCAATGCCGGTGCCGACAAGGTTTCCATCAATACCGCGGCGGTGCAGAACCCGGAGCTGGTGCACGAGGCCTCCTCGATTGTCGGCAACCAGTGCATCGTCGTCGCCATCGACGCCAAGAAATCCGGCGCTGGCTGGGAAGTCTTCACCCACGGCGGTCGCAGGCCCACCGGCCTGGACGCAGTGGCCTGGGCGCGGCGCATGGTGGAGGCGGGCGCGGGCGAGATCCTGCTCACCAGCATGGACCGCGACGGCACGCGCGAGGGCTTCGACCTCGCGTTAACCCGCGCCGTGGCCGACGCGGTCACGGTGCCGGTGATCGCCTCCGGCGGCGTGGGCTCGCGCGAGCACCTGGCCGACGGCGTGCTGCAGGGCGGCGCTGACGCGGTGCTGGCTGCCAGCGTGTTCCACTTCGGTGACTTCACCGTGCGCTCAGCCAAGGAACACATGCGCGACCGCGGCATCGAGGTGCGCCTGTGACCGCGCCGGCGGACTGGCTGGACGAAGTGCCCTGGAACGACCAGGGCCTGGTGCCGGTGGTGACGCAGGATGCCGCCAGCGGCCGCGTGCTGACGCTCGCCTGGATGAACCGCGACGCGCTGGCGAAGACCGCCGCGACCGGCGAGGCGGTGTACTGGTCGCGCTCGCGCTCGAAGCTCTGGCACAAGGGCGAGGAATCGGGCTTCACGCAGAAGGTGCGCGAGATCAGGTTGGATTGCGACGCCGATACCCTGCTGCTGCAGGTGGAGCAGGTGGGCGGCATTGCCTGCCACACCGGGCGCGCGAGCTGCTTCTATCGCAGGCTGGAGAACGGCAAGTGGATGGAGACCGATCCGGTGCTGAAGGATCCGGCGGCGATCTATGGGACTCAGAGCGGCAAGAAAGGCGGGCAGGCATGAAACCGGGCATCTACGAAACGCTGCAGCGCATCGCCGCCACCATCGAGAGCCGCAAGGGCGGCGACCCGAAGGCTTCCTACGTGTCGCAGCTGCTGGCCGG